>NZ_WVUH01000126.1 GCF_017614955.1 Micromonospora echinofusca
ACTGCGGGCCCGGTCGCCGAGACCAGCAGTCCCCGCGCGGCGAGGCTGTCCAGCACCGCCCGGGCCTGCGGGTGGGCGGGCGGTGGCGCCGGGGAGGCGAGCGCGGCGGTGACCACCGTCGAGGCGTACCGACCGAGGGCGACGAACCGGTCGGTGTTCAGGTCGAGGGCGACCAGTTCACCGTCGCAGTCGGCCCAGTGCACGCCGGGCGCGGGCCGGACCGGTTGGTCGGGGTGCAGCTCACGGCCGGGCGGCACCGGGCGCAACCCGGTCGGCGGTGGGCCGGCGGGGCATTCCACCAGGTGCAGGGGGTCGTCGAGGTCGAACTGTCCGGGCCAGGAGGAACCGCTGTTCACACCATCTCCGCTCACGTCGACCCCGCTCGACCTGGGTGACTCGATCATCAACCGGTGCTTCGCGAACGTCGATATTCATAACACCCGGCATGACCCACGGCAAGATCCGCACCACCTGCGGTGATCGCGCGCCCACCGCCGCATTGGACGACCGGAGCCGCCGACATCTCCGGCGAACCCGGGGCGGCTGCGTTTTACCGACAGGCCGTCGGTATCCTTGCCGACGTCGCGTCGGAAAAACCAGCCGACGCCTCCCCGAGGAGGACGGATGTTTCTTGCGCTGCGCGAGCTACGCTTCGCGCGCTCCCGGTTCACCCTGATGGGCAGCGTGGTCGCCCTGATCGCGGTCCTGATGGTGCTGCTGTCCGGACTGTCGTCCGGCCTGGTCAACGACGGCGTCTCCGGGTTGCAGCGACTGCCGGTGACCGCGTTCGCCTTCGACGCCGGCACCAAGCTCGACTCCGCCTTCTCCCGCAGCGTCGTGGACGCCGACCAGGTCGCCCGGTGGCGTGAACAGCCCGGCGTGCAGGACGCCGCACCGTTCGGCACCATGCTGGTCAACACCCGCAGCAACCGGGGCGTACCGATCGACCTCGCCCTTTTCGGCGTCGAACCGGGCTCCTTCCTGACCCCGACGGCCGCCGAAGGCTCCGGCCTGGGCGCCCCGGACGGCCTCGTGGTCTCGCGGACGGCCCTGGACGCCGGCCTGCGCATCGGCGACGTGCTGACCGTCGACCGGATCGGTACCCGACTGACCGTGGTGGGCGTCACCGCCGACCAGCACACCTTCGGTCACGTCGACGTGGCGTACCTGCCGCTGGCCGCCTGGCGACGGCTGCACGCCGGGGTCGGCCCGGGTGAGGAGCTGCGCACGCAGCAGGCCGACCAGGCGACCGCGGTCGCGATCCGGGGCGACGGCACCATCGACCTCGCCGCAGGCGACGCCGCCGCCGGCACGTCGGCCGTGACCAAGGAGACGTCGTACGGCGCCTCGCCCGGCTACACCGCCGAAACCTCGACGCTGACCCTCATCCAGGTCTTCCTGTACGCCATCTCGGCCCTGGTCGTCGGCGCGTTCTTCACGGTCTGGACGATCAACCGCCGGCACGAGCTGGCCGTACTGCGCGCCATGGGTGCCGCCCGGCGGTACCTGCTGCGCGACGGCCTCGTGCAGGCGTTGGTGATCCTGACCGCCTCGATCGCCGTGGGGGTGGCGGGCGGGGCGGGCTTCGGCGGGCTGATGGGCGGTACCGGAGTGCCGTTCGCCCTCGAAGCACCCGCCGTGACCTTCGCCAGCCTGCTGCTGGTCCTGCTCGGCCTGTTCGGTGCCGCCACCGCCATCGTCCGCGTCGCCGCCATCGACCCGCTCGCCGCCCTGGGAGGACAGCGATGACCACCACGGAACGTACCGGGCTGGTGCTGTCCGGCGTGACCCTGCGCCTCGGCGACGGCGACTCCGTGGTCACCGCCCTGGACCACGTGGACCTGACGGTGGCCCCCGGA
The DNA here is from genome assembly GCF_017614955.1 of Micromonospora echinofusca. Taxonomy (GTDB): domain Bacteria; phylum Actinomycetota; class Actinomycetes; order Mycobacteriales; family Micromonosporaceae; genus Micromonospora; species Micromonospora echinofusca_A. Next base: position 1,860 of record NZ_WVUH01000126.1, read on the forward strand.
GAACTGGTCGCCGTGGTCGGCCCGTCCGGTGCCGGCAAGTCCAGCCTGCTCGCGGTCGCCGGCGCGCTGACCATCCCCGACGAGGGTACGGTCACCATCGACGGCCAGGACATCGCCACCATGAGCAGCAGGGCACGGGCCGCCTACCGGCGTGACCACATCGGTTTCGTGTTCCAGAGCGGCAACCTGCTGCCGGCGCTCACCGCCCTGGACCAGCTCCGGTTGGTCGGTACCCTCAGCCGACGGCGCGCCGACGACCGGGACCCTGCCCAACTGCTCGCGGACGTCGGCATGGCACACCGGGCCGACCGGCGCCCCCACCAGCTCTCCGGTGGTGAGCGGCAGCGGATCGGCATCGCGCGGGCACTGGTGGGACGCCCGTCGCTGCTCCTCGTGGACGAGCCCACCGCCGCACTGGACCGGGCCCGCAGTCACGAGGTGGTGCAACTGCTGGCCAAGGAGACGAAGCAGACGGCCGTCGCCACCGTCATGGTGACCCACGACCATGATGTGCTGGAGCACTGTGACCGGGTGGTTGAGATGATTGACGGGCGGTTGTCCGCCGGTTGACCGACGTGAGAGGAGGGCCGGTGCCACGCATCAACGCGCCGACGGTTGCCCAGCACCGGGCCGAACGGCACCGGGCCCTCCTCGACGCCGCCCGCGCGCTGCTCGCCGAGGATCCGCGCCACACCCCCACCCTCGCCGCCGTGGCGGCCCGTGCCGGGGTGGCGCGTTCCTCGGTGTACGAGTACTTCCGCTCCGGCAACGACCTGCTGCTGGCACTGGTCAACGAGGTGCTGCCGAACTGGTCCCGGCAGGTCACCGGCGCGATGGCCGCCGCCGGCAGCCCGGGTGAGCAGGTCCTGGCGTACGTCTCGACGAACCTGCGTCTGGTCGCCGAGGGTGAGCACGCCCTGGCCGCCGCGCTGATCGAGTCCGTACCGGGTGAGCAGGTCGACGCCAGCACCCGGCAGATGCACGAGCAGATGAGCACCCCACTGGTGGCCGCCCTGCGCGAGCTGGGCCTGCCCGACCCGGCCAGTACGGCCGGGCTGATCAGCTCGGTGGTCTACACCGCCAGCCGGATGATCGAGGCGGGCGCGGACGCCGCCGCCACCGAGGAGCGGGTCCGCGAACTGCTCGGCCCCTTCCTACTCGGCCGGAGCACCTGACTCGGGGCTTTCCTGACACGTGGGCGACAGCCCGATTGACGATGGCGCCCTGTCGAGCTGCTCCATCTGTGCTGTCAGGTTGCGCGCCCGCGCTACGCCGCACTGGCCGCACCCGTACCCCTCAGCGCTCCCACATCCGCATCCGTCGCGAGACGCCGAGCATCTCCGGCACTTCCTGTCACACGGTTGGTCGGGCCCGCTCCAGGGCGGCCTCGGCGCGATGTTCACTGCCCGCCTCGATGGCAACGTGGCTCCGCCGTCGAAGCTCTTCGCGTTCGACGTCCGGTATGTTCATCGACTCGGCGAGCACGGCGGCAAGCGCGTCCACCTGGGTGTTCTCGATGTCGACCTGGAAGTGCCATCGGATGTTCTCGTCGCGCGTGATGAGGTCGATTGCCGAGCGTGAGCTTTTGTCCTGGCTGGTCGCTGACCGGACGTATCGCACCCGTTCTACCGGGATTTCCTGATGGATCTCACCCTGCTCGAGGAAGGTGTTCGTCTTGGCCGTGATGATGCGGCGGTCGGTGACGGCGACAAGTGTCTTTGCCGTCACCTTGTCCCGCACTGCTGCCAGCTTTTCCATCGCCCCGTTGAAAATCGAAGAAATCGGGTCGGAAGCATCGGGCTGATCGGCGAAGCCGAGGACGCGGAGGGTTTCACCGTCTTCGAGGAACCATCGCAGAATGCGGAGGTACGGTCCGAGGTCCAGCGATTCGGGTGCGCAGGCGGCGTCCGGCACCTCCAGCGGAGGGCCTGGCGGGTGGAGAGCATCGGCAAGCGGTTGAATCGCCTCCAGCAGACCGGCGGCGGTCTGGCGGGCTGCGGTCGAGTCCTTCCGCTTGCTCGACAGCGGCAGTGTGCCACGTCCGGGAAGCTCGACGATGATGCGTAGCTCCCGGGTCAGCGAGTCGACGAGGCTGGTCGCCTCGGGGAGAGCGGAGTCGAGCGCGGTACGGGTGTCGCGCGCGATGACGTCAACGAGCCGGGCCTCGTCAGCGTCTTCGGCTCCAACGGCTCTGGCCCGCGCGGCGTGCAGTGCCTGATGTCCGGTCCATGCCTTGAGGGAGGAGAGCAGGGCGTGCGCGTCGAAGATGATCGCCTCGGCGTTCGTCTCCAGATATGCACGGCGGCCCTGCGTGGCGTGACGGATCTGCCGGACGTGGTTGCTGACGTTCAGCCGGTACAGCTCAAGCTGCTTACGCAACGACGCCTCATGACCCGCGATGCTGTTCCACAAGGAGGTGGGTACCGACTCGATCTCTCGCGCTCGGTCGATGGCGCGATCGATGCTGGCGACGAGCGCCGTCAGTTCGGCCCACTGCTCGTGGCGGATGGTCGTGAGTACCTGGCTGGTCAGCGCGATGTTGGTCCTCGTGAGGCTGGTGACCTCACTGAGCTGCATTTGAAGGGCGATCATGGCCAGCGCCGGCCCGATCGTGGCGGCAAGCTGCGCCGCACCCACCGCATCCACCGGAATGAGGCGGGCCTGACCGACTATCTTGCCGTTGGCGAAGATCGCTCCGAGGTTCGCGCCGTCCTTGACCGCGAGCGTTCCGCCCGCCTTCAGCAGGGCCTGAGTCGTGCTGCTGAGCCGGTAGAGCCCCTGTGCGCTGGCGAATACGTTTCCGAGGTTGCCGGCTACGGTCGCCGTATTGCCGATCGAGGCGAGAAATGTGGAGATCTGCGTACGGTCAGCGGCCGGTACGAGCCCAAAGTCCATCAATTCGAGTTTGAGTACCGCCGGGACCTCACCGAAGACGACAGCAACTCCTGGCAGCACCTCCGCCAGGACCGTCGATGCCGTCGTCGGGTCGAGGTCCGAGTCGGGTGTCGGGTTGTCCACAACGGGCGAGTCGACGGTTCTGCGCTGACCGTCCTCCTCAGACGGGGCGCTCTCCGTCGAGTCCGAAGGGTCTTGCATTCGATCTCCCTCCCGTGCCGGCGCGCAACGGCCATACGTCGTCGGCGCTCGATGCCGGAGAGTGTACGGCTCGACGCCCTGAGTTCAGACGCCGCCGCGAGTAGAACAAGGTTCACTCGCGAACAATCGTGCTGCACACCCTCCCCTGGCCCCGCCCTCGTACCACATGAGGTGTCGCTTCTGCCGCGCTCCGGGAGCAGCGGCTACGGAAACGCCGCCCCTCATCGCGGCCACTCGCGGTGGCCGCCCGAGTCCCGGGCCACCGGCCATCCCCACATCAGGTCCCCGAATCAGTGAGGCGATGCCGAAACGGGGCCGCAGACGCTTTTTCCGGTTGATGCTGGAATCTCACCCAAATCCCTCGATCGGAGGTCGTTGTGGTACCACGCGCATCGAAATTTCCCGAACCGGCCCGTACGGCAGGCCATCCGTCGGAAGACTCCCACACGTCGCTCGGGCAGCTCAGACGAAGAACCGGGCGGGGGCGCCGGTTCTGGCGGGGCGTCCTCGGTCTCGGTCTCGGCGTCGTCGCCGTCCTCACCCTGTCCGGCGCGGGCACGGCCGGTGGCGCGCTCGCGCACGGCGACGCCGGGCGGACCGGCTTCTACCAGAGCCCGAGCCGGTGGGAGCTGGAGAACACGCCCGTCGGCGGGGTGTTCGCCACCGAGCCGATGCCGGTCACCGAACCGGTCCGGGAGGCCAGCTCCCAGGCGCTGCGGATCAAGTACCGCTCGGAGGGAATCCACGGGACACCCATCGCGGTGACGGGTTCCCTGATGCTTCCGCGCGGCGTGGCCCCGAAACAGGGGTGGCCGGTCATCGCATGGGGGCACGGGACCACCGGGATCGGTCCGGAGTGCGCACCTTCGCGGGACCCCGAACTGGGAAGTTACGACAGCTTAATCGCGCATTTCCTGCGGGCCGGGTACGCGGTCGTCGCCACCGACTATGCGGGACTGGGCCTCTCGGGAAAATTGCACAACTTTCTCCAGAAATACACGCTTGCCCGTTCTATGATCGACAGCGTCCTGGCGGCGCGTAACGTCTCGCCGGAAGTGGGACGGCGCTGGTTCGCGGCCGGCCACTCGGAAGGCGGACTACCGACTCTCGGCGTAGGCGAGATCGGTCAGCAGCGAGCGCCGGAACTGGAACTCCTCGGTATCGTCCCGATGTCCATCGCCAGCGGTGCTTCGACGGCAGGAAACGATGCCCTGGCCGCCGCGCGGCCACCGTTCACGGCGGCGACGCTCGCCTCGGCGGTGTTTCTGGCCTACACGGCGGTGGCTGCGGTCGAGTTCGCACCGGAGAGCATCCGGTACACCGATCTGCTCTCGCCGGAACTCGCGGCGCAGCTGCCGGCCCTGGAACGGCTCTGCCTCGACGAAGCCATCGAGTATCTCGCAAACCTGGACCCGCCCCTCCAGCGTCTGGCCAACCCCGACTGGACACGTAACCAGACGTTGTTGCGCTGGATGCGCAGTATCGCTCCCGTGCAGCAGCATATCGACGTACCGATCCTGCTGGCCAGCGGCGGCAGGGACACCATTGCCGCCCCGTCAGGGGTCAACCTGCTGCTCGCGGAGCTCTGCTCCTTCGGTGACGTCGTGGAGCACCGCGAATATCCCGAGGCGACCCACGTCACCATCATCTACGTCGCACCAGCTGACATCGTCACCTGGCTGAACGCACGGCTGAGGGGCGTACCTGCCCGTCAGGAGTGCCAGCCGCTCGTCGATGTCGACGATCTCACGCCCAGGGACAGCGGCATGCACGGGAAGTGACCCGCTGCGGTCCTCCCGTGCCGCGTCCGCCGGTACCGGTGAGCGGTATACCGAAGCGGTGTGAACATGCCGCAGCGGTATACCGCTCACCGGCGAGGTCACCATTGCCAGCCGGCTGACCGTCGACGCGGTGCCCCGCCGGTAACCCGGCGGTCAGCCCTGGTGCAGCAGGGTACGCAGCCGCTCGGGTTCCGGGTTGACGTACGACTGCCCGGCCAGCACCACCGTCGGCACGGTCTCGTTGCCGCCGGTGATCGCCCGCACGGCGGCGGCACCGGCCGGATCGCGCCAGATATCGACCCAGTGCAGGCGGCGGGCGTCGCGACCCAACCGGATACGCAGTTCCAGGCAGTACCGGCAGCCCGGTCGCCAGTACACGACGGCCCGGCCGTCACGGGCACTGCGCTGCGCGGCGTCGGCGGCGCTGACGTGGCGGGGGAACGCCGCCGGGGAGAGTAGGGCGGCCAGCCCGAGGGCCGCCACCAGTGCGACGATGCCGGCCACCGGGGAGGTGTCGACGTAGAACTCCCTGGCCAGGAGGAGGCCGCACACCACCACGATTCCCGTCAGGCCCCACCGGCGCAGCATGAGCCAGACCGTACCGCACCGGGCCGGCGGTCCGGACGGCACCGGTGGGTCCATCATGGAGTGATGCAGCCTGCGGAGGCACTGGCCCGGATGCGTGCGGCCACCGCGTTGTGGGGCGTCGGGTACGTCAACGCGTCCGACGTCGTGGTGGCCGCGTGCGACCTGCTGGTCGCCGGCTTCGACGGCCCGCACCTGGGCATGCTCGCCGGAGTATCCGCCGGCCAGGCCGACGAGGAGGTGCCCCGGTTCGTCGAGGGTGCCCTGCGCGAGGTCGACCTCGACCACCACCGACCGGGGAGCCTGGCAGGCAACGAGGCAGCACTTCGCATCCTCGCCGCACGCGTCGTGGCGGGGGACATGACGCCGAGGGAGCTGACCGGCTGGGCATGGCGCACCTTCGGTCACGGTTCCTCTGCGCTCGCCGAGCGGCTGGTGGAGTTGGAGGACGTCTACGAGACGTACGGCGATCTGGTGTCCGACGAGGTCGACGCGATGATCGTCGCGGCGGCACGCCGGGTGGCGGCGGCCGGCTCCGGGGCGGACCGGTAGGTCCGTCAGCCGGCGGTCCCGCACGCGCAGCTGCCCCCGGCGCAGCCGCGCCGGTGCCGGCGGGTGGCCCACCACCAGGGAGACGGGCAGTACCCGCCGGACATGGTCGACGAGAGTGGGCATCAGGAGTCCTTCCGGGCGAGGTCGGTGAACGGGATCGGGCAGCACGCGGTGCCCGCACAGGTGAGCAGGTCGTCGCAGCCGGCGTCGGCGGCCGACCGGAGGGTGGCCGCGATGATCTAGGTCGGCGATCCTGGTCTCCACCTCGGCGAGTTTGTCGCGTATCCGGGTACGGAGTCCCGGGTCGGGGCGGCCGCCGTGGCGGCGCCGGCCGGCATCGAGCAGGTCGGCGATCTCGGCCAGGGTGAAACCCAACCGCTGCGCCGCTTTGATCACCCGCAGCAGGACCACCGTCTGGTCCGGGTAGAGCCGGTGCCCGCCCAGGCTGCGTTCCGGTTCGGCGAGCAGTCCGCGCCGTTCGTGGTACCGCAGGGTCTGGAGGTTCACGCCGGCCGCCGTGGCGACCTGGCTGCTGCGCAGGCCGCTCACCGTCGCAGCCCTGCGGTCGCCTGCGCGGCGAGCCCGTCGAGGACCGCGACGTGCCGGTCCGGTACCCGCACCTCCAGCCGGAGTGCCTCGGCGGAGTGCGTGAAGGAGAAGGTGAAAAACGAGCAGCAGGAGGTTTCCCGCTGGGTCAGGTCGCGGGCGGTCCGCTCGGCGGTCGGGTCGAGGTCCCAGACGGATGCAAGCCCGCTCCACGGTCGATCTTGCACTTGCGGCCCACTTTTTGTCTCTTTCGTGAGAAATATCGGGGCCACAAGTGCAAGATCGCCCGTGGTTTGGGGCGGGTCAACCTCTCCGGTGGCGGGTGGTCACCGGGTGGTGCAGGGGACGCCGTTCAGGGTGAACGCGGTGGGCAGCACGTTCGGACCGCTGTACGCGCCGACGAAACCGGCGCTGGTGCTGCCCCCGCCGCCGGGGATCTGCCGGTTGTCGTCGGTGTTGGTGACCCGGACGGTGGTGCCGGTCTGTGCCCAGTTGGCGCTCCAGCCGCTGCTCACCTGCTGCCAGGTGGTCGGCCAGGTGTAGGTGAGGGTCCAGCCGCTGACCGGGTCGGGTCCGTTGTTGACGATGTCGATGGTGCCGACGTACCCGTTGCCCCAGTCGGTGCCCTTGGTGAAGCGGACGCTGCACCTGCTGTCGGTCGGGCTGCCGGTGGTGAAGGTGAGCGGCGGTGAGGACCAGGAGACCCGGCCGGCGGCGTCCCGGGTGAGCACGTTGACGGTGTACCGGCTGCCGGGGTCGAGGTTGCCGACGGTGTACGAGGTGCCGGTGGTCTCGCCGAGCTGTTCGCTGACCGCCCCGTGCTGCCGGTACACCTCGTACTTGGCGACGGGGTCGGCACCGGCGGTGCCGGCGGGCCAGGAGATGGTGGCGGTGCGGTCGGTGACGGCGGCGACGGTGGGCTGGCCGGGGGCGCCGGGCTGCCCGGTGGTGGCCCCGGCCGGCCGCAGTACCAGGGTGGTCAGCGAGTACGGCGGCAGGGTCCGGCTGGTGGCGCTGCCCGACTGGCTGGTGGTGATGGCGGTGGCACCGTTGGTGTGGGTGTGCACGGTCGGCGCGGCGGTCGACGGGGTGAAGCCGGCGTAGTCGATGGCGACCGGGTACGAGTTGTCCGAGTCCTTGTTCACCAGCAGCACGGCGACCTCGCCGTTGGCGCGCCGGACGGCGTGTGCGGTGACCAGCGGCTGGTCGGTGCCGGCGCGGACGAACTGGTCGCCGGTGCGGGCGAAACGGCTCAGCATGGTCAGCCCGTGGTAGGCGGCGAACGGCGTGTTCAGTGGTGGTTCGCAGATCGTGCCGTCGGAGGTGCAGCCGCCGCTGGAGAGCATGCCGTAGTCGCCGTAGTCGGTGTGGCCGGCGATCGTCGACACGGTGCCGATACCGTTGTGCACGTTCCACCACTGGACGGTGAAGACACCCTGTTCCAGCAGGTCGCTGTAGGCGTCGGCGAGGAACAGCGCGCCCGGTTGGGTGGTGGTGCCCTGTCCGACGTTCAGCTCGGTGAAGCTGATGCCGATCCGGGCGGCGTCCGGCCCGGCGTACCGGTCGATCTGCTGCCGCAGCAGGTAGGCGGCGTCGTCGATGTGGCTGGTACGGGCCAGTGACTCGGCGGCGGTGCCGCCCGGGTACCAGTGCACGTCGACGAAGTCGATCTTCGGGCCGGCGATGGAGAGCACGGCCTGGTTCCAGGGGCCCGGGTCGGTGCCGGCGGTGATCCCGTCCGGCCAGTTGCCCGGCATGGTCAGCACCGCGCCGACCTTGATGGTGGGGTCGACCGCCTTCATCGCGTCGGCGTAGTCGACGACCAGGTTGGCGTAGTAGGTGGCGCTCTTGTCGGGATGGTGGTCGGCCTCCCAGCCGGACCCGTAGTGGCCGTTGCCGTAGTTCTCGTTACCGACCGTCCAGTACTTCGCGCCGTAGCCCTTGGTGACGTTGGCGTAGTGCACCCACTCGGCGGCCTCCTCGGGGGTACCGGTGCCGTAGTTCGCGATGATCATCGGCTGGGCGCCGACCCGGCGGGCCGCCGCCATGAAGGTGTCGAAGTCGGTGTTCGGGGCGACGTAGCCACCGGGGGCGGTGTGGGTCTTCCAGTGGTAGATGTCGGCGTACGAGCCGCCCGGGTAGCGCAGCATCTGCACGCCGGCGGCACGCAGCAGGTCCGACGTCTCGTTGGTGCCGAGGTTCTGGTCCCAGATGGCGTGGTTGACGCCGAGGGCGGTCTCCGGCACGGTCGCCAGTCCGGCCCTCAGGTTCACCGTCACGCTCACCGGGTCGCTCGCCGCCGCCCGTACCGTCGGTGGGTCGACGGCGGCGAGCACCCCGGTGGCGAGCAGCAGGCTCGCGGCGAGTGCCGTCCAGCGGCCCCGGGCGGGGCGTACGGGCGGCGACAGCGGGATGGGATTCTCGTACCCGTACCTGCGCGGGTTCTGCATGTGGAGTTCCTTCGTTCTCACGAAAGGGACTCGCCCTGCCGGTGACGGGTGGGAGGTGCGTCGGGGCGGCGGGCGGACCCATGGACGGACTGTCCCGGGTGCTCCCGTGGCACACGTCGCCGCACCTCCGGAGACCGTGGTCGGTCCCGGTTGCCCAGGTGGACGGTGATCAGCCCCGCGCGCGAGCTATCGACGACAAAGAATCTCACGACGGTCGTGGGAAGTTCAAGCCGGCGCCCACCGGGGCGGTGCTCAGTCCAACGCGAACGAACCGGTGACGAGTTCCCCCGCCGGCTGGTACGTGCCGATCACGACCCCGGTGGTGGAGACCCTGCTGTCGACGAGTTTCAGTCCGGCGGGAACGGCGCCGTCACCGAACAGCCGTTTGCCGGACCCGACGACGACCGGGAAGATCATCAGCCGGTACTCGTCGACGAGGTGGTGGCGGATCAGGGTCTGGAGCAGGTTGGCGCTGCCGTGCACCTGCAACTCCGGCCCGTCGGCCTGCTTGAGTGCCGCGACGCCCTCGGCCACGTCCCCGTCGATCAGCACCGAGTTACGCCATTCGAGGGTGGGACGACCGCGCGAGGCGACGTACTTGGTGGCGTCGTTCAACGGTTTGGCGCCCTCGTCGTCGGGGACCCGGGGCCAGTGCGCGGCGAAGATGTCGTAGGTGCGGCGGCCGAGGACGAGATCGAAGGGCCGGCCCATCGACTCGCCCATGAACTCGCCCATCACGTCGTCCCAGTAGGTCACCGACCAGCCGCCGTGGGCGAAGCCGGAGTCGTCGTCCTCCCCCGGCCCGCCGGGGGCCTGCATGACCCCGTCGAGGGTCAGGAAGGTACTGGCGATCAGCCTCCTCACGATTCCGTCCCCTTCCGGACCTCCTGGCGTGCCAGCAGGGCGTCGATCTGGCCCATCGCCTCCCGCATGCCCTCCGCCATGCCCATGGCCACGAGCTGCTCCATCCGGTCGGTGCTGGCGAACGCGGCGACCGTGGTCATGCGGGTGCCGGACTCGACCGGCTCGATGGTCACGGTCATCCGGATCGGGTCGTCGGCGTCCACCGGTTCGCCGTTCTCGTCGGAGAATCCGTCCTCGAACTCCAGCCGGTGGGGGGCGTCGATGGCGGTGATGGTCCACCAGCCGCGCGCCTTCTCCCCCTCGGGTCCGGTCATGTGGTAGCGGGACTGCCCTCCGACGACGAACTCGTGCCGATCGAAGGTGGCCGGCCAGGTGGGCGGCCCCCACCACCGTTCGAGTTGACGTGGGTCCTGCCAGACCTGCCAGACGCGGTCGACGCTGGCGGCGAACTCGGCGACGAAGGTGAGCGTCAACGCCTGTTCGTCCCGGTGGGTGCTGACCACGGCCATGGTTCAGTGTCCTTCCTGATCCTCGGCGAGGATCTGTTCGATGCTGTGGGTGCGGTGTCGCCAGAGCTGTTCGTACGCGTCGAGCAACCGGGTCGCCCGACGCAGGACGGTCAGGTCGGCGCGTACGCGTTGTTCCCTTCCGTGCCTCTCCTTGGTAACGAGCGCGGCGCGTTCCAGCACCGCCACGTGTTTCTGCACCGCCGCGAGACTCATCGGGTAGAGCCGCGCGAGCGCGGACACGGACTGCTCCTGGCGGATCACCCGGGCGATGATGTCGCGCCGGGTGGCGTCGGCCAGGGCGTGGAAGATGCGGTCGGCTTCCGTCCCGCCCAGCTCATCTACAACCATTTGGTTGTAGATTAGTGGCCACCGAGCCGCGAGGCAAGCCACGCCCTCGGGCGTGTTCGCCCGGCACGGGTGTCCCCCCGCCACGGACGTAGGATGCGTCGGTGGCGGCAGGCACCCTGGGGTACAGCATCGGCAACGAGCACGATCCCGGCGACCCGTGGGGTCGCAGCGAACTGGCCGTCGGAGCCGACGGTCACGCCCGGCTGACACAGCACTTCTCCCGTACCCGCACGGTCGGGGCGTGGACCGGTCAGGTGGACGCCGACGCCCTGGCCACCCTGTGGGCGACGCTGGACCGGGCCGGCTTCCCGGCCGTGCCGGCGGCACCACCACCGGTACCCGGCGCGACCCTGCGACGGTTGACCGTCGAACGGGACGGCACACCGCACCGGGCAGTCGTGGCCGGCCGGGTGCCGACCGGGTACGCCGAGACGTTCGACCTGCTCGACGGGATCATCCGCCAACTGAGCGACGGCGCCGTGCCGTACCCGTCGACACAGCCGGCGATCGTGCGGGACGTCGTACCGGTACCGGCGCCCGCCACCCCCGACGGGAGGCTCGGATGATCGTGGGCAGCGTCGACGGTACGCCGCCCGACGGCAAGGGCTGGTTCGTCGGGCCATGGAACTCGTCGGTGCCGGTGGCCGTGGGATGGGCCGATCGCGGCGTCGACCAGCCCCACCGGCACGACGGGATGTGCGAGATCTACCTGGTGGCCCGGGGTTGGAGCATCGCGGTCGTCGACGGCCTGGAGGTGCCCCTCGCCGCCGGGTCGATGCTGGTGGTGGAGCCGGGCGAGACGCACACCTTCCAGGCCAGCTCGCCGGACTACCTGCACTTCGTGGTGCAGGCGCCGTTCGTCCCCGGGGACCGGGTGGCGACCGTCGAGGGCGACTGAGCAGCCGCAGTCAGCCCCGGGCGTCGACCGGGCCGGTGTCGCCCGACCGGGACGACGCCGTCGACGGCACGTCCTTCCCGAACGGCGCCGGCTGGACGTCCTCGATCTGCAACGCCGCCGCGAAGACCGGGTCCGTCGCCAACGGACCACGCGGACCGCGTAACGCCACCGCGCGGCTCAGCTCCGCCGCCGGGACGGTCGACCAGTCCCGGCTCCCCCCGAAGCGTTCCCGGGCCTTCCGCAGCGCCCGGCGGGCGGCGCGGGTGGTCGCCGGTGGCTGCGCCAACAGCCAGCCGGCCAGCACGGTCGCGGTCACCGACAACAGCAGCCCCACCGTCGGGGCCGGCCGGGACGGCGTGTCGTCGGCGAGGGCGACCGCGAGCAGGACCGCCGCGACGGCGGCAACCAGGAACAACGGTACGGTGGCCAGGGCGATGGCGCGCCGCCCGGCGGGCGACAGCAGGTAGCCGTACCGGATCATCCGCTGCCCGGTGCGGTGCAGCTCGCGGCGTACCTCGTGGTCCCGGCGGACCTGCGACCAGGTCTGCCCACCCCGCAGCGCCGAGTACAGGGCCGAAGTCAACGGTGGTGGGCTCTGCGGTGCCCGGCCCACCGACCGCAGCGTGGCCAGCGGGCCGGTCTCGATCAGGCCGGCCCGGTGCAGCCAGGCCAGACCGGCACGGCAGGCCAGGTCGGCGCCGCCGGACAGGTACGCCAGCTCGAACGTGGACAGTGGTGCCCGGTTCGGCCGCCCGGCGTTGACGAGGTACCGCAGCAGCGCGGTCGCCGCCACGAGCGGCGGGACGACCAGCGCGTACCAGGTGAAGAGACCGGTGACATCGAGGGACCGCAGGAACATGTCGTCCAGTGTGGTCGGGTCGCCCGCGCGACGGTACCCGGTATGCGGTGGACCTCACCCCGGCGGCGCCACCAGTTCCTTCCTGAGTCCGGCGATGTCGCCGGTCCGGTCCCGGTCGGAGCGGGACACGACGAACAGCTGACCGACGCTGTCCCGGTCCGCCCAGAGGCACACGGTGACGTGGTAGCCGCTCTTCTGCGCGGCACCGCACCGGACCTCACCGCCCAGCGGGCCCGGATCCACCGGGCGGACGTCGGTCACCATCGTCTGCTGGGTGAAGAGCCAGTCCACCAGTCCGGCCGGGTCCGCGATCGAACCCGTCACGCCGCTGACCGCGATCGTGTCCTCCGTCTCCGACCGGCCGCCGTAGGCCCAGGCGACCGCGCTGGTGACACCCGGCACCATCTGTTTGAGCGCACCCATGGTCTTGGTCGGTGGCGCCAACAGGCCACGGTCCCGGGACTTGGGCAGCCCGCCGAGGGTCTCCGGGGTGATCAGCCGCAGGGTCGACGGGGTGGGGCCGGCGGTCGCCCGCGCCGGCGGTTCGGTGGATCCGGCCGGGCAGCCGGCCGCGAGTACGGCGACCGTGGCGAGCATGACCGGAAACAGGACGATTCGGCGGGTACGCCCGACGGACGGCTGGCGAACTGGCACGGTGCTCTCCGGTGATCGCGGAACGACGGCGGGCAGCGAAGCGTCGACGTCCAGGTCGGACCGCGGCGCTGGTACCCGTCGCTGACCGTACGCGTCGACCACTAGCCAAGATTAATCAGCTCGGGTAGATATATGGATGGCCTGGCCGCGACGCCCAGCTGTGCGACACCCCGATGGACGCCGGTGTGGCCCCGGGCGCGACGAGAGGCGGCAACCATGGCGACGACCGAGCCCGAGCGCTGCTGCGGCACCGAGGGTGCGGCAGCGGCCGTGCGGCGCCGGGACCTGCTACGGGGTACGGCGGCAGCGGCGACCGGTGTGGCGCTCGGTGGCCTGCTCCCGTCGGCGCCCGCGCTCGCGGCACCGGTGATCTACAACCCGTTCGCCGCCTACCCGATCACCGACGACTGGCAGGAGCACCTCGCGCGCGGATCACTCGGGGGCATCGACTTCGCGATGCCGGTCGGCACCGCCCTGCCGGCCTGCGGCGCCGGCACGGTCTGGAACACCCCGGACAACGGTACGGGCGGCCACACCGTCACCATCAACCACGTCGACGGGTACCGCAGCCAGTACCTGCACCTGTCCCAGTTCGTGCTGGCGAACGGGACCTCCGTACCGTCGGGCGCCATCGTCGGCAGGTCCGGCGGCGCGGCCGGCGCCCCGGGCTCCGGCTCTTCGACCGGGCCGCACCTGCACTGGCACATGATCGATCCGGCGGGTAACCGGATCAACCCGCTGACCTACGTCAGCCCCAGCCCACCGCCGCCACTCGACCTGTGGAAGGACGACATGAAGCTGATCCAGTCCACCAACCGGGGCATCGCCCTGGTCGGCCCCGGCTACTTCCGGCAGTTGCGTACCGACGAGGAGGTGTACGCGGCGGTGGCGCTGGTGGGCAACCCGATCGTCGGCAACGACCGGCAGTTCGACCTGTGGCGCAGCATCGCCTTCGACGGTCAGGTCAAGGCCCCTTCCTGACCGTCGAAGGGCGACCCGCCGGGCAGGTGCGCCTCCGAGATCGGATGTCGGCGGACGGACATCGTCCGGTGCTCTGCGGTTCCCGTCACCCGTCCCGCGACCGCCGGGCCTCAGCCACCGGCGGTGGTCGGGTGCGGTCAACCGGTGCCGACCTGCACGAGCAGCGTCCGCTCCTCGAGCGGCGTCGACTCCCACGGGCGCGACAGTGCCAGCGTCACCCGGGCCGTACCGGGGGACCCGGCGCGGCTGCGGAGGCGGAACTCGCGTTCGCCCCCGCCGCCGGCGGTCGACCGGTCACGGCCCGTCAGCTGCTCCGCCTCGACGGTCAGCACCTCCGGGTCACTGACCGAGACCGACCAGACGAAACCGGTGGTCGGGTTCTCCGGCAGCCGTACCACCACGACGTCACCGGGGTCGACCCGTACCGGCCGCTCCGTCCGGCCCACTTCCACGACTGCCACGAGCCGCTCCTCCCCCACGTCCGGAGAATCAGCCCAGGAAGGCCCGGCGCGCTTCCGCTCCGACCGGAACGAGCTGGTTGAGCCGTACGCCCTGCACCTCACAGGTGTGCCACTGTTCGATACCGCACTCCCCGTAGGCGATCCTGAAGAAGCCTCCGTCACCCCAGTTGGTCCCCCAGGAGTTCTTGCCGATCCAGCAGCCCTGGACGTCGTCGTAGCCGATCAGGGTGACGCAGTGACCGCCCGCCAGCTCGCCGGACAGGTGCCGGTAGACGCCGGTACGGTAGGCGTAGAAGTCCTGGTACACGTACATGCAGGCAACGATGGAGCCGTACAGGGCGAGAGCCCGTTTCATCGATGCCGGGTTTCCGCTGACGTCCTGCCACTGGGTGACGACGGCCCGGCTGTTCTGCCAGTTCGGGTCCAGGCCGGTGCAGTTCTGGTCGCCTGCGGTGTAGGGGTAGCACTCCTCGGTGGTGACCCCCTTGTCGCAACAGGCCCCAAGGGCCGGCTCGGGCAGCCAGCCGGACCGGCAGTGCCTGCCGTCGGCCCGGCCGTGGCAGTAGAACAGGTGCGCCTCGGAGAGGTCCACGACGAGATTCGGGTCCCGCTGGCTGTAACGCAGCACGTGTTCCATCGTGGCGGCCACCCCGAAGGCCACGCAGGATCCGCAGTTGCCCTGGTCCCGGATCGGGGTGCTGTAGTTGATCCCACCCACGTCACGCAGGTCGAAGCTCGTCGGCGCACCGAACGCGGAGGCCAGCGCCGCGCGGGCGAGGAAGTTCGCCGACTCGCGGCCCGCGTCGATCTGCGCGGGGTCGAAGTCGGGTGGCACCGGAACACCCAGACGGATCACCCGCTCCGCCTCGGTCAGCGCCGTGACGGAGGTTTCCGCCATCCGCCAGGAGGCCCGCTCGCGTTCCAGTGTCGACCGCAGCGCAGCGAGATCGACCGGCGGATTGAGCTCACGTCCCGTTTCCCCGTACGTCATGCCGTCCTCCTTGTCGTTTCTGCGGCGAACCGTCTCCGGTCTTTTTCCGCGAAAGCCGGTCGGGCCGCAGAAGAACACGTCGATCCACGAAGGCCGGCCTCAGCCTAGGACCCGGAAATGTCTGCGGGATCCTTTCCCGCGAATTGTCGGCGCCGTGTTCGGAGGGCCGGAACAACCGTGATCGCAGATCCGGTCGGGCCCGTCCGGCCGGCTCTACGGGTTTTCTCCCACGATGCCTGCGGAAGCGCGATGTCGGCCCACACGTCGGCAAACATGCTGTTCAAGGCGTTGTTCGCCCGGTGCGCTCACCGGGTCCACCTGCTCCGGTGGGACCGTACGGGGGCGAAGAGCCGGGATTTCCGGGTCGGAAACAGGCCGGGGCAGAAACGGTTTTCCGCCGATCGGACGCGAAGCCCGCCGCGGTTGCCGTACCCGGCCCTAGCATCGGTTTCGGGGCCGAGCCGGAGGGGGAGAAAAATGGCGGACGAACGGATGACCCCTGCGGGGGACGGTCACCTGACGGGCGGCCCGTTCCCGATGGGCATGTCGGGTGGTTCCGGTGCGACGATGGGCGGCCCTGCCGGCTCGTCCGTCTCCCCGATGGACGCCCGGCCGGGCGTCCATCGGGG
>NZ_WVUH01000127.1 GCF_017614955.1 Micromonospora echinofusca
GGGGCGGGGTGCGGTCAGGTGGTGTCCGGCGGCCCGGCGAAGGTGACGGTCCGCAGGGAGGTGTAGAAGTCCGCCGCTGCGGTGCCCTGTTCGCGGGGCCCGTAGCTGGAGGCCTTCTCGCCACCGAACGGGGCGTGGAAGTCGACCCCGGTGGTGGGGGCGTTGACCCTGATCAGCCCGGTGTCCAGGGCCTGCACCGCGCGGAGCAGGCCGGTGACGTCCCGGCCGTGCACGGAGGCGACCAGACCGTACCGCACCCGGTTGGCCAGCTCGACGGCGCTGGTCAGGTCGGGTGCCGGCAGTACGGCCGCCAGTGGCCCGAAGGTCTCCTCCTGGGCCACCGGATGCGTCGGGTCGAGCCGGTCGACCAGTACCGGCGCGACGAAGTGGCCGTCCCCCGGCAGTGGTCCGGTGTCGCCGGTGAGCAGCCGGGCGCCGACGGACCGGGCGGCGGCCACGGCCCGGTGCACCCGGTCCCGGGCGGCGGCGGTGACGACCGGGCCGACGGCGACGGTCGGGTCGGTGGGGTCACCGACCCGTACCGCCTCCACCGCCGCCACCAGCGCGTCGGTGAACGGGCGGGGGTCGCCGACGACGATGATCCGCCGGGTCGCGGTGCACTTCTGCCCGGCGAAGCCCATCGCCGCGTTGGCCAGCATGGTCGCGGTCTGGTCGAGGTCGGCGTCGGGTAGCACGATGGCGGCGTTCTGGCCGCCCATCTCCGCCTGCACCGGCCGGCCCTGTCGGGCGGCCTCGACGGTGACCTGCGCGCCGACGGCGGCGGAGCCGGTGAAGGAGACCACGTCGCTGACCTCGACGACCGCCCGGCCGGTCTCCGGGCCGCCCGGTACCACCCGCAGCAGGCCCGCCGGTAGCAGTCCGTCGAAGAGCTCCGCGACCAGGTCGGCGCAGGCCAGCGCCTCCGGGGACGGTTTGAGCAGGACGGCGTTGCCGGTGGCGAGCGCGGGGGCGGCCTTCCACAGCGGGATGGCCAGGGGGAAGTTCCACGGTGTGATCAGCCCGGCCACGCCCCGGGGACGCCGCTCGGTGTAGAGCAGTCCGGGTTGGCTGGCCGGCAGGGTCGACGGGAGCAGCTCACCGGTGCCGGCGAAGCACGCCTGGGCGTGGTACTCCAGGATAGCGACGGACCGGCCGACCTCGGCGCGGGCCTCGGTGACGGGTTTGCCGACCTCACGTACGACGAGGTCGGTGGCGCTCGTGGCCCGGTCACGCAGCCGGGCGGCGGCGGCCAGCAGGGCCGCGCTGCGCGGGCCCGGCCCTTCCCGGCGCCAACCGGCCTGGGCGGTGCGGGCCTGTTCGGCGAGGGCCCGGACCTCGGCGGGGGTGACCGCCCGGGTCTCGGTCACCAGGTCCGCCGGCCGGTGCGGTGAGCTGCTGCGCAGCAGGCCGCTCACAGCAGGAACCCTGCGGGGAACGGGTCGGTCGGGTCGAGGAAGTGCTGTGCGGTACCGGTCAGCCAGGCCCGGCCGGTGACCGTGGGTACCACCGCCGGTCGCCCGCCGACCGTGGTGGTGCCGACGAGCCGACCGGTGAAGCGGGTACCGAGCAGGGACTCGTTGGTGAAGGCGGTGTCGAGGTCGAGCAGCCCCCGGGCGTGCAGTTGCGCCATCCGGGCGGAGGTGCCGGTGCCGCAGGGCGACCGGTCGAACCAGCCGGGGTGGATCACCATGGCGTGCCGGGACAGCCGGGCGTCGGACCCTTCGGCGGCGAGGTACACGTGGTGACAGCCGGTGATGTCCGACCGTTCGGGGTGGGTGGGGGCGGCGGTGGCGTTGATCGCCGCCATGATCGCCAAGCCGGTGTCGAGCAGTCGGCGCCGGTCGTCGTCGAGGCGCAGGCCGAGGGTCGGCAGGTCGACCAGGGCGTAGAAGTTGCCGCCGTAGGCCAGGTCGTAGCGGACCGGGCCGAGGCCGGGCACGTCGACCTCGGCGTCGAGTGCGCCGACGAAGGACGGCACGTTCTGGATGGTGACCGCCCCGGCCCGGCCGTCGGTCACCGCCACCGACGCCACCACCAGCCCCGCCGGGGTGTCCAGGCGTACCGTGGTGACGGGCTCGGTGACCTCGACCATGCCCGTCTCGACCAGCACGGTGGCCACGCCGATGGTGCCGTGCCCGCACATCGGCAGGCACCCGGACACCTCGATGAAGAGCACGCCGACGTCGGCGTCCGGCCGGGTCGCCGGTTGCAGGATCGCCCCGGACATCGCGGCGTGGCCCCGGGGTTCGTACATCAGGAAGGTGCGCAGGTGGTCGAGGTGGGTGACGAGGTACTCGCGGCGTTGCGCCATCGTCGCGCCGGGGATGGCCGGGACGCCGCCGGTCACCACCCGGGTGGGCATCCCCTCGGTGTGCGAGTCGACCACGTGGATCACCCGGTTGCTGCGCATCAGCGGCTCCCCGCCGTGAGGGCGCGTCGGGTCGCGTCGCGGACGGCGGTGGCGGCGGCCGGGGACAGCGGCTGGCGGGGTGGCCGGCTCGGCCCGCCGACCCGGCCGGCCACGTCCATGGAGAGCTTGATCGCCTGGACGAACTCGACGCGGGAATCCCAGCGCAGCAGTTCGTGCAGCATGCGGTAGAGCGGCAGGGCGGTGGCGAGGTCCCCGGCGACGGCGGCGTCGTAGAACTGCACGCAGGTGGCGGGGATGGCGTTGGGATAGCCGCCGATCCAGCCGACCGCGCCCGCGAGGAGCAGTTCCAGGGCGACGTCGTCGGCACCGGCCAGCAGGTCGAGCCCGGGTGCCAGCTCGGCCAGCTCGTACCCGCGTCGTGGGTCGCCGCTGAACTCCTTGACCGCGACGACGAGGCCCTCGTCGTACAGCTGTCGGAGCAGGGGCGGGGTGAGGTCGACCCGGGTGTCGACGGGGTTGTTGTAGGCCACGATCGGCAGGCCGACCTTGGCGACCTCACGGTAGTGGGCCAGCACGGCGGCCTCG
Source organism: Micromonospora echinofusca (assembly GCF_017614955.1). Classification (GTDB taxonomy): domain Bacteria; phylum Actinomycetota; class Actinomycetes; order Mycobacteriales; family Micromonosporaceae; genus Micromonospora; species Micromonospora echinofusca_A. The sequence goes on from NZ_WVUH01000127.1 coordinate 2,957, forward strand.
TCCGCACGGTAGGCCGTGGGCGGCAGCAGCATGACGGCGGAGCAGCCCGCCTCGGCCGCCTCGTCGGCCCAGCGTCGCGCCTCGCGGGCCCCGGGGGCCGAGACCCCGGGCATCACCGAGAAGCCCTCGGGGGCGGCGTCGAGCGCGGTGCGCAGGACGGCGGCCCGTTCGTCGTCGGTGAGCACCTGGTACTCCCCGAGCGAGCCGTTGGGCACCACGCCCTGGCAGCCGTTGTCGGCCAGCCACCGGACGTGTTCGGCGTAGGTGTCGAGGTCGACGTCGAGGGTGTTCGGGTGGAACGGGACGGTGGTGGCGACCAGGACACCGCGCCATGGCGCATGATTCACAAGAACCTCCAGTAACATATTACATATTACCGTAGCAGGCACTGCGGCCCTGGCCAAGAGGTCCGTGCAGGGGACTGTGGCGTACGGATGGTCGACGGGGCTCACCGGGCGGGAGCCGGCCCGGTCAGCCCCGCTCAGCGCTCGGGTCGGGCCGCCCAGATCCCGCGTACGTGCCGCAGATGCCGGCGCATCAGCTCGGCGGCCCCCTCGCGGTCACCCGCCGCCAGCAGCGCCACGAGTTCCAGGTGCTCCTCCGCCGACGCCACCAGCTGGCCACTGCCGACCAGCGCGTCCAGGCCGTTCAGCCGGGTACGGCTGCGCAGGTCGGCCACGATGTCGACCAGACGCAGGTTGCCGGCCCACCTCAGCAGCGTCAGGTGGAAGGCGGTGTCCGCGTCGATGTAGGCGACGGTGTCCCCCCGCTGCGCGGCGGCCACGATCGCGTCGGCCAGGGACCCCAGTTCCTTGAGCTGCTCGGCGGTGAGCCGACCCGCCTGGTCGGCCACCACGGGGATCTCCAGCAACCCCCGTACCTCGGTGATCTCGTCCAACTCACGGTCGGACAACGACTTGATCCGGAACCCCTTGTTCCGGACGATCGTGATCAGGCCCTCCTTGGCCAGGTCCAGGATCGCCTCCCGGACCGGCGTGGGTGAGACACCGAAACGCGCGGCGAGGGTGGGCGCCGAATAGGTGGTGCCGGGCCGGATCTGGCCGGCGACGATGGCCGCCCGCAGCGCCTGGGCCACCTCCTCCCGGAGGCTCTGCCGTCCCTCGATGGCCACCAGCGTCAGGCCGTCCCCACCCACGGAATCATCCGCCTGCCAGCTGGCCGTCACGACAACCTCACCCCGGTCCTTCCACCCGCGTACACCCGCGCGGGTCCGTCACATCCTCCAACGATCTCACGACGGCCCGGACCGGGCACAGGCACCGCGTCACCCTCGGCGCACGGAGGCCGGTGCCCGTACCCGGCGACGACAGGTTCAGTCCCACTGGTCCTGGTTGAGGAAGCGGGCGAAGCCCCGCCAGGAGTTCGGGCCCATCACCCCGTCGATCGGCCCGGTGTAGCCCCAGCCGGAGGCGAGTCGCTGCACCGCCTTCCAGGTGTTCGTCCCGGGTACCCCGTCGATCGGCCCGGTGTAGCCGTAGGCGCGCATGGCCCGCTGGAGCGCGGCGTAGGTGTTCGTCCCGGGCACCCCGTCGATCGGCCCGGTGTAACCGGCGGTGATCCGCAGCCAGTTCTGTGCCCGCATCCACATGACCGGCCCCGGGACACCGTCCTGTTCGGTGGTGGTCTTGGGCAGCGGATCGTCGGCGGGCGGATCGGTCGGCTCCCCCGTGACGATCGTGAAGGCCTCCGGCTTCGCCACGTTCAGGTCCACCCGGGCGATGCCGCCGGTCGACCCCGACGAGGTGTACTGGTGCGCGCTCCAGGTCGGATAGGCGCCGCCCAGATTCGGCTCCCCGGGGTAGCTGCCGTTGTTGGCGCCCCACATCGCCACCCAGAGCTTCACGCCGGCGGCGATCGTCCGTGGCCACGCCCCGGACCGCAGGTCTGCCAGGCCCATGTACAGCCAGGGGACGTGGTCGCCGATGCGGTCGCGCACCCGCTGGAAGAACGCCGCGACCTCGGTGTCGTTCCACAGTCGCGTCGAGTCGTCGAGCACCTCGTTGTCCAGCGCGATCACGTCGCCGGGCCGGTAGTCGTGCAGGTGCCCGGTGAAGTAGTCGGCCGCCTGCACCGGTGTCTGGAAGTCCCCGGTCAGCCAGTAGTGGCCGACCCGGAGCCCGGCCGCCCGCGCGCCGGCCACCTGGGTCGGGTAGTGCGGCGCGACGTACGGCCCCTCCGACAACTGGGAGCCACCGGCCTTCACGATCACGAACTGGTGGCCGTCGGCACGGACGCCGGCGAAGTCGATACCGGCCTGCCAGGTGGAGACGTCGATGCCCGGCACCGTTCCGGCCGGTATCGCCGCGGCGGGTGTCGCCGTGACACCCAACGGCACCACGAGGGCGACGGTGGTGGCCAGGGCGAGTCGACGGAGGAAACGGGTCATATCGAGCCCTTCTGACGGTCCTGAGCCCCGAGCGTAGCGACGGCAGAACCCCACCCACATCGCCCACCGTCAATTTGGCCGGAAGGTGCCGCAGTCAGGACGCACAGCTACCAGCGGTTGCGGGCCTCCTCCGCCCAACCGACCAGACCGTCGAGGTCGACCCGTTCCCCGTCGTCGGTGGCCGCCCAACCGGAGAAGTGCCCGAAGCACTGGTGGGTCTCGTTCGCCAGCACCACCAGGTTGGTACGCGCGACGCGTTCGTGGAACGGATGGAACGTCACGTCCACCCGGTCCCCGGTGATCCGCCACGGCCGCAACCAGTCGGTGCGGTCGTAGCTCCAGGCCAGATCCGCGCCGATCTTGTGCAGCCGACCGTCGACGAACACGGCGTTCTCGGTGGACCCGGTCCCGTCGGTCCACCTGCCGCCGAGCTGGATCGCCCGACCGGAGCCGCTGCCGGCGGCCCAGTTCCAGCGGATGGCGTACGGCCACCGGCCGCGACCGTGGTCGAGGACGGCGAACGAGTCCTGCTCCACGACCGGATATTCGGTACCCGCCACCCGCAGCAGGCCCCGCGCCGGCCGGCCCACGTCCTTGACCGTGTACTGGAACCGGCGGGTACTCCACGGCACCACGACACCCAGCGACTCGTGCCCCGGCCGCAGCGGCAGCTCCAGGTCGACCTCGACACCGGGCGCGGTGGCCCGGACCGTGCTGCCCTCCGGGCGCTGGGCGATGTCGATCGACAGTCCACGCGCCTGGACCCGTACCGGACCGACGCCGCTGACCGACGGGAACTCCGCGCGGGTGAACGGCACCACCGCCTCGGTGCCGTGCTCGGTGCCGGTACGGCGGTCGAGGACGTAGACGCTGTGCACCCCGGCGTAGTCCAGCGACGAGGCGACGAGACCCACGATGTGCGTCGGGGTGACGATCCCCCAGTACTCCCACCGCTTGGTGCGTCCCCAGCCGCGCAGGTTGGCCCGGTGCAGCGGCCGGCGGCTCCAACCCACCGCCGCCGGGTTCAGCCGCCCGTTCGGCAGGCACAGGTCGACCGGCCCGGTGATCTCGCGCTCGTGCGTCACGGGGGCAGGTTAGCGGCTCCCCGCCGGTCCCCGGCAGGTCGATCAGCCCGGATCAGGGCCGCCCGATCAGGCAGGGGCGGACAGTCGACCAGTGGCGGCGAGCCGCCGGAGCACCTGCTGGTGCGGGACGGCATGCTGGATCCTGCCCCGCACCCCGACCGTGGTCACCGCCATGAACAACGAGTTGAGCAGGGACTCCTCGACCGCGTCCAGGACGGCGGCGAAGAGCGGATCGATCAGCCCGTCCGGTAGCGGCTGCCGCGGCGGCGGTGTGGTCGTGAAGGCGATCGCGTAGTCGCCGCTGCCGTGCGTGTACGCCGCCCCCACCCTCGACATGGCGAACACGGCCCGACGGGCGAGGCGGCCGAGTTGGCGGGCGTCCACCGGCGCGTCGGTCGCCACGATGATCATGCACGAGTTCCCGACCGGCTCCGTCCGGTCGCCGTGCGGCACCAGCTCGGCAGCGGGCATCGGGACTCCCCGCACGGTGAGGACACCACTGAAGTTCGACTGCACGAGGGCACCGACGGTGTACGGGGAACCGCCCACGCCGACCCGCCGTGAGGAGGTACCGATGCCGGCCTTGAAACCCAGGGCCGACGTGCCGGTACCCGCGCCGACGCAGCCCTCGGCCGGTGGACCGGGCGAGGCGGACCGGACGGCGTCGAGGACGTGCCGCTCGGTCACCGGGCGACGGCGGATGTCGGACAGGTGGGCGTCGTTGGTCTCCCCCACCAGGGGGTTGAACGACACTCCCCCGGGATGACGGTCCATCAGGTAGGTGAGCAGGGCGTCCGCCGCGCGGAACACCGACAGGGTCGCCGTCAGGACGATCGGTGACTCCAGCACACCGAGTTCGTCCACCTGGGTGGAGCCGACGAGTTTGCCGTACCCGTTGCCGACGTACACGGCGGCCGGGAGACTCCGGTGCCCGGCACCGAGCTGGCGCGGTACGACGGCGGTCACCCCGGTGTGCAGGTCGGCGCCGTCGTCGATGGTGGTGTGGCCGACCGTGACCCCGGCGACGTCGGTGATGGCGTTGAGCGGCCCGGTCGGCAGCTCCCCGACGGTGATGCCGAGGTCCCGGGCCCGGCGTGGAACCTGCTCCACCGCGCTGCATCCTTCCTGGTGGTACCGGCGGTCGCCGGGCAGCGACGGTCAGATGCCCCGGATCACCCGGGCCGGATTTCCCACGGCCACGACGTTGGCCGGGACGTCCCGGGTGACGACCGCGCCGGCACCGACGACGCTGTTGTCGCCGATCGTCACACCGGGGCAGACGATCACGCCACCGCCGAGCCAGACGTTGTCGCCGATGGTGATCGGTTTGGCGGCTTCCAGCTTGTCCCGGCGGGGCTGCGCCTCGATCGGGTGCAGGGGGGTCAGCAGCTGCACGTTCGGTCCGATCTGACAGTCGGCACCGATGGTGATGGGCGCGACGTCCAGGGCGGTCAGGTTCGCGTTGACGAAGGTGCGGGCACCGATGTGGAGGTGCTCGCCGTAGTCGACGAACAGCGGCGGCTTCACGAAGGCGTCCTCGCCCAGGCTGCCCAGCAGTTCGGTCAGGATCGCCCGGGCCCGTTCGGGCTCCTCGTCGACCGTCGCCCGGTGGTAGGCGTCGACGAGCCGGACCGCCCTGCGGGCCCGTCGCTCGATCTCGGGGTCGTCGGCGATGTACAGGTCACCGGCGAGCATCCGCTCGTGGTTGGTACGGGGGTCGCCCGCGAAGTAGTCCGTCGACACGGGTACGACTCTAGGCGCCACCGGCCCCCGGCCAGGGCAGCAGGCGCAAACCCGACCACGCGATGATGGTCCGCGACGGTGTCGGACCGGACGAGACCGGAGGTCACGGTGTTCCCAGGGGAGATCCGCCGACGTCATCTCGGCACCCTGCTGCGTCATGTCCACGTCGACGGTTCCGTCTCCCGTACGGCCCTGGGTGAGCGGATGGGCCTGAACCGGAGCACCATCATGGCCCTGACGGCGGAACTCGGCGCGGCCGGCCTGGTCCGGGAGGAGACCCCCGCGGAGACCGGGCGCGCCGGCCGGCCGTCGCTGGTGGTGCGGCCCGAGGTCACCGGGGCGTACGTGCTGGCGTTCGACGTCGCCGTGGACTGGCTGGTCGCCGCGCGGGTCGGGTTGGGGGGCGTCGTCCTGGACCGGCGCCGGGCGGACCGGCCCCGCGCCGGCGCCGACCTGGACCGGGTGGTCGAGGTCCTCGCCGGGTTCGGTCGCGAGTTGCGCGAGGCGGCGCCGCCGGACGCGGTGTGCGTCGGGATCGGCGCGTCGTACTGCGGAATGATCCGGCCGGGTGACGGCATGGTCCGGTTCGGACCGGACATGGGCTGGGTGGACCAGGCGTTCGGTGCCGAACTCGGCCGCCGGCTGGGGTTCGGCCTGCCGGTGGCGGTCGGCAACGAGGCGCACCTCGGGGCGGTCGCCGAACAGCTGCGCGGGGCGGGCGTCGGCTTCCGGAACCTGATCTACCTGCACGGCGACGTGGGCGTGGGCGGTGGGATCATCGTCGGTGGCAAACTGCTCGACGGCGACGGCGGGTACGGCTGCGAACTCGGGCACATGGTGGTGAACCCGTACCAGGGGCGGCCGTGCGGGTGCGGCTCCCGGGGCTGCCTGGAGGCGGAGGTCGGCGAACGGGCCCTGCTCGACGCCGCCGGCTGGCCGACCGAACGGTACGGCCGCGACGCGCTGCGGGAGGTGGTGGCCGACGCCGCCGCAGGCGGTCCGGCCGCGCGGGAGGCGCTGCACCGGATCGGCGACTGGCTCGGCATCGGCGTGGCCAACCTGATCAACCTGTTCAATCCGGGCATCGTGCTCTTCGGCGGGATGCTGCGCGACGTGTACCCGGGTGCGGCGGAGCAGGTCCGTGCCCGCATCGTCCACCACGGACTGCCGGTGGCCCGGGAGCGGGTACGGCTGCGGGTGTCCGCGCTCGGTGACGACGCCACCCTGGTCGGCGCCGCCGAACTCGGTTTCGCGGAGCTGCTGGCGGACCCGCTGGGCGTACTCGGCTCCTGAGGCATCCGTACCATCAGTGCAGCTGGAGGACGGTGCGCGAAGGAGTGGTGTGGGATGGCAGTCACGTACCGACAGACGGTGGAGGTGGCCGCGCCGGCCGAGGCGGTGGCGCGGGTGCTGCTCGACGTGGCGGACTGGCCCACCTGGAACGCGTCGGTGGCCTGGGTGGACCGGCCGGGCACGGGTCCGCTCGCCAGTGCGGAGACGGTGCGGCTGAAGCAGCACCGGCTACCCGCGAACACCTGGACGGTCACCGACCTGGACGCGACCGGTTTCACCTGGACCGCGACCAGCGCCGGGGTGCACAGCACCGGCGACCACCGGGTACGACCGGTCGGCGCGGACCGCGCCGAGGTCACCCTCACGCTGACCCTGGACGGGCCGCTGGCGCGGCTGACCACGTTCCTCGGCGCCCGGCTGATCCGGCGGTACCTCGGCATGGAGGCCGACGGTCTGCGCCGCCGGGTCGAGCACAGCGACCCCGACCCGGCAGCCCCGGCTGTCTCCGACTCGTACGATGGTCGCCGCTAGCGCGGCAGGCCCGGTCCGCACCGTCGACAACGGACCGTCACCTGGTCGTCGCCGGACGGCGACCAGCGCGACGACGGGTCCGGAAGGGGTCGTCGCAGGTCTCTGCGAACCGACGTTCATCCACTACAGTGGGCGGCACACTTGATCCATTCCGGTGGATGATCGGTGGCGTCCGCCGGTTCGGGTCGCCCGCACCGGCGCCGGGGGTGGGGAGCCGCGATGAGCCAGGACGGACCTTCGACAACCGGTGCGCCGCTGGCCGGGGCGAGTGTCGAGACCGTGGTCGACCTCCTGAACAGCATGGTGGCCGAACTGCTCGGGCAGCCGATCGACCCGGACGACAACTACTTCACCGCCGGCCTGGACTCCGCCGCCGTGGTCCGGCTGCACACGCTGATGGTCAAGCGGCTGGAGCTGTGGGTACCGGTGATGGGGCTGTTCCGGCGCCCGACGCTGCGCCGTACGGCCGAGTGGCTGGTCGAGGCACGGGCCGCCGTGGAGCGCGACGAGGCGACCCGGAACGCGCCGGCGCCGACGACCGGCCAGGCCCCACCGGCAGCCGGCCGGCCCCCCGGCCCGGCCCTGTCCCGGCGGGAGATCCGGGCCCAGATCCGCCGGGACGGGACGACCCGGTGACCGGTACGCCGGATCATCTTGTCGCGGTGACCGGCGCGGCCTGCCGGTTCCCCGGCGCGGCGGACCTCGACGGCTTCTGGCGGTTGCTGGGTGCACAGGTGGACGCGGTGACCACGCCGACCGACGCCGACCTGCTGGCGGCCGGCGTGACCCCCGACGAGCTGGCCGACCCCGACTACGTCCGGGCGGCGTTGCCGGCCCCCGGGATCGACCGGTTCGACGCGGCGTTCTTCGGCCTGTCGCCGGCCGAGGCCGACCGCTGCGACCCGCAGCTACGGCTGTTCCTCGATCTCGCGCACACCGCCGTCGAGCAGGCCGGGTACGACATCGACGCGGTCGGTGCCGGCACCGGTGTGTACGCCGCCGCGCGCCCGGGCCGCTACCGGGGCCTGCACCTGCTGCCGGACGGGTTCGAGACGACCGGGGACGGGCGCGACGAGCCGGACCTCGCGGCGTTCGTCGCCGACCGGCTGGACCTGCGCGGCCCGGCGGTCACCCTCGGTTCCTGCTCGCTGCTCGCCGTACACCAGGCGGTGCAGGCGCTCCAGGCCGGCGCGTGCGACGTCGCGGTGGCCGGTGGCGCGCACGTGGAACTGCCCTACGGGCACGGTTACCGCTGGCAGCCGGGCGCCCGCCGCCCGCCGGACGGCCGGACCCGGCCGTTCGACGCCGCCGCGTCGGGGTGCGTGTACGGCAGCGGCGCCGGGGTGGTGGTGCTCCGGCGGTTCGCCGAGGCGGTCGCCGACGGCGACCGGGTGCTGGCCGTGATCCGGGGCGGCGCGACGGGGCACGCCGGCCGGGACGGCACCGGCTGGGCGGCCACCGTCGCCGAGGCGCTGGTGGTGGCCGGTTGCCACCCGACCGAACTGGGCCACGTCGAGGCCGACGGTGCGGCCACCGGACGGGACGACGCCCGGGAACTGGCCGCGCTGGCCCGGGCGTTCCGCCTGGCCGGTGGGGAGCCGCCGCGCGGTGCGGTACCGGTCGGTGCGGTCCGCTCCCACGTCGGGCATCTCGGCGCCGCGGCGGGTGTCGCCGGGCTGCTCAAGACGATCCTCGCGCTGCGGCACCGGATGCTGCCGGCGACCCTGCACGTGGACACGCCGCACCCCGCGCTGGGGCTGGCGGACGGCCCGTTCCGCCTCGCCCGGCAGCCGGCCCCCTGGCCGGCACGCGACGGGATGCCCCGGCGCGCCGCGGTGCACGCGGTCGGCGCGGGCGGCGGGAACACCCTCCTGGTCGTCGAGGAGGGGCACCGACCGGTGTATCCACCGACCCCGGACCGGCCGAGGGTGGTGGTGTGGTCGGGGCGGCACGCGGAGGCCGCGGACGCCGCCGGTACGGCGCTGGCCCGGTACTTCGCGGACTGCCCGCCAGAGCGGTTCGCCGACGCTGTCGGCACCCTCCAGGGCCGGACGGTGTACCCGGTGCGTCGGGCGGCGGTCTGCGCGACCGTCACCGAGGCCACCCGGCCGGACGTGATCCGGGGGGACGCTCCGGTGTCCGCCCCGCCCGGCGTCGTCCTCGCTTTTCCCGGCACCGGTCCGGTCCCCCGGGGCCTGTACGGCGTGCAGCCGGTGTTCACCGAGGCCGCCGACGTCTGCCTGGACGCCACCGGGCGGCACGGGTTGGACCTGTACGACGCCTGGACGGCCGGGTCGACCGGTCCCGTGCTGGCCGGCGCCGCGACCTTCGTCACGCAGTACGCCCTCGCCGAGATGTGGCGGGCGTGGGGGATCCGACCGGCGGCGGTGCTCGGTACCGGTGCCGGTGTCCTCGCGGCGGCGGTGGCCGCCGGGGCGCTCCCGCTCGACCAGGCGGCGGCCCTGCTGGCCCGCCCCGGCCGGGTGACCTGGTCGGCGTCCCCGGTCCCGATCTGGTCGACGGCCGACGGGCGGGTCGTGGACGGCCTCAGCTGGCCCGCCGCCGACGGCGACGACCCGCCCACCGGTGTCCCGGACGCCCTGCGCACGATGCTCGGCTCCGGGCGGCACGTGCTGCTGACCGTCGACCCGGTCGGCGCGGACGGTCGCCTCGGTCCGGTCGGCGCGGACGCTACCGGCGACCCGCGCGACGGGGACGGCGACGCCGATCCGGTGCGTCACCTGATGACCGCGCTGGCCCGGCTATGGGTGGCCGGGGTCGACGTGGACTGGCCGGCGGTGGAACCGGACCATCCGCTGCGGCGGATACCGCTGCCGGGTGTGCCGCTGCACCGGGAACGACACTGGGTGGTGCCGAACCGGGGACCGGCCGCCCCGCAGCGGCACCACGCGCCGGCACCCGCGCCCGCGCCGGTGGTCGCCACCACCGCCGGCGGCCTGCCGGTCCCGGCGGTGCCGCTGCGCCCCCTCGGGCGCACCGAGCACGCGTTCTGGGTACTCGACCAGCTCGCCCCGGACAGCGGCGTGTCCACCATCGGTATCGCGTTTCGCACCGCACGTCCGCTGCGCTGGTGGCCGTTGCAGACCGCGGTCGACCACCTGCTGCGCCGGCATCCCGCGCTGCGGCTCCGGTTCCCCGACCTCGACGGGACACCGGTGCGGCACCTCACCCCGGCCGACGGCGCGACGGTGCCGGTACCCACCCGGGCCACCACCGGCGACCGGCTCGTCGCCGACCTCCAGGAGTTCCTGCACGCGCCGTTCGACCTGGGCCGTGACCTGCTGTTCCGGGCCGCGCACTTCACCCTGCCCGACGGGGCCAGCGTGGTGGCGCTCGCCGCCCACCACATCGTCGTCGACGCGCCGTCGATCCAGATCCTGGTGGAGGAGTTCGGCCGGATCTACGACGGCATCACCACCACCGGGCAGATCCCCGCCGACCTCACCGGGGAGGCGCCGCTGCTGGCCGTACCGCAGCCCGCACCCGAGTCGACCCGCTACTGGCTGGACCACCTGCGGGGCGCCGACCCGGCGGCGATGGTGCTCCCGGGGGCCCGTCCCACGCCGGCCCGGCCCACGTTCGCCGGGCACACGTGCAGCTGGTCGATGACCGCCGCCGCGCAGGAGGCGATGGGCGTCCTGCGGCAGCGGCTGCACACCAGCGACAACGTGGTACTCATGAGCGCGTTCTGCCTGACGCTGCTGCGCCACGGCGCCGGACCGGACCTGATCGTCGGGGTGCCGGTCGGCACCCGCCGCCCGGCGACCCGGCAACAGGTCGGGTACGGCGTGTCCACCATGCCGCTGCGGGTCCGGGTCGATCCGGCGGCCGGCTTCGCCGACCTGGTACGGCGGGTCGGCGACGCGTTCTTCGCCGGGATCGAACACGCCGACGCCACCGTCGAGCAGGTCCTCACCGAACGCGGCCACGGCACCGGCGACTGGCGGGTGCCGCTGTTCCGGCACATGTTCAACTACCGGCCCTGGAGCGACGAGAAGATCCGGGTGTGCGGCGAGGTGCCCGACTACATCGAGGACCTGTTCGACCGCAGCCGGCTGGACCTGCAGTGCATCGCGGTACCGGAACCGGACCGTTTCACGCTGCGCTGCTGGCACAGCACGGAGGTCCACGACGAGGCGGACGTCGCCGCGTTCGTGGCCCGGATGCAGGCGCTGCTGGTGCAGGCCGCCGCCGACCCGGAGCACCCGGTCGTCGACCTGCCGTTCGGCTCGCCCGCCGACGAGGCGACCGGCGCGCGGGTCAACGACACCGGCCGGGACTGGGGTACGCCGGGCAGCGTCGCCGATCGGGTCGCCGCCCGCGCGGTGACCACCCCGGACGCGGTCGCGGTCGTCGACGGCGACCGGCGGGTGTCGTACCGGGAGCTGCGGGACCGGGCCACCGCCGTGCGGGACCTGCTGCGGGCGCACCGGGTCGGCCCCGGTGACCTGGTCGCGCTGGCGCTGGGCCGGTCGGTCGAGTTGGCCGCGGCGGTACTGGGTGTGTGGGCCACCGGGGCGGGCTACCTGCCGCTGGCCCCCGGGCAGCCGGCCGGCCGGTTGGCGTACCAGGTGGACGACGCGGGCGCCCGGGTGGTGCTGGCCGCCGGGGACACCCCGACGGACTGGTCGACGGTGCCGGTCCTGGTGGTACCCGCCGACGGGGCGACGGCCGACGGGCCGTTGCGGGACTCCCCCGTCGACCCGGACACCTGCGCGTACGCCATCCACACCTCCGGTTCCACCGGCCGCCCCAAGGCGGTGGCGGTCACCCACCGCAACCTGCTCAACCTGGTGTGCGACTTCGCCGACCGGCTCGGTGCGGACGCGGCCCGCGCGGTGCTCTGGTCGACCGCCCCGACGTTCGACATCTCCGCCCTGGAACTGCTGCTGCCGCTGCTCACCGGGGGGACCGTCGTGGTCGCGCCGGACGGGGCGCTGCTGCGGCCCCGGGACATGCTGGGGCTGGTCGTCGACCGGGACGTGTCGCTGGTGCAGGCCACCCCGACGGCGTGGCGGATGCTCGCACCGGAGACCGGCGACGAGCTGACCGGGCGGGTGCTGCTGTGCGGCGGGGAACCGATGCCGGCCGCGCTGGCCCGCCGGCTGCGGGCACTCGGCGGGCGGGTGTACAACGTGTACGGTCCGACCGAGACGACGATCTGGTCCACGGTGGCCGAGTTGACCGCCGACCCGGAGGACCCGGTGCCGATCGGGGTGCCGCTGGCCAACACCCGGGTCTTCGTCGCCGACCCGCACGGCCGGCCGTTGCCCCCGGGGGTGCCCGGTGAGCTGTGCATCGCCGGGGACGGGGTGGCCGCCGGCTACCTGCACCGGCCGGAGCTGACCGCCGAACGGTTCGGGGAGCACCCCGGGTACGGCCGGTTCTACCGCACCGGGGACGTGGCGCGGCTGCGCCACGACGGGGTGCTGGAGCTGTCCGGGCGTACCGACCGGCAGGTGAAGCTGCGCGGGCACCGGATCGAACTCGACGAGGTCGAGGCCGTCCTGCACGAGCATCCGGAGGTCACGGCGGCGGCGGTGACGGTCCGGGGTGACCCGCAGGACGACGGAAGGCTGGTCGCGTTCGTGCAGGTACGCACCGACGGCGGCGACCACGGCGGGGTACGGGAGCGGCTGTGGCGGCACGCGCGGGCGGTGCTGCCCGACGCCGCCGTGCCGTCGGGGATCGTCGTACTGGACCGGCTGCCCACCACCGTGAACGGCAAGGTCGACCACCGGGCGCTGCACACGGTCGAGGTGGACCCGGCACCGGCGACGGCGCCCGGCGCCGACCCCGGCGGAGCCGATCCGGAGCTGGTCGCGGCGTTGACCGGGCTGTGGCGCGAGGCGCTGCGCCGGCCCGGGTTGGGCCCGGACGACAACTTCTTCCTCAACGGCGGGCACTCCATCCTCGCCGCCCGGCTGGTGACCCGGATCGAGCAGATCACCGGGCACCCGGCCGGGATGCAGGTGGTGTTCACCCATCCGACCCCGGCGGCACTCGCCGCGTACCTGGCCGGACCGGCCGGTGGGGGTGCCGGATGAGCGACTGGTTCGTGCCGCTGCGGCCGGCCGGCGGGCCGGTGCGGCTGGTGGTCTTTCCGCACGCCGGTGGCGGCCCCGCCTCGCTCACCCCGCTCGTGCCGCTGCTGCCCGCCGGGATCGCACCGTGGTCGGTGAACCTGCCGGGGCGGCAGGCCCGGCTGGCCGAACAGCCGCGTACCGACCTGGACGGGCTCGTCGACGACCTCGCCGCCGCGCTGGTCGCGTCGGTACCCGCGCCGTACGCGCTGTTCGGCTACTGTTCCGGCGCGCTGCTGGCGTACCTGGTCGGCCGGCGGCTCGGCGAGTGGGGCGCAGCCCCGCAGCGGCTGCTGGTCGGCTCGTTCGCCGCGCCCGACGTCGCCCCGGTCCCCCGGCGGCTGCACCAGTTGCCGGCCGAGCTGTTCTGGGCGCAGCTGGTCGCGGCCGGTGGCATCCCGGCCGAGCTGGCCGGGCGCACCGACCTGCGGCCGGTCCTGGAGCCGGCGCTGCGGGCCGACTTCGCCCTGCTCGCCGGGTACCGGCACGCCCCCGGCCCGCCGCTGGACACCCCGGTGACCGTGCTGTACGGCCGGCACGACCGGTCGGTGACCCGGGGCGGGCTGCTGGGGTGGCGCCGGCACAGCCGGTACCGCCCGGTCCTGCGTGGGCTCGACGCCGCGCACTGGCTGGTCGAGGAGGCGCCCGACGAGCTGGCCGCCGCCATCGCTGAACAGTTCCCCCGACCGGAGGTGCCCGCGTGCGACTCGGATACAGCCTGAGCTACTGGGGCACGGCCGGGCTGAGCCCGGCCGAGCACCTGACCCTGGTCCGCGAGGCGGAACGGCTCGGGTACCACTCGGCGTGGGCGGCGGAGACGTACGGCACCGACCCGGCGAGCCTGATGGCCTGGCTGGCCGGGCAGACCACCCGGATCCGGCTGGGTACGGCGATCCTCCAGATGCCGGCCCGCCGGCCGGTCGCGGCGGCGATGACGGCGGCCACGATCGACCAGCTCTGCGGTGGCCGGTTCCGGCTGGGGCTCGGGTTCTCCGGTCCGCAGCTGGTGGAGGGCTGGCACGGGCTGCGGTTCGACCGTCCGTTGGCCCAGGCCCGGGACTACGTGGCGGTGGTACGGATGGCGCTGGCCCGGGAGCCGGTGCGGTACTCCGGGCCGACGCTGACCGTGCCGTTGCCGGACAGCGAGGGCAAGGAGATGGCGCTGGCGGTCGAGCCGGTGCAGCAGCCGCTGCCGATCTACCTGGCCACGCTGGGCCCGCAGGCGGTCCGGCTGACCGGGGAGATCGCCGATGGTTGGCTGCCGTTGAACTTCCCGCCGGAACATGTGGCGGCCTGCCGGGTCCAGTTGCAGGAGGGCGCGGCGCGGGCCGGGCGGACGCTGGACGGCTTCGACGTGGCGCCGATGGTGATGGTGCTGGTCGAGGAGGACCTGGAGCTGGCCTACGACATGATGCGCCCGATGCTGGCGCTGTACCTGGGCGGGATGGGTTCCCGGCGGCACAACTTCCACAACCAGTTGGCCGCCCGGCTCGGGTTCGAACGCGAGGCCGAGACGATGCAGGAGGCGTTCCTCGCCGGCCGGCAGGGGGAGGCGATGGCGGCGATGTCCGACGCGCTGGTCGACGCGATGACGGTCTGCGGCCCGCCGGCCCGGGTCCGGGAGCGGCTCGCCGCGTACCGCGAGGCCGGGGTGACCACGCTGATCGTCGGGGTGGTCCCGCCGACGCTGCGGCTGCGGATGGAGCAGTTGCGTCGGATCGCGGAGATCGCCGGGTCGCTCTGACCCCGACCGTTCTGCTGCCGGACGCTCCGCGCCCGACCGGGGCGCCGACCTGCGCGGTCACTGTCCACCCCGGAAACCGGCAACAGTCCTAACTGAAGCCTTGACATCCACCTTGGCCGATTGCCAGACTGCCGGGAGAGCGCTCTCTCAGACAGTCCCGG
>NZ_WVUH01000128.1 GCF_017614955.1 Micromonospora echinofusca
ACAGCCACCAGCAGGGTCGTGCTCGCGGCCAGTCCGGTGACGGCGAGGAGGACGCGACGCATGTGACGGACCTTCCGACGGTCGGGGGTTACAGCTCGAAGCTGGCCAGATGGATCTGCCGGCGGGGCACCCCGGCGCGGCGCAGGGCGTCCACCGAGGCCCGGACCAGTCCGGGTGGCCCGCACAGGTAGACGTCCCGCCGGGTCAGGTCCGGGACGAGGTGGCGCAGCCCGGCGGGGCTGAGCACCTGCCGGGGGCCGGGGTCGTGGCGGGAGCCGACGACGTACCACAGGTCCAGGTCGCGGGACTCGACCAGCAGGTCCAGTTCCCGGCGCAGCAGCACGTCGTCCGGGGTGCTGGCCCGGTAGACGAGGGCCGCCCCGGGGGGTAGTTCCTCCAGCAGGGCGCGGATCGGGGTGATGCCGCTGCCCCCGGCGATCAGCAGGACCCGGTCGGTACGCCGGTGGGCGGCGGTGAAGGTGCCGGACGGGCCCTGGGCCCAGACCCGGGTACCGGGGCGCAGCCGCCCCAGGCTGGCGGTGTAGCCGCTGACCACCTTGACGGTCAGCCGCAGCCAGGTGCCGTTGGCCGGGGCGGAGAGCGAGAACGGATGCGACTGCCACCAGTGCCCGGGGGCCAGGAAGCGCCAGCGGAAGAACTGTCCACCGTGTACCCGCAGCCGGTCGAGGTGCCGGCCGGTGAGGTAGATCGACACGGTGTCCGGGCTCTCCGCGACCACGTCGGTGACCCGCAGCCGGTGCCGCAGGTTGAACGCCAGCGGTGCGACGACCCGACCCCAGAGCAGTGCGGCGAGCACCAGCAGGTAGAGGGTCTGCCACCAGGTCTGGGCGAACCCCGGGCGGAAGAGCTGCTGTCCGTTGGCGACCTGGTGGCCGAAGCCGAGCAGCAGTGCCAGGTAGCTGCCCAGGTGCAGCAGGTACCACAGTTCGTAGGGCAGGGCGGTCCGGACGGCCCGGATGCCGGTGAAGCCGAGGACCACCATGATGCCGGCGGCGACGAACGCGCCCAGCATGTCGTGGTAGTCGCGGAGCAGCACGCCGGCCTCGGCGAGCACCGAGTGGCCCCGCTGCGCGGCGTACCCGGTGAGGATCAGGGACATGTGGGCGAGGACGGCGACCAGCAGGGTGGGCCCGACGTCCCGGTGCCAGCGGGCCAGTTCCTCGCCGCCGATCCGGCGTTCCAGTACGCCCAGCCGGCTCATCAGCAGGACCTGCACCATCAGCAGGTACCCGGCGACCAGGCCGGTGATCCGGCCGGCGGCGGTGAGCACCCCGGTGCTGCCCTCCACCGAGCCGGCCGGGGTGCCCAGCCACCAGGGCAGCACGCTGACCAGCAGGCCGACCCAGAGCACCGCCTGGATCGTCCGGCGGCCGGCGGCGTGCGCGGATCCTTGGGTCACGCGTACAGCTTGATCGGGGTGTACTTCTGTCGGGGGAAAATCTTGTCGACTTCGGCAACAGTCAGCCCGAAGCGGCCCTGGGCCACCGAGCCGTACACGTTGAACATGTTGTTGTATTCCGGTACGTCGCCACTGTCCAGCTTGTCGAGACCGTCCCAGTTGCCGAGCAGCGAACCGGCCAGCTTCCGACCGGACAGGATGGTGACCACCCCACCGTGCCCGTGGTCGGTGCCGCCGCTGTTGGAGGCGACCCGGCGGCCGAACTCGCTGGACACCATGACCGTCACGTCGGCCGCCCGGTCACCGAGGTCGGTGAAGAACGCGGCCAGCGCACCGGCCAGTTCGTTGAGCCGGCGGTACAGTTGGCCGCCCTCGCGGGTGCCCTGGTTCTCGTGGGTGTCGTAGCCGCCCATCCCGACGGTGGCCACCCGGACGTTGGCGCCGCCCTTGATGAGCTGCGCGAGCTGCTTGAAGGAGTTGCCGACGCCGGTGTACTCCACCCCGTCGGCCGGCTGGTACGGCTTCGCGGCGAGCTTCTGCGCGGTGGCCAGCGCCCCCAGCCCGGACTGCACGGCCTCCTCCACCGGGTGGTTGATCCCGGTGAACAGGCCGCGGATGGCCTTCTCGGTCGCCGCCCGGTACTTCTCGTTGCCGTTGAGCCGCAGCGAGCCGACGCTGTTCAGGGAGAGCGCGCCGTTGGTGCCGACCAGCGAGCGGGGCAGGGTGCTGCCGATGCCGACGCTGCGGAACGCGGTGCCCTTGCCGAGCGCGTCGACCAGGCTGTCCAGCCAGCCCCGGCCACCGGTCTCACCCGGTAGGCCACCCAGGTTGCAGGCGTCGGCGGCCTGGAAGTGGCTGCGGGAGAGCCGCTCGTCGGAGACCGCCGGGACGAAGCCGAGCTGACCGGCTCGCAGCCACTTCTCCAGCGGGGCGAACGCGCCGGTCAGCTTGAATCCCCGGGACAGCGGCAGGGAGTCGTTGCCGAGCAGCAGGTCGGGTCGGGCCCTGGCGAGCACCGGGTCACCGTCCGGGGCGACCAGGCTGAGCCCGTCCAGCCCGCCGTAGAGGAAGACGTGGATCAGGGTGCCGGTCGGCGTCGCCGCGAAGGACGCCTGGGTCGAGACGAACTGGCTGGTGGCGAGGGCGGTCGCGGTGGCGGCGGCGCCCGCGACGAAGGTCCGCCGGGTCACCCCCCGGCCGTCCTGCTGGGCCTCCTCCTCCGCCTCCAGCCGCAGGTACCGGTCACGTTCGGCGGCGTTCTCGGCGGCGACGACGTCGGCTTCGGCGCGCAGCACCGCCTCGGCCGGGTTGTCGGCCAGGCGCCGCAGGTCGGGGCAGTCGGGGTGCAGGGGGTACGAGTACACAGTCTTCTCCATCGGGTGCCTCACCGGAGGTGGTGCTGGGGGGAAGCGAGGAGCGCCCGCGCGATCGCGGTGATGGCCCCGTTGAACGTGGCGTCGACCCGGTCGGTCGCCGTGACCCCGGCGATGCCGAGAATCAACGCCTTCTCCTTGGCGGTCAGCTTCTGGTGCACCAGCCGCAGCGCCAGCGCGTCCAGGTACGCCCCGGCGGTCGGCGCGGCCTTGGCGAGCTGCTCCGGCTTGACGTAGGAGAACATCCGGCGGTTGCCGCCGAGGATGTCCCCGGCCTCGTTCCAACCGTTGACCATCGTGCCGGCCGAGGTCCAGGCCAGGTAGACGTCCGGGTAGCCGTCCGGGGTGGGCTGGCCCATCGGGTACTGGCCGAGCTGGCGCAGTTTCTCGTGGATCTGCCGGAGCCCCTCGCCGTACGGGGTGCGTTTGCGGTCACCGTGGTCGTAACCCGGGGACGGCTCCGGCGAGACGCCGAGCACCCGGTACGTGGCGACCAGGTACTCCATCGGCCGGCGTACCTTCTGGCCGACCGACGCCCAGAACTCCGAGGAGCTGAACAGGGTCGTCAGCAGTGGCTTCACCGCGCCCTTGTGGGTGGTGTAGCTCTTGGCCAGCCGGTCGACCAGGGTCTTCGGTGGGGTGTCCGAGACGAACCGGGTGGCCAGGCTCTGCGCGACGTACCGGGCGGTCGACGGGTGCAGCGCGATGTACCGGAGGTAGGCGTCGATGACCTTCTCGGCCTGGGCCGGGTCGGCGGAGCTGTTCGCGTGGGTGAAGCCGAGGATCTTCACCTTGCCGGTGTAGTGCCGGTCGCCCCGGAAGACGTACTCGCCGTTGTTGACGCCGCGTCCGGTCTGCAGCAGGGCGGCCTGCCGGACGTCGGACTCGGTGTAGCCGCCGTCCACACCGACCGAGTACAGCTCCAGGTTCTCCCGGGCCAGGTTCTCGTTGACCGCGTCCTTGCTGGACTGGTTCTGGTTGAGGTAGAGCAGCAGGGCCGGGTGCCGGTTCGCGGCGACCAGCATGTCCGGGTAGTTGGCCAGCGCGTACCTGCGGACCACGTCCCGGTCGAAGGACCCCCGGTGCGCCTCGCCCCCGTCGAAGTCGGCGGCGACGTGCAGGAAGTCGTTCCAGAAGTCGACCATCACCTCGAAGAGCTGCCGGTCGGACCAGATCTGCCGGGCGATGGTGGCGTCGACCACCTCCCGCTCCGGCTGGACCCCCCGCTCGTTGAGCTGGTCACGCTGCTCGCGGAGCTGCGTCGGGGTCATCTTCAGGCTGGGCAGTTCGGCGAGCTTCAGCTCGGCCCGGGTCGGGGCGATCTTGTCCGGGTCGAGCTGCCAGCGGATCCAGGCGTCGATTCCCATCCGCTTGATGTCGGCGAGGACCTTCGGCGTCGCGCCGAAGGTGGCCCGGGAGGCGAGGTGCCGTACCGGATCCTTGGCCAGCACCGTCTTGACCGTCACCCGCGTGTTGGCGGCAGCGGCGGCGGGGCCGGAGTACGTCTGCCCGGCGGTCGGCGCGTTGCGTTTGAGGGCCTCACCGGCCCGGGAGCCCATGTAGCTCTCGTTCTGCTCGGTGTAGGTACGCACCTGGCTGGGTTGCTGGCCACTGGGCCGGGCCGCGCTGCCGTCGGTCACCGCAGTGGCGGTGGCGTCACCGGCCGGGTCGCCGCCGAACAGTTCCCGCAGCTGCGGTGACATGGCCAACGCGGCGCCACCGGCGACCACGGCGGCGGTACCGCCGAGCGCGGCCAGGGCCCGGCGCCGGCCGGTACGCGGCCGGTCGTCGTCATCGTCGTCCAGGTCGGGCAGGCCGGCCCCGCCGGCCGGGCCGGTACCCCGGGCCGGGGGCAGTCCGGCCGGACCGACCCACTGTGGACCACGTCGGGGCGGGCCGGGCTGCGGCGCCCGGTGATCGGCCGGCGCCCGGTGGTCGGCCGGCGCCCGGTGGGTGTGGTCGGACCGGGTGGGAGGAGCCCAGGGCTGTGCCGGGCGGTGCAGGTCGCGGTACCCGTCCGAGGTGGGGTGCTGCGGTCCGGTCCAGCGGTCGTCAGGTGACCGGCGTGGCGGTGGCACATTCTGGTCGGCCATGTACCAATCCCGTTTTCTGCTGGCGCGCCGGCACGGCCGCGGAGCACGGCAGAGAGGTGCGGCGACTTCGACTTGAGGGGTACGCGGGGTGCGAAGTTACTTGCGCTACGGCAAGGTAACCAAGCCCCGGAGGGCCTTCAAGACAGCCGAAATCGCATCAGGCGCCACACTTAAGGCAGTCCTCAGACGGTATGGAATTCCACCCCTTACCGGTTGGCTGACCCCACCGACCCCGAGCAGGTCGGATACCGCCCGAAGGGCAGCCGGTGTGACGTTTTCCGGTCATCCGACGCTGTCCGGTGGATACGGCGGCACAGCAAAACTTAAGGATGCGTTAAGCCTCCGCTGCGGAATCCAAGCTGCCCTCCCCACCCGGGAAGTAGCAGCGTCCGGCAGCGCGTGATCCGCCGCCGGAGCGGGTATGCCGCCGAACCGCTGAACCGCGAGGGGGAGGCAGCGTCATGCTGAGCAAAGAGGATCAGCGCAGGTTCGAGCAGATCACCCGCCAGTTGCGGGAGAGCGATCCGCAGTTCTTCGCCCGCCTCGATCGGCGGGCCCGGGCCCGCCGGGGCCGGCTGCTCATCCTGTTGACCATCGTGTTGTGGGCCGCGTTGCCCGCGACCACGGTACTGGCCGGTCGGGTGGCTGGCGTCGTCTGCGGCTTCGTGCTGCTGGTGAACGCCGGCTTGATGTGGCGGTTCCGGCGCCGCTGGTGGTGAGACCGCCGACGTCGCCGACCGTCACGGTCCGTCGGGGGACTCCCCGTCGACACCGAATTCCCGGTACGCCCGGCGCAGCTGCTGCGCCAGGCCCGGCCCACCGATGGCACTGCCCGGCGGGCCGAGCTGGCGCAGCAGCAGCTCCGGTTCCGTGGCCAGGGTCGGCGGTCGGCGGTCCGGCAGCGGTACCGGCGGCAGCCAGTACCGGTCGACCGTCCCGGCGAGCGGCAGCTCGGGTAGTCCGGTGAGCGCCGCCGCAGTGCCGACGGTCGATGTCGCCGTCCCGCTCTCTTCGGCCGGCGTGGCCGGACCCGCTGCGGCCGACCCGGTCTGTCCGGGATCGGGCGCTCCGGCCGGCGCTGGACCGACCTCCGGGGTCACCGCGTGCGTGGCCGGGCCGGTCCGCCGGGCCCGCAGCCCGTGCAGCAGGTCGTCCCGACCCCGGCCGCGCCAGTGCAGCAACCGGAACGGGTCGGCGTCGAACGCCTCGGCCAGCAGGTAGAAGCTGGCGGCCAGGTGCTTGCAGGGCACCGCGAAGTCAGGGCAGTCGCAGCGCTGGTCCAGTTCGTCGATCCGGCGCGGGAACAACGGCGTACCCAGGTCCACGAAGACCTGCTCCAACTCGGCCGGCAGGTCGCCGGCGAGCAGCCGGGCACTGAAGAACGCCTGGGCGGCCAGGGTCGCCTCGACCCGGTCCCAGAGCGGCCCGGGGAACGCGGCGATCCCGATCCGGACCCGGTAGGGCCGGACCCGGGAGCCCTGCACCGTCGCGGTCACCTCGCCGGGCGCCACCGTCAGGTCGAGCACCTGACCCGCGCGGGCGTACGCGCGCCCCCGGGTGAGCCGGGTACCGAGGGCGAAGGACTCCAGCACGTCGAGGAAGCGCCGCGCCCACCACGACTCGCCGATCGCGCCCCGGGTACTGCGGGCCCGCAGCCCCCCGTCGACCCGCCTGGGTGGGCCGTACCCGGCGAACCGGTCGGTGCTCATCCGACCACCGTCCCCGGACGCAGGCTGAGCACCTCACGCAGCTCCCCGGTGGAGAGTCCGGTCAGCCACTGCTCACCGGTACCGACCACCCGGGCGGCCAGTCCACGTTTCGTACCGACCAGCTCGGCGATCCGTTCCTCGACGGTGCCGGCGCAGACGAACTTGCGTACCTGCACCCGTCTCCGCTGACCGATCCGGAACGCCCGGTCGGTGGCCTGGTCCTCGACCGCCGGGTTCCACCACCGGTCCACGTGCACCACGTGGTTGGCGGCGGTCAGCGTCAGCCCGGTGCCGCCGGCCTTCAGCGAGAGGACGAACAGCGGTGGCCCGCCGTCGGACTGGAACCGGGACACCAGGGCGTCCCGTTCCGCCTTGCCCACCCCGCCGTGCAGGTACAGCACCTCCCGGCCGGTACGCGCCGACAGGTGACCGCGCAGCATCCGCCCGAACTCGGCGTACTGGGTGAACAGCAGGGCCTTCTCCCCGGCGGCGAGCACCTCGTCGAGGATCTCCTCCAACCGGGCCAACTTGCCGGAACGACCGGGCAGGGCCGAGCCGTCGCGGAGCAGTTGGGCGGGATGGTTGCAGACCTGCTTGAGTTTGGTCATCGTGGCCAGCACCAGCCCCCGCCGCTCGATGCCGTCAGTGGACTCGATCCGGGCCAGCATGTCGTCGACCACCGCCTGGTAGAGCGCGGCCTGTTCGGTGGTGAGGTTGCAGAGCACCTCCATCTCCAGCTTCTCCGGCAGGTCGGAGATGATCGAGGCGTCGGTCTTCAGCCGGCGGAGCAGGAACGGGCCGGTGAGACGGCGCAGGCGTTCCGCCGCCGCGTCGTCACCGTGCCGTTCGATGGGTTCGGCGTACCGTTTGCGGAAGCCGGCCGCGCCGCCGAGCAGCCCCGGATTGGTGAACTCCATGATGGACCACAGGTCGGCGAGCCGGTTCTCCACCGGGGTACCGGTCACCGCGATCCGGTGCCGGGCGGGGATCGCGCGGACCGCCTCGGCCTGCCGGGTCGCCGCGTTCCGGATCGCCTGCGCCTCGTCGACCACGACCCGGTGCCAGTCGACCCCGGCCAGTTCGGCGGCGTCCCGGGCGGCCACCGCGTAGGTGGTCAGGACCAGGTCCGCGCCACCGGCCGCCTCGGCGAACCGGTCGCCGCGCGCCCGTTCCGCGCCGTGGTGCACGTGCACCCGCAGGCCCGGGGTGAACCGGGCGGCCTCCCGCTGCCAGTTGCCGACCAGTGACACCGGGCAGACCAGCAGGGTGGGGCCGGCGTCCGGCGGGTCGGCGGCGAACAGGGCGAGCAGTTGGACGGTCTTGCCCAGCCCCATGTCGTCGGCGAGTACGCCGCCGAGCCCCAGGGACGCCAGGAAGGCCAGCCAGGCGTACCCGCGCCGCTGGTAGGGCCGGAGCGTACCGGTGAACCCGGGCGGTTCGTCGAGGGCGGTGAGCCGCTGCTCCGCCCGACCGGCGAGCAGGTCGCCGAGGGCACCGTCGGCGGTCACCGCCAGCACCGGCGGCGCCTGCGGGTCGTCCTGCACGGTCCGGGCCAGGTGCAGCAGTTCCGCGACGGTCGACCGGCCTGCGGAGCGCAGCAGCCGCAGGCCGGCGCGCAGCCGCCGGGGGTCCAGTTCCACCCACTGGCCACGCAGCCGGACCAGCGGGGTCTTCGCCTCGGCGAGGGCGGCCAGTTCCTCAGCGGTCAGCGGCTGGTCGCCGAGCGCCACCTCCCAGCGGTAGTCGACCAGGGCCAGCGTGTCGAGCCCGCTGGCCGTCGCCACCGTGCCCGGCGCGGTCCGGCTCCGGGCCTGCAACCGTGCGCCCAGCCGGGCGGCCGGCCGTCCCCACCAGCCCGGCAGCAGGACCCCGAATCCGGCGGCGTGCAGCAGCGGGGCACCCTCGCGCAGGAACCGGTGCGCGCCCTCGGTGTCCAGTTCCAGGGCCTCCGGCGTGGCGGTACGCAGTGCCGTGTCGAGTTCCGGCCAGAGCCGGCTGGCCCGGCCGAGTTCGGTCAGCAGGGTCTCCTGGGGCGCGGCCAGCCGCCCGGCCAAGCCGGGTGGCAGTTCCACCTGCGCCCAGACGTCCCCGGCGGTGGCCACCAGGCCCGGCTCGTCGGCGGCCTGGAGCCCGAAGGTCACCCGCCACGAATCCCCGTCGGCCGCCGCGTCGGCCGCCTGGTCGAAGAGGTCCGGTTGCGCGGCGGGTTCGACCAGCCGGAAACAGCCCCGGACGGCGCTCCCGGCGGCGTCCCGCTGCCAGTCGGCCAGTTCGGTGGCGAGGGTGGCCAGGGCGGCGGCCGGGGCGGTGAAGGTGCGCTGCCGACCGGTGAGCGCCCCCAGCCAACCGGTGACCACCGGGCCGGGTCGGTGGACGCCCGCTCCGGTGGGACCCGCCCGGCGGTCGGCGCCACGGGAGGGCTCCCCGCGCTCCGGCTCGGCGAGGCGTACCCCGTCGAGAGCGGTCCGGGCGGCGGCGTCGGTGAGCCGGTCTAGGACGTCGGCGAGGAGTGCCCCGGCCGGCAGTTCCGGTACGGCGGCGCGGACCGCCGGGGGCAGGGCCATGGCGAGCGCCCGGGCCCACTCGGCGTCGGCTCCGGTGAGCAGCGGTCGCCACACCGCCCGGCCGGGTACCCGCCCCGCGTTCCCGGCCCTGCCGTCGGGCCGCCCGCCGCCTGCGCGCCCGACTCCGGGCGGTCCCACGACCGTCGGTCCCCGGTCCGGCGCTTCGACACCGGGCAGGACCCGGCCCCGGGACACCAGGTCGACAGCCAGGTCGACGGTCGCCGCCAGGTGCCGCAGTCCGGCGCCGGTCGGCAGGCCGGTACCCGGCAGCCCGCGCAGCAGCGTCAACGCGTCGTCGACGTCGTACTCCAGGGTGGCGACCCGCCAGGCGGCGAGGGTGACCGGACCGCGCTGCGGATCGGGGTCGGCGGTACGCACCAGTTCCGGGGAGTCCACCGGAGCGCCGCCCCGGGTGGGCAGGGCGAGCCCGATCGAGCCCGACACCGCCTTGCCGGCCACGTCCCGGACGTCGTCACCGGCCCCGCCCAGCCGGTCGGCACCCCCCTCCAGCAGGGTGGCCAGCAGCTCGGCGTGACCGGCGGCGTACGGGTGCGGTCGTTCCCGGGGTGGCCGGCCGGGGCGGCGCGGTGGCCGGGCCGGCAGCGCCGGATCCTCGGCCCAGAGCGCCAGGCCGGCCGCCTCCGGCAGCCACACCCCGTGAAAGACCAGCACACCCGCTCCCTGGGACGACGTTCGCCGCCCAGGATAGGCGGTAAGGAAGGGCCCCCTATTAACGCATTCGGTAGCGGAAGGGCCCCTTTTTAACAGGGCGGATCCCGTGGGGGGCCACGTGATCCGCTGCGAACCTGCCCGGCACCGGGCAGGATGACAGCATGGCATCCACCGTAGAGATCAGCCTGGTGGGCGGAAGCGCCGACGGCGAGACCGTCATGGTCGAGTTGGACAGCAACGGCCGTCCCCCGCTCACCCACCACCACCTCGGCCCCGCCGGGCTCGCCGAGGCGGAGATCTACGAGTTGGAGTCGGTGGCCGGACAGGGTACGACCTGGATCTACCGGTGGCGCGGCCCGGCGGTCTGAGGGCCCGCGACCCGCCCGGTCAGCGCGCGATGCCGACCGGTGTCCGCATCCGCAGGCCGCGCAGCAGCGGCTGCATCGCCCGCGCCGTACCCTGGGCCTGCTCGCAGACCGTGCGCACGCGCGGCGTGACCGCCTCCGCGCGGGCGTCCCGCTCGTCCCACAGCCGGTCGACCTCCGCGAGCAGCGGACCTTCCACCTCCCGGGCCACGCCCTTGAGCGCGGGTACACCGAGCCGCTGGGCGAGGTCGAAGACCTTGCCGGCGTACGGCAACGGCAGGAACGGGATACCGGAGAGCGCCGCGAAGATCAGGAAGTGCAGCCGCATACCCACCGCGATGTCGAAGTGCGGCATCAGTCCGAAGACCTGCTGGGGCGAGTAGTCGCCGTGCAGGATCCGGCCCCGTTCGGCGGCGGTCATGTGCGACAGCACGCCGTGCGAGTGCCGGATGTCGTCCCGCTCCATCGGGACGAAGAGCACGTACGCGTCGAGCCGGTGCACCAGGAAGTCACCGACCTGGGCGAGCAGTCGGTGGTACCCGTCGACGTCCAGCCGTTCGGCCGCGCGCCCCGGCTCCCGGACGCTCATCCCGACCAGACGGCGGCCGGCCGGTACGCCTTCCTCGCGGAGCAGAGCCGCGTCGAACGGCTCCGGTTCCAGCAGGAAGGCCGGGTCGCCGGTGACCGTGATGGGGGTCCGCACCCCGGCCTCTTCGAGTACCTGTCGGGATTCCTCGTCCCGGACCGTCACCTGGACCGCCTCGGCCAGGGTCTCCCGGACCATCGCGCAGTCCAGAGCCTCGTTGAGCGGGCCGACACCGACCGCCCAGGTCACCACGGGCAACCCCCGTTCCTGGGCCGCCAGGACCACCCGCAGGTAGCGCCGGGCCTCCCGGTCGTAGAGGATCCCGCCACCGCCGAGGATCAGCAGGTCCAACCGGTCGAGTACGGTCCCGGAGTCGGCCCGGCTGACGCCCTCCCAGGGCACCGCCTCCACCGTCGGGTGCGTCCGGCGGGTATGGTCCGGGTACCGGGAGAAGACCACGATCCGGGCATCCGGTCTGAGCTGCCGGAGATCGGCGAGCAGGCCGGTCAGGATCGCCTCGTCGCCGAGGTTCCGCCCGCCGTACGAGCCGAGCACCCCGATCCGCGGGCCCCCGCCGCCATCCGTCATCGTCGCTCCTCCCCAGGTGCGCCCGACCGTGGCTACCCGCTCACCACCGGCCCATGCCTACCGGTGGCACGCTGGCGGGCGCCCCCCGGAGGCGGGATCCGGGTCGAACCGGATTTTCGGGCAGGACGGACCCGACCGGGACGTCAGGCAATGGAAGGAGACACCATGGGGGCCGCGGTACCGGTCTGGCTGCTCGACGTGGACGGGGTGGTCAACGCGGTACGCCCGGGTTGGGGCGCGCCGCCCCGCAGTGGCGTCGCCTGGTCGGCTGTCGACCACTACGAGTACCGGTTGCGGTGGGCGCCCGCCCTGGTCGAGCGGATCCGGTCCCTGCACGGCAGTGGTCTGGTGGAGGTCCGCTGGTGCAGCACCTGGTGCCCGGACGCGACGGCGCTGGAACGGCTGTGGCGGTTCCCGCCGCTGGAGCGGGCCCTCACCGTCACCCCGGTGCCGCCGGGCGCCCACTCGTGGCCGTTGAAGCTGGCGGCGGCACATCGGATGCTGTCCGCCGGCCGGCGGCTGGTCTGGACCGACGACGAGGCGATCCCCACGGCGGATCCGGTCCTCGACGCGGCGGTCACCGCCGGCACCGCCCTGCTGCTCCGGCCGTCCCCCGGCCGGGGTCTGCAACCGGCGGACCTGTCCGCGATCGAGACGTTCGCCCGGGGTACGGCGAACCCGTCCACCGACTGACCGCGCGGACCGGCCAGCCGGGTCGGGCCAGCCTCACAGTCAGGCCAGCGGGTGGGCGATCCCCCGGGCATGGTCGGTGATGGCGGCGCCGACCACGGTCGCCTCGATCGGCAGGAACTCCAGACAGCGACGTACCGCAGCGGCCATCAGCGGGTTCGGTACCCGCATCGACAGCGTGCAGTGCGGTACCCAGTGACCCGGCTGGTAGTGCGCGACGAGACCGATCCCGGCCCGGGCCAGCCGGGTGTGCACCTCGGCGTGGTGGGCCAGCAGCTCGGCGGTCGGGGTGGGGCCGAGCCAGAGCACCCGGCCGACGAACTGACCGGCGTGCTGGAACGACAGTCGCAGCGGCGCGGCCACCTCCAGCCCGGCGAGCGCCCCGGCGACCTGTTCCGGGTCGAACCGGGGCGCGACGGCCAGCGAGACGTGTGGCCGGTGCCGCTGGTCCAGCAGCGAGCGCATGCTCTGCACTCCCTCGGACTCCAACGCGTCCCAGAGCACCCGGATCCGTCGGGTGGCGACGGTGTCGAGATACAGCTCCAGTGCCGCGACCACATGATCATCTTACCCGGTGGCGGTATCCCGGCCGTCCCCCTCGGCCGCCCCCGGCTCGGGCACCGGTTCGACGGTGAAACCGCCCCGACCGTCGATCCGGACCTCGTACAGCCGGTCGAATCCGTCCGTCGGCTGCGGTCGGCGCAGCCGCTTGAGGGTGGCGAAGATGCCGACCTCGGGTACCCGGGCCCGACCCTGGCGGGCGGCGTTGCGGGCCAGGGCCGCCGGCACGTCGGGCGGGAACCAGTACCCGACGGTCGTCGCGCCGTACTGCCGGGCGGCCCCGACCAGCGGTTGCCACTCCGCCGGGGACGGGTTGGTGTTGTCCACCGCGACTGACCGTCCCCCGGCCAGCGCCTCCTCGACCAGGCGCATCTGGCGACGCTGCCGGTGCCGGGCGTGGGGGAAGGCGTCCTTGCTGACCACCACGTGGCTGGCCGCCAGGTACCGACGGCAGAAGGTCGACTTGCCCGACCCCTGCAACCCGATCAGGACCGCCACCTCCGGCCGGTCGACGCCGTACCAGACAGGCTGCCCGTCGGGGTGCGGCACAGAGCCGGCACCGGGGTGCGGCACGAACCCGGGGTGCGGCACCGACCCGGGGTGCGGCACCGACCCGGCAACGGAGTGCGTCACGGACTGGCGGCGAGGAAGAGGAAGGCGGCCAGCAGGGACAGGTGCACGCCACCCTGGAGCAGGGTCGCCCGCCCGGGTACGACGGTGAGGACCCCGGTGACCACGGTGAGCGCCAACAGCACCATCTGGGTACCGCCCAGGCCCAGCAGCAGCGGCCCGTCGAGCCAGATCGACGCGAGGGCGATGGCCGGAATGGTCAGGCCGATGCTCGCCATCGCGGAACCCAGGGCGAGGTTCAGGCTGATCTGCACCCGGTCCCGGCGGGCGGCCCGGGCGGCGGCGAGGGTCTCGGGCAGCAGCACCAGCAGCGCGATGACCACGCCCACGACGCCGTGTGGCAGGTTGGCGGCGGCCACCCCGGCCTCGATGGACGGGGAGACCGACTTGGCGTGCCCGACGACGGCGACCAGGGCGATGACCAGCAGGGCGAGGCTCGCCACGGCGGCCCGCCCGGACGGCGGGTCGGCGTGCTCCGCCGAGTCGAGCACCCGACCCTCGTTGTCGACCGGGAGGAAGTAGTCGCGGTGCCGGCCGGTCTGCACCATGACGAAGAGACCGTAGAGGCCGAGGGAGGCCACGGCGGCGAAGGCGAGCTGGGGCGGGGAGAACTCCGGCCCGGGCCGGCTGGTGGTGAACGTCGGCACCACGAGGCTGAGCGCGGCGAGGGTGGTGACCGTGGCCAGGGCGCCACCGGTGCCCTCCGGATTGAACGTCGCCACCCGTCGGCGCAGGGCACCGAGCAGCAGGGACAGGCCGAGGATGCCGTTGCAGGTGATCATGACGGCGGCGAAGACGGTGTCCCGGGCGAGTGCCTGGGTCTTGTCCCCGCCGCTGATCATGAGCGTGACGATCAGCGCCACCTCGATCACCGTGACCGCCACCGCGAGCACCAGCGAGCCGAACGGCTCGCCCACCCGGTGGGCCACCACCTCGGCGTGGTGTACCGCGGCGAGCACCGCCCCGGCCAGGAACAGGGCCACCACCAGCACCATGATCGCGGGTAACTCACGCCCCCAGGTCACGACCAGAACCAGGACCGCGATCAGGGGTACGACGACGGTCCAGTCGGTGAGGCGGGAGCGGGTAGTGGCGACCATGCGATCAACAGTGCCAGACACACCCGCCCGGTACCGAACAAAGCGACCACCACGGTCGATGGACGGGGGCGGGGGAATCCCGCGTGCCGGTGATCCGCACGCTCGACGGTGGTGCGGGTGGTACGTGGTGGGCGCGGCAGGTTTCGAACCTGCGACCCCTCGCTTGTAAGGCGAGTGCTCTCCCACTGAGCTACGCGCCCGGATCGCCCTGTGCGGCGGGCCGGTGGCTGGCAAGCTTACCCTGCCGGCTCCCGGGCCGCCGCACGGGCGGTACGGCGGATCAGGCTGCGGCGGCGTCCGCCAGTGCCTTGCGCCAACCCTGCTGGTCACGGGCCTCGCCCGGCATGTTCATCTCGGCGAACCGGACGACGCCGGCCCGGTCGATGACGAAGGTGCCCCGGTTCGCGATGCCGGCGGTCTCGTTGAAGACCCCGTACGCCTGGGCGACGGCGCCGTGCGGCCAGAAGTCGGCCAGCAGCGGGAACTGGTAGCCCTCCTTCTCGGCCCAGATCTTGTGGGCGTAGACCGAGTCGACGCTGACGGTGAGCACCTGGACGTCGTCGTTGACGTACTCGTTGAGGTTGTCCCGCACCTCGCACAGCTCACCCTGGCAGATCCCGGTGAACGCCAGCGGGTAGAAGACCAGCAGCACGGTGCGCTTACCCCGGTAGTCCGAGAGCCGGACCTCCTGGTTGTTCTGGTCCTTGAGTACGAAGTCCGGCGCCTCGGCGCCAACCTCGATCGGCATGCAAGCTCCTTGGATAGTCGCGGTGGCACCTAGCGTGCCACGGATGTCCGGCCAGACGACCGGCACCCGTCCCCCTCTGTGGCGTGTGGAACGCCTACTTCTTGGCCTTCGCGCCACGCCGCAGGACGAGGCGGGCGCCGCTCCAGTCCCGGCCGGCGTTGACGGTGGACGTCTGCTGCAGGCCGGCCGTGGGTGCCGACTCGGAGATCTCGCTCGGCTCGACGTGCCCCTCGCGCCCCGCCTTCGGGGTCAGCAGCCACACCACCCCGTTGTCGGCCAACGGCCCCAGGGCGTCGACGAGAAGCTCGAAGAGGTCACCGTCCCCGTCGCGGTACCAGACCAGCACCGCGTCGACCACCTCGTCGGTGTCCTCGTCGACCAGCTCTCCACAGCGGTCGGTCAGGGCGTCCCGGAGATCCTGGTCGACGTCGTCGTCGTACCCCATCTCCATGACGACCATGCCCGGCTCGATCCCGAACCGGTCCGCCAGGCTGCGTACCCCGTCGGCGGCCTGACCAGCGGTCGCGCTCACTGTCGCGTGCCTCCTCATCTCATCCCTGCTCCCGGCATCCGTCCGACACCGTTAGTGCAGAGTCCACACAAGTTGTGCCCCTGCGCGCAAGTGGCGCACCGAGTGGAACGGAATTTACCGCGCCAGCAGCGTACGGGCACCCTGGGTAATGGCATTCTCGGAGACCAGCACTTCGCGGACAGCCGGACCTAAGGGCACAAAAGAGTCAACCCCGGCTACTCTACGCACAGAACCGACATATCCCCCGTCGACCAGGGCGGCGATCACCCCCTCCCCGACCCCGCCGGAACGGCGCGTCTCGTCCACCACCAGCACCCTTCCCGTCGCCGACGCCTCCCGGATCAGATCGGCCACCGGCAGCGGGGAGAGCCAGCGCAGATCCACCACCCGGGTACCGACCCCCTCCTCGGCGAGGTGGTTCGCGGCCCGCAACGACATGGGTACGCCGTTACCGAACG
Organism: Micromonospora echinofusca; assembly: GCF_017614955.1. GTDB lineage: Bacteria > Actinomycetota > Actinomycetes > Mycobacteriales > Micromonosporaceae > Micromonospora > Micromonospora echinofusca_A. The sequence continues at coordinate 16,090 of NZ_WVUH01000128.1, forward strand.
TGAGGATGGTGAGATCCTCGGCCGATCCGACGCCGTACACCCGGGCGCGCCCGATCGGCACGTGCCCGGCGGACCAGTCGCCGGGCCCCAGGTAACCACCGAGCCACTCACCGTCGCCCGGCAGGTGCAGGTCCCGGGTGTGGTAGAGCGCGATCGGCTCCAGGAAGACGCAGACACTGCCGTCCACCGCCGCACTGGCCAGGCAGGACCGCAGCATCGGCGCGGCATCCTCGGCCCGGGACGGCACGGCCACCACCAGGCCCGGCACGTCCCGGAGTACGGCCACCGAGTTGTCGTTGTGGAAGTGCCCGCCGAAGCCCTCCTGGTACGCCAGTCCGGCCACCCGGACCACCATCGGGTTACCGAACGCGCCCTGGGAGAAGAACCGCATGGTGGCCGCCTCGCCCCGCAACTGGTCCTCGGCGTTGTGCAGGTAGGCCAGGTACTGGATCTCGGGTACCGGCAGCATCCCGGTCAGCCCGGCGCCCAGACCGAGGCCGAGGATCGACGTCTCGTCGAGCAGGGTGTCGAAGACCCGGGACGCGCCGAAGCGGTCCCGCAGCCCCTTGGTGACCCCGTACACGCCGCCCCTGGCGGCCACGTCCTCCCCGAAGACCAGCATCCCGGGGTGGTCGAGCAGGCCGTCGGCGAGGGCGGCGTTGATGCTCTGGGCGAGCGTGAGCGGTCCGGACTCCTCCGGCAACCGGCCCCGGAACGCGCGGAGCCGGGCGGCGGCGGCCGGTCCCGCGGCCCGTACGGCGGCGTCGGCGACCGCGTGCGACACGCGTACCGGCCGACGGCCGGCCAGCGGGGCCATGATGTCCGCGGCGGTGGCGAGTTTCGGCTCACCGATCACCTCTTCGGCGATCCTGCGGATCTGCCAGCCGATCTCGTCGTACCGGGCCAGCAGTTCCTCCGGCGTGAGCAGGCCCGCCCCGACCACCAGCCGGGCCGTGGCGACCACCGGATCACGGTCGAGGTCGGCGGTGATCTCGGCGCTGTCCCGGTACGCGGTCTCGGCGTCGGCTCCGGCGTGCCCCATCAGCCGGACCGTGTCCAGGTGCAGCACCGCCGGCCGCCGGTGCCGGCGTACCCACTCCGCCGCCTCCACCGCCGTGTCGTACGCGTCGACCAGGTCGGTGCCGTCCGCCGCGAAGTACCGCAGGCCGGGGCGGCTCCGCAGGTTGGCGGCCACCCATTCGCGCGGGGAACGCACACTCCCCAGCCCGTTGTCCTCGCAGACGAAGAGCACCGGTACCCGCAGTCCGCTGTGGTCGCACCAGCCCACCGTGTTGAAGGCGGCCGCCGCGTTGGCATGGTTGATCGAGGCGTCCCCGAAGGAACACACCACGATGGCGTCGTCCGGCCACGCCGGGCGCACCGCATCGGTCGTCTCGAAGGGCGGCGGTACGGCGTCAGCGCTCCCGCCGGGCAGTGGCGACGGGACAGCGTCCGGGCCCGCCCCGTTCTCCTGCCGGCCGGCGCCGTTCTCCTCCCAACCGGGGCCGTCCTCCTCCCGGGCGACGCCGTCCGGCGATCCGGCGGCGTCGTACCCCTCATGGTCGTGCGGCGGACGCCCGGCGGCCAGCCGGCGCAGCCGCTCGACGGCGAACCCGGTCCCCACCGCGCGGGGCAGGTGCGACGCGATGGTGGACGTGGTCGGGACGACCGCGAGGTCGGCGTTGCCGAAGACCTTGTACCGGCCGCCCGCGATCGGTTCCTCCACCGAGGCCACCACTCCGCGCAGGACGTCCCGGGCCGCGCCGAGCAGCGGAGAGTCGACCCCGTCGGGTGACGGGGTTCCGGGCTGCTCCGGCGGGGCGGCCAGCGCGGCGGCGACCGCCCCCAACCGGTCGGAGCGCCCGGTCGTCGCCTCCCCCAC
>NZ_WVUH01000129.1 GCF_017614955.1 Micromonospora echinofusca
GGAGTGGTCGGGGCCGGTACCGCGCCGAAGATCCGGGTGGCGGCGTAGAAGCGGGACCACCGCACCGTGGAGACCTTCACCACGTCCCCGGTGGTCGGCGCGTGCACCATCTTGCCGCCGCCGATGTACATCCCCATGTGGTGGATGCTCTGCCAGTTGTTCCCCGAGGCGAAGAAGATCAGGTCGCCCGGGAGCAGGGCGGACCGGCTCACCGAACGGTGCCGGGTGGCGTAGTACTGGTCCCGGGAGACCCGGGGCAGGTCGAAGTAGTCGGCGCCCTTCGACCGGTACGCCGCCCAGACCAGGCCGGAGCAGTCGAACCGGTCCGGCCCCTCGGCCGCCCAGAGGTACGGGTCACCGAGCTGGGCCAGCGCGTACCGCACCGCGGCCATGGCCCGGGGGTGGGCGGCCAGGCCGTTGATGCTGCCGTTGGAGAGGTACTGCTCGCCGAGCCGCTGCTCGGCGGCCTCCTGCTGCTTCTCCAACTCGATGAGCTGCGCCTTGTTGTCGTCGCGCAGCTTGCGGAGCTTGGCCTCCGCCGTCTGGTACGCCTTCTCCTTCTCACCGAACTGGCGGGTCACGTCGTCGACCCGGGCCTGCGCGGTGGCCAGCGACTGACCGGCGAACTGCACGGCGGCGCGGGCCCGGGCCGCCTCCCGGGCGGGGGCGGTGGTGTCCGCGTCGGACACCTGGCCCCGCTCGATCCGGCTGAGGATGCCGAGGCCGTGCAGGTCCGAACCGAACTGGCCGGGCGGCAGGGCCGCAGCGACCTTGAGTGCCTCGGCGGCTGCCGTGTCGGCGGCCCGCTGGGCCCGCTCCAGTTCGGCCTGGGCGGCCTTCAGGTCCCGGTCCGCCGTGTCGCGCTGGGCGGTCGCGTCGGTCAACGTCTGGCGCAGTTTGAGCAGCTCGTCACCGAGGATCGCGACCTGGGACTCGGCCGCGTAGATCTGCGCCGCCAGCGGGCCGGAGACGAGGTTCGGCAGCGGAGCGCCGGGCGGGACGGAACCGGGCAGCCCGGGGGCGCCGGGAAGCTGGAGCGCCCCGGCGACGACCGGCCGGGAACCGGTGTCGGGGACGCTGTTCGGCAGCGGCGGGTCCGCGTACACGGGGGTGGCCAGCGCAGCCGCGACGGCGGCGCCCAGCAGGGCGGACCAGACCATGGGGCGCAGTACCGGGGAAACCACCGGGTTACGTCGTCGGGTCCGGAACCTGCTGCTCACGGTCATGGATCTGTTCCCCGTTCCACGTGGTGCAGCCGCGCCCGGTCGCGGCGCGGCTGGATCGGTCGGTGGCCATGGTGAGTCACGTCCTACTTTGTCTTACCTCAATATCTTCACGATGTCGACGCCTGCTCGGGTAACGGGAGCCTGAGAGTTGGGTGAAGATCATTGCCCGGAAGTAGGGCCGGGAGGGCAGCCGGATGTTGGGCCGGGCGGGCGGAACGGGTGTTCGGTGAAGTACGTCGCTGCCCGGTGGCCGTGCCGTGCCGGTACCGGATCCCGCCACGTAGTCTCGGTGACGGATCGCAGTGGAAGGGACGTGCCTGGAGATGGACGCCGGACTCAAGCGTGAGCTCGAAGCGAAGGTCTACGCCGGGGAGCGGCTGACCCGGGAGGACGGGATCGCCCTCTACGCCAGCGACGACCTGTCGTGGCTGGGCCGGCTGGCCCACCACCGGCGTACCGAGCTGAACGGCGACCGGGTGATGTTCAACGTCAACCGGCACCTCAACCTGACCAACGTCTGCTCGGCGTCCTGCGCGTACTGCTCGTTCCAGCGCAAGCCGGGCGAGAAGGACGCGTACACGATGCGCATCGAGGAGGCGGTCCGCAAGGCCAAGGAGATGCAGGACGAGCAGCTCACCGAGCTGCACATCGTCAACGGCCTGCACCCGACGCTGCCCTGGCGGTACTACCCGAAGGTGCTCCGCGAGCTGAAGGCCGCCCTGCCGACGGTCAAGCTCAAGGCGTTCACCGCGACCGAGGTGCAGTGGTTCGAGAAGATCAGTGGGCTCTCCGCCGACGAGATCCTCGACGAACTGATCGATGCCGGCCTGGAGTCGCTCACCGGTGGTGGGGCGGAGATCTTCGACTGGGAGGTACGCCAGCACATCGTCGACCACGCCTGCCACTGGGAGGACTGGTCGCGGATCCACCGGCTGGCCCACTCGAAGGGGCTGCGTACCCCGTCGACGATGCTCTACGGGCACATCGAGGAGCCCCGGCACCGGGTCGACCACGTGCTGCGGCTGCGCGAACTCCAGGACGAGACCGGCGGTTTCACGGTCTTCATCCCGCTGCGCTACCAGCACGACTTCGTCGACTCGGCGGACGGCAAGATCCGTAACCGGATCCAGGCGCGGACCACGATGGCGTCGCCGGCCGAGTCGCTGAAGACCTTCGCGGTCTCCCGGCTGCTCTTCGACAACGTGCCGCACGTCAAGTGCTTCTGGGTGATGCACGGCCTGTCCGTGGCGCAGCTCTCGCTCAACTTCGGCGTGGACGACCTGGACGGCTCGGTGGTCGAATACAAGATCACCCACGACGCCGACTCGTACGGCACGCCGAACACGATGCACCGCGACGACCTGCTGCACCTGATCTGGGACGCCGGGTTCCGCCCGGTGGAGCGGGACACCCGCTACAACGTGGTCCGCGAGTACGACGCCGCGCCCCCGCTCGCCGAGCGTCGGGCCGAGCCGCAGCAGGTCTGGGCCTGAGGCGTGCCGGTCGGGGTGGCGTGGCGGGTCCGGGCCGCTCACGTAGGCTCGTGACGTCATGAGCGAGGTGCGGAGCGGGTACCCACGGCGGGACGCCGAGGGGCGGATCCGGGTGCTGGGCGACCTGCTCGGGATCAGCCTGGCCGGTCTGGTCACCGGGGTGCTGGCGCTCGTGCTGTTCGACGCGGTGCTGGCCGCCCTCGGTGCGGGGGAGTTCGGTCGGGCCAACGGATGGCTGGCGCTGATCCTGCCGGGCTGGTTGTTCCTGGAGGAGTTCCGGGCCTGGTCGTTCGGGGCGGCCCGGGTGGTCGCCGCGCTGGTGGCCGCTGCGGTCGGGCTGACCGGTGGGCTGCTCGTGGCCGGGCTCGCCGAGGGCCTGCCGGGGCTGGCCTCGGGTGCGCTCGCCGCGACGACCTGCACGATGCTGTACGCGCTGATCTGGTTCCACGGCGTCCGGTGGCTGGCCCGCCGGACGGGTTGACCCGGGGCCCGATGGCCGGCGCGGAACGGGAGCCGCTGCTGAGCGGGAACGGAGAGACGACGTGAGTGCCGCGGTGAAGTACACGCTGGGCCGGATCGGCCTGTTCGTGGTGGTGTTCCTGGCACTCCTGCCGGTGGACCTGAACTTCTTCCTCAAGATCATGCTGGCGTTGGTGTTCTCCGCCGCCGCCTCGTTCTTCCTGTTGCGGGGCTGGCGGGACGAGATGGCCGAGGAGATGGCGGGGGCCGCCGAGCGGCGCCGGACCGAGAAGGAACGGCTGCGGGCCGCGCTGGCCGGTGACGACGAGCAGACCGACGGGAACGGACCGACCGGCACCCGCTGACCGGCTGCGCGGGAGCGGGCCGACCGGCACCCGCTGACCGGCTGCGCCGGCGAGGGGTCGGCTGCGCGGGCGAGGGTCGGCTGCGGTGACGAGGTCGGCGTCCGGCCGACGACGGTGGGCCCGGCTCCGGTCGCCGTTGACCGGAGCCGGGCCCACCGGGTTCAGCGGTGACCGGGAAAGATCACCAGTTGGTCGAGCCGGCCACCACCGGCCAGGCCACGTCGTACGGCTTGATCAGGTAGACCACCCCACCCGGCCCGCTGCCGACGCCGCCGCTGGCCGTGGTGCGCTTGGTCCGCAGCCAGATCTGCTCGAACTGTTCCCGCTGGTATACGTTGCGGACCACGTCGTTGCTGGACGAGGCGGGGTCGTTGACGATCACGTCCCCCTCGGCGGTGAACCCGACCACCACGAACAGGTGGCCGGCGGTGCCGTAGTTGGCGCCGTCCAGTTCGCTGGCGAGGAACGACTGGCTGGTCACCACCGGGATGCCGGCGGCGATGAAGTGCTCCAGTTCGTCCAGCGAGTGCAGCCGGGTGACCCTGGCCTCCAGCCCGGGGAACGAGGCGGCGTACGCGGTGTTGAACGGCCAGTTCCCGGCGCCGTCGTACTGGTAGTCGTAGACCATCCGGGCCGCGTGGTTGACGGTCGGGTCCGGGTAGGTCGGGTCGACCCAGGAGGTGTCCTGGGCGGACGGCCGGCGTCCCCAGTACTCGACGACCATCTCCGTGGAGGTCGGTGAGCACCAGGCCTGGCCGCCGCCGTCGTACTCCGGGTAGTGGCCGCTGTGGATGTTCTGCGAGTAGCGGGGTACGGCCAGTTCCCGGCCCCAGGCGATCCCGCCGGCACTGGGGGTCACCGTGTACCGGTCGGGGACGAACGAGGCCATCGCGCCGACCATCCGGACCACCGGTGCGGCCTGCTGGCCGGGCGCCCGGTGCAGGGTCAGCCGGAGCTGGTACGCCCGGAGCAGCACCCCGGCGGTGACGTCGTTGATGGCGAAGGTGTCGGTCCAGACGCTGGACACCTTGTCGCCCTGCTTGTCGACGCTGGTCCGCCGGATGTCGCCGTCACCGGAGGCCCACCGGGACAGTACGTACCAGGGGGTCTGCCGGCCGTCGGTGTAGGTGCCCCGCAGGTCGACCTGGATCCAGGTGCCGGCCGGGGTGTCGGCGTTCCACGAGGCGATCAGCTCGCTGGCGTCGAAGCCGACCGGAGTGACCGGCGAGGTCCAGGTGCCGTACTCCCAGGTGCGCCGGGTGCCGGTGTGCGGGTCCCGGTAGGACGTGGTGCCGAGCGGGGTGCCCAGGGTGAGGCCGCCGCGCGGGTCGGCGGTGGTGACCGTGCCGGCGCGGGTACCGGTCTGCCAGTCGGTGTTGCCGGCGAAGTCCTGGTAGGCGATCTGCTCGTCGTGGGTGGTGACGGGTGTCGGGTGGGGGCGGCCAGCGGTCGCCGGGGTGACGGTGGTGCCGAGGAGGGCGAGCGCGGTGGCGCCGGCGAGGGCGACCGCGTGCAGGCGGGGTCTGGCCATGGGGGCTCCGCAGGTACTCGGGGGATCGTCTGGCGTCACTATCCCTTCCGTCGGGAAGTTTCGCCAGAGGTGATCTGACAGAAAATCTTTGCCGGAGCGATGGTCCACCTGGCATGGAATTTATAGTGATCGATATTGATATGACCATGTGTTGGGTGGTGGAGTTGAAGATCCACGCAGCGGATCTTCCGCACTCCCAGGAGGTGGGCATGCCCATCCGTTCGTCCCTCACCCCACGCCACGGCATCGTGCTCGCGATCGCCGTCGTGATGGGGCTCTTCGCGACGACGGCCGGTCCGGTATCGGCGGAACCCGGCCCGAAGCGGTCCGACGAGTCGGCCGCCGTGCCGTACCGGGTGATCGGACCGCGCACCGTCGCGGACCGCACCGCCGTCGCCGGTACCGGTGCGGCCATCGACTACTCCGAGCACGGTGTGCTGCACGTCTCGGCGACCAGGGCCGAGGCGAAGGCGATCACCCGCCTCGGCTTCCAACTGGAGGCGATCGCCGCACTGCCGCAGGCGCCCGAGGTCGGGATCAACGGCTTCCCGTCGGCCGACTCCAACTACCACGACTACGCGGAACTGACCGCCGTCGCGAACAAGGTCGTCGCGGACCACCCGTCCATCGCCCGCAAGATCAGCATTGGTACGTCGTACCAGGGCCGGGACCTGATGGCGATCAAGATCTCCGACAACGTCGCCACCGACGAGGCGGAGCCGGAGATCCTGTTCAACTCCCAGCAGCACGCGCGGGAGCACCTGACGGTCGAGATGGCCATCTACCTGATGAACCTCTTCACCGACAGCTACGGCACCGACTCGCGGGTCACCAACGCGGTGAACAGCCGGGAGATCTGGATCATCCCGACCGTCAACCCGGACGGCAGCGAGTACGACATCGCCACCGGCTCCTACCGCTCGTGGCGGAAGAACCGGCAGCCGAACAGCGGTTCGACGTACGTCGGCACCGACCTGAACCGCAACTGGTCCTACAACTGGGGCTGCTGCGGCGGTTCGTCCGGCTCGCCGTCCTCGGACACCTACCGTGGCCCGTCGGCGTTCAGCGCGCCGGAGACCGCGGCGCTGCGGAACTTCGTCAACAGCCGGGTGGTCGGTGGGGTCCAGCAGATCAAGGCCAACATCGACTTCCACACCTACTCGCAGCTGGTGCTCTGGCCGTTCGGCTACACCTACAGCAACACCGCCACCGGCATGACCGCCGACCAGTACAACACCTTCGCCACCCTGGGCCAGCAGATGGCGTCGACCAACGGGTACACCCCGCAGCAGTCGTCGGACCTCTACATCACCGACGGCAGCAGCATCGACTGGATGTGGGCCACCCACAAGATCTGGGCGTACACCTTCGAGATGTACCCCGGCTCGTCGCTCGGTGGCGGGTTCTACCCGCCCGACGAGGTGATCCCCGCCCAGACCTCGCGCAACAAGGACGCGGTCCTGTTGCTCAGCGAGTACGCCGACTGCCCGTACCGGGTGATCGGCAAGCAGACCCAGTACTGCGCCGCCTGACGGTCGGTACCGGTAGCCGAATGGGGCCCCGGCCACCCCCACGGGGCCCCATTCCCCCTGCTCGGACGTGCGCTACGGTGCTAGCGACCGCCCCGCAGCGAAGCCGGTGGGAAACCGGCGCTGTCCCGCAACTGTGATACCCCGTCCGAGCCCCTCCGGGTCGGCGTGGGGTGAGCCAGGTCGCCTGCGGAGCGGTCGCGAACCGCGCTCTCGAGGAAGGGCGCCTCGCAGGCGGGGCGCAGACGTCAACGGCCCCTGTCGGCGAAGCACCAGATCCTCGACCGACAGGAGGACCGATGTCCAGACGTACCCCTCGCCTGCTCGCCGTGGCGCTCGCCACCGCGACCGCCCTCGCCCTCGGTGCCTGCGCCGACAAGACCGCCGAGACCCCGGCCGCCCCGTCCGGCACGGCGGCCGCCTTCCCGGTCACCGTCGGCACGCTGACCCTGGAGAAGCGTCCCGAGCGGATCGTGTCGCTCTCGCCCACCGCCACCGAGATGCTCTTCGCCATCGGTGCCGGCAAGCAGGTCACCGCAGCCGACGACAACTCGGACTACCCGGCCGAGGCGCCGAAGAGCGAACTGTCCGCGTTCCAGCCCAACGCCGAGGCGATCGCCGCGAAGAACCCCGACCTGGTCGTGCTCTCCAACGACATGAACAAGATCGTGGAGCAGCTCACCACGCTGAAGATCCCGGTGTACCAGGCGCCGGCGGCCAAGACGCTGGACGACTCGTACCGGCAGCTCACCGAGCTGGGCCAGCTCACCGGGCACGGCACCGAGGCGGCCGACGTCACCAAGCGGATGCGGGACGACATCGCCAAGCTCGTCGCGGACCTGCCCAAGCGGGCCGAGCCGCTGACCTACTTCCACGAGCTGGGTCCGGAGCTGTACACCGCCACCAGCAAGACCTTCATCGGGTCGGTCTACGCCCTGGCCGGTCTGCAGAACATCGCCGACCCGGCCGACGCGGACGGCAGCAAGGGCGGGTACCCGCAGCTCTCCCAGGAAGCCCTGATCAAGGCAGACCCCGACTTCGTCTTCCTCTCCGACACGAAGTGCTGCCAGCAGAGCCCGGAGACGGTCAAGGCCCGCGCCAGCTGGGCCGGCCTCACCGCGGTGAAGAACAACCAGGTCGTACCGCTCGACGACAACGTCGCCTCGCGCTGGGGCCCGCGCGTCGTCGACCTGCTCCGGGCCATCGTGGACGCCACCGCCAAGGTGCCCGCGTGACGGTCGTCCCGGCGAGCACCGGTACGCACTCCACCTGTTAACAAGGGGCCCTTCCTATGCAGAAAACGATAAGAAGGGGCCCTTCCTTACCGGGGCGGCCGGCCGGGCTGCGGCCCGGCTGGCTGGCCGGCGGGATCCTCGCCGTCCTGGTCGCCCTGGTCGCCGGGGTGGCTTTCGGCCCGGTGAGCCTCCCGCCGGGCAGCGTTGCCGTCGAACTGCTCAACCTGATCCCCGGGGTGCGGCTGGACAGCGGCCTCACCGAGCGGGAGATCGCCATCGTGACCGAGCTGCGGCTGCCCCGGGCGGTACTCGGCCTGCTCGTCGGTGGGCTGCTCGCCCTGGCCGGCGGCTGCTACCAGGGGGTGTTCCGTAACCCGCTGGCCGACCCGCACCTGCTCGGGGTGGCGGCCGGCGCCGGCCTGGCGGTCACCGTGGTGATCGTGCTGCGCCCCGCCGGCGGGGACGGCGACCCGCTCGCCGGTCTGCCGGTGACCGTCCCGCTGGCCGCGTTCGTCGGCGCGACCGGCGCGGTGCTGATGACGTACCTGCTCGGCGCGGCCGGTGGCCGGGACCGGTCCCCGGCCACCCTGATCCTGGCCGGGGTGGCGGTCTCGGCCTTCCTCGCCGCCGGTCAGACGTACCTGTTGCAGCAGGACGCGGAGAGCATCCAGCAGGTCTACTCCTGGCTGCTCGGCCGGCTGGCCACCGCCGGCTGGCACGACGTGCTGCTGGTGCTGCCGTACGCGGCCCTGACGGCGGTCGTGGTCCTGCTGCACCGCCGGGAACTCGACGTGCTCTCCGTCGGCGACCAGGAGGCGGCCAGCCTCGGGCTGCACCCGCAGCGGTCCCGGCTGCTGCTGGTCGCCGCCGCCTCCCTCGGTACCGCCGCAGCGGTCTCGGTGTCCGGGCTGATCGGTTTCGTCGGGATCATCGTGCCGCACGCGGTACGACTGCTCGCCGGATCGAGCTACCGGTCGATCCTGCCGCTGGCCATGCTCTTCGGCGGGGCGTTCCTGACCCTGACCGACGTGGTGGCCCGTACCGCAGCCGCGCCTGCCGAGATCCCGATCGGCGTGGTCACCGCCTTCTTCGGGGCGCCGTTCTTCGTGCTGGTGCTGCGCAGCGCGAAACGGGTGCTGACGTGACCGGGCCGACGCCGACCGTCCCCGCCGTCGAGGTTCGTGACCTGTGGGTACGCCTCGGCGGGGCACCGATCCTGGCCGGCGTGGACCTGACCGTCGCACCCGGCGAGTGGGTGACGGTCATCGGACCCAACGGCGCCGGGAAGTCCACTCTGCTACGGGTCGTCGGCGGGCTGCTCCCGTCGAGCGGCCCGGTCCGGTTGCGCGGAACGTCGACCGGCCCGGTCCGGGTGCCCGGGACGCCGACCGGCCCGGTCCGGCTGTACGGGACGCCGATCGACCGGCTGCGCCGCCGGGAGCGGGCCCGGGTGGTCGCCACCGTGGCGCAGTCACCGGTCGTACCGCCCGGGATGGCGGTACTGGACTACGTGCTGCTCGGCCGGACCCCGTTCATCCCGGCGCTCGGCCGGGAGTCGGCCGCCGACCTGGCGGTCGTGCACGACGTCCTGGACCGGCTGGACCTGGCCCGGTTCGCCGGCCGGGAACTGGCCACCCTCTCCGGCGGGGAACGCCAGCGGGTCTTCCTGGCCCGCGCGCTCGCCCAGGGCGCCACGCTGCTGCTGCTCGACGAGCCGACCAGCGCGCTGGACATCGGCCACCAGCAGGAGGTGCTGGAACTGGTCGACCAGCTCCGGGCCGATGCCGGGCTGACCGTGCTGGCCACCATGCACGACCTCTCGGTGGCCGGCGAGTACGCCGACCGGCTGGTCCTGCTCGCCGGGGGGAAGGTGGTCGCCGCCGGGAAACCCCGGGAGGTGCTCACCGAGGACCTGCTCGCCACCCACTACCGGGCCCGGGTACGGGTCGTCGACGGCGAACACGGCCCGATCGTGGTACCCGTCCGGCGGTGAACACGGCCCGATCGTGGTACCCGTCAGGCGGTGACGGCCACACCGGGGCGTGGCGCTCAGGCGAGGGCGGCGGCGAGGGCGACCACCGAGAAGGCGGCGCCCTGCGGGTCGTTCAGCACGGCGTACCGGCCCATCGGGACGTCCCGGGGCGGCACCATGATGATGCCGCCCAGCTCGGCGGCCCGGGCGGCGGTCGCGTCGCAGTCGGCGACCGCGAAGTACACCCCCCAGTAGGCGGGCAGGTTCGGCGGCCAGTGCTCGTCCAGCGCCGGCATCATCCCGGCGATGATCCGGTCGCCGAGCCGCCAACCCGTGTAGGTGACCGGGCCCATCGGCTCGTCCTCGGCCTGCCAGCCGAAGACCAGCGCGTAGAACTCCTTCGCGCCGGCCGGGTCCGGGGTGGTCAGCTCGGTCCAGCTCAACGCCCCCGGCTCGTTGAACAGCTCGGCGCCGCGCATCGCCCGGGGTTGCCACACCGAGAACGCGGCACCGGCCGGGTCGGCGAAGACCGCCATCCGGCCCTGCTCACCGACGTCGAACGGGTCGACGATGACCTGCCCGCCGGCCGCCTCCACCCGGCCGGCCGCCGAGTCGGCGTCGTCGGTGGCGATGTACGTCGACCAGATGGCCGGCTGACCGGGGGTGGCCGGCGGCCCGGCTCCGGCCACCGCGAGGCCGTTCCGCTGGAAGATCGTGTAACCGCCGGACTCCGGTTCGGGTGACACCTGACCGGTCCAGCCGAACAGTTCCGGGTAGAACCGCGTGGCGGCGTCGAGGTCCCCGGTGGCCAGGTCCGCCCAGCAGGGCGTACCCGCTTCCACGGTGCTCACCGTCCACCTCCGCCCGCCGCTCTCCGCTCGCTCCGTCGATCCTGGCACCGCCAGCGGTCGTACGCTGCCGAATCGTAAGGAAGGGCCCCTTGTTAACGCTTTCCGTTGTACAAGGGCCCCTTGTTAACACTCGTGCCAAACGAGGGCGCAGCGCAGGGCAGCGGCGCGGCGGGACGCTGGTCGTCGGCGACCGGCCGAACAGGTGCCCTGGGACGGTCGGACCTGCTCGGCTGACCGGGCGGTTGGGCGGTCACGTCGGGCCGGGGCAGGTCGGGTTCAGGTGAGCGGGTCGGGCAGCGGGTCGCGGTGCAGCACGGCGAGCCGGGACACCGCCCGGGTCAGCACCACGTAGAGCCGGTGCAGGCCGCGTGGCTCGGCGGCCACGATCGCCGCCGGCTCGGCGACGATGACATGGTCGTACTCCAGCCCCTTGACCAGGGTGGCCGGTACGACGGTGACCCGTGCCCCGGCCTCGACGTCGTCGACGGTCGCGGTGGTGATCCCGGCGTCGGTCAGTGCCGCGCGGAGCCCGTCCACCGCGTCGTCGGCGGCGATCACCGCGATCGAGCCGTCGTGCGCGAGCGCCGCGCGTACCTCGGCGACCGTCGCGGCGGTCAGCTCGGTCACGGTACGGATGTCCAGCGCACCGTCGCGGCGCAGCGACTCGGCCGGCGGTACGTCCACCGCGAGTGCGGGCAGCAGCCGGTTCGCGAAGGCCACCACGGCGGCGGGTACCCGGAACCCGACGGTCAGCGGGACCACGGCGGCGTCCGGCTTGCCGAGGTGGGCCAGGGAGTCCCGCCAGTCCCGGGCGGCCCACGGCGCGGTGCCCTGCGCCAGGTCCCCGAGGAGGGTGATCGAACCGTGCTCGCTGCGCCGGGCGATGGCCCGGCACTGCATCGGGGAGAGGTCCTGCGCCTCGTCGACCACCACGTGCCCGAAGCTGGCCGGCCGTTCGACCAGCCCGGCCGCCTCGTCGATGAGGACCGCGTCGGCGGCCGTCCACTTCGTCGCCTTCGGGGTACGGGCCGGTTTCGCCCAGAGCAGCAGCGCCTGCTCCTCGGCGGTGAGCAGGTCACCGGCCGCGTCGGCGAGCAGCGCCGGGTCGCTGAACAGGCTGTGCAGCAGGCCCTCCGGGGTGACCGCCGGCCAGACCTCGTCGAGGAACCCGGCCACCGGACGGCTACGGCCGGTCCGGCGTAGCCAGGTGTCGCTCGGTGACTCGGCCCGCCGGGCCTCGACCTGCTGTTGCAGCAGCCCGACGACCCGGGCCCGGACCCGTTCCCGACCGGTGCCGTAGGGCAACCCTTCACGCCGGGCCTCGTCGACCACCCGGCGCAGCGCGTCCGCCCCGATCCGCCAGCGGAACGACCCGTCGGAGAGGACGATCGGTTCCTCGGGCTTGCGGACGTACCCCCACAGGGCCCGGCAGAGCACCTCGGCGAGGCGCGGGTCGTGCTTGAGCGCGGCGGTGGCCGGGTCGTCCACCGCGCGGACCGGCACCCGGGCCACCAGGTCCTCGACGGTGCTCTGCTCGACCTCGACCTCACCGAGGGCCGGCAGGACGGCCGCGATGTACGACAGGAAGGCGCGGTTCGGCCCGATGATCAGTACGCCCGACCGGCGTAGCCGTTCCCGGTGCAGGTAGAGCAGGTACGCGGCGCGGTGCAGCCCCACCGCCGTCTTCCCGGTGCCCGGGGCGCCCTGCACGCAGATCGACTCGGCGAGTTCGGCCCGGACCAGTTCGTCCTGCTCGGGTTGGATGGTGGCGACGATGTCGCGCATCGGTCCGACGCGGGGCCGTTCGATTTCGGCGGTCAGGATCCGGCTGGTCGTGCCCAGTTCCTCACCCCGGTCGAGGTGTTCGTCCTCGAAACTGGTGAGTACGCCGTTGGCGAAGCCGAACCGGCGCCGGGTGGCGACGCCCTGCGGGTCACGCACGCTCGCCCGGTAGAACGAGCGGGAGACCGGGGCCCGCCAGTCCAGTACGAGCGGCTCCCCGATCTCGTCGGTGACGTGCCGTCGGCCGATGTGGTACCGGCGACCGGCGTGGTCCGGGTCGGCCTGACCGAAGTCGAGCCGGCCGAAGAAGAGCGGGGTGGTGGGGTCGTCGGCCAGTTCGGCGACCCGACGGGAGAGGGTGCGACCGAGGGTCTCCGCCGCGAACGGGTCACCGGCGACCTGCGCACCGGTGGCGAAGAGGGCCTCGGCGCGTTCCCGCATCCGGCGCAGGGCGGTACGGGAGCCGTCCAGGTGCGCGCGTTCGGCGGCGAGCTGCTCGTCGAGCCCGGGGTCTTGGGCGGGCTGCGGGTCGACGTTCGGCCCGCTGGCGGACTGCTGGCCGGCGGACTGTTGGTCGGTGGACTGTTGGTCGGTGGACTGCTGGTCGGTGGACTGCTGGTCGGTGGCAAGGGTCATCCGAGCGACCTCTCGGTGCGATTCTGGATCGGTTGACCTGGGCCGCCCGGCGCTCCGTCGACGCGGTGCCGGCTGTGCCCGGTGGAAGAGGCGCGCCTGCTCGCGCGCGACGTTCGATCCTACGTGACCCGGCCGGGCCGGGCGATCGATTAACCGGCATCCCGGCGGGCGGAGATGATGGGAGCCATGACCGAGGCGCAACCCGAGCAGCGCCGGGTGACGATCAGCGACCCGCAGGTGATGCGGGCGCTGGCCCATCCGGCCCGGCTGGCGATCGTGGAACATCTCAGCTTCCTGGGCGGACGGGGGGCTTCGGCGACCGAGTGCGCCGAGGTGGCCGGTCTGTCGCCCAGCGCGACCAGCTACCACCTGCGGGCCCTGGCGAAGTTCGGGCTGGTCGAGGAGGCTCCGGGGCGTGGGGACGCCCGGGAACGGTTGTGGCGCACGCGCAATCCCTCCTTCCTCGTGGATGCCGGGCAGTCGGCCGGACCGGAGGCGCGTGCCGCCGAGCAGGCGCTGATCGAGGCGCACAACGCGCGGGACGCGGCCCGGGCCCGGGACTGGCTGCGCCGGGCCGGGGACGAGCCGAGGGAGTGGTACGAGGTCGCCGTCTTCAACAACTCGATGCTGCTGGTCACCGCCGAGGAGCAGGCCCGGCTGAATGCCGAGTTCGAACGGCTGGTGGAGCCGTACCGGCACCGGAATCGGGCCGCCGATCCGCCCCCGGGGGCGCGTCGGGTGGGCGTGCAGTACCGGGTGGTGCCCCTGGACTGAGCGGCAGGCGGGGTTGCGCCGGAAGTTGTGAAGGAATATTTTCGAAGTATGTCCTTCACAACTGACGGTCCCTCCTGCTCACGGTGGTCCGACGTCTGGCTGGCCGCCGCCGCTCGGGGCGTCTCCACCTGCGGCGACTTCCTCGCCGCCACGGCCCTCGCCCTGGCTCTCCAGTCGGCCGGGGCCGGTGGGCTGGCCGTCTCCGGGCTGCTGCTCGCCGCCACCGTGCCGTTGGTCGTACTCGCCCCGCTGACCGGCCGGCTCGCCGACCGCGTGGACAGCCGCACCCTGCTCGTCGGCGCGGGGGTGGCCCAGGCCGCCACCTGCGCCGCGCTGGCGTACGCCGGGCACCCGGTACTGATCATCGGCCTGGTCACCCTGCTGGCCTGCGGTCTCGCGGTCACCCAGCCGACCCTGGCCGCGCTGGTACCGGCCATGGTGCGGACCGCCGACCTGCCCCGGGCCAGCGCGCTGAACCAGACCGCCGGCACGCTCGGCGCGCTCGCCGGACCGGCCCTGGCCGGGGTACTGGTCGGCCAGTTCGGGGTACGCCCACCGCTGCTGCTGGACGCGGCCAGTTACCTGGCGCTGGTGGTGGCCGGTCTGCTGTTGCGTACCCGTCGGGGCGGCGCCCGGTCGTCCGGCACCGCCGTCGCCCGGCCGGTGACCGTCGGCTCCGACCCGGACCCGGCACCGACCACCCGGTCAGCCTGGCGGCTGCGGCACGACCCGCTGCTGCTCGGCATGGTCGCCGCGATGGCCGGCGCACTGGCGGCGGTGATGGCGATGACCCCGGTGGAGGTGTTTTTCATCCGGGAGACGCTCGGCAGCTCCACCACCACGTACGGCATCGTGACCGCGGCCTGGACGGCCGGCGTGCTCCCCGGTGCCTGGCTCTTCGCGCGGCTCACCCACCGCTTCGCCGACGACGGCGCCCTGGTCCGGGCGGCCCTCGCCCTGCTCGGCGGCTGCTGCCTGATGGTGCTGGCCGGGGCCGCCGTGCCCCACGCCCACCTGCTCGTACCGCTCTGGCTGATCGGTGGGCTGTGCAACGGCGGGGACAACGTGTTCAGCAACGTGGTACTCGCCCGGCGGGTCCCCGAGGCGGCCCGGGGCCGGGCCTTCGCCGCCCTGGGCGCGGCCGTCCAGGGCGCCTCGATGATCGGCTTCCTGATCGGCGGGGTGCTCCTGGAGTTCTTCGCCCCCCGCCCGCTGATCGCCGCCGCCGGGTTGGCCGGGCTGCTGGTGGTCCTGGCGCTCTGGGTACCGGTCAGCCGGGTCGTCCGCCGGGAACGGCTCACCCGTGGGCCGGCCGTCGGTGCGGGGTTGGCCACTCCGGTGCCGGCTCGCTGAGCCGTCCGGGAGCGCGCCGGATACCGTCGGGTGGTGACTGAGCGCATCGGACGACCCCGGGTGGGGCACATCCAGTTCCTGAACTGCCTGCCGATCTACTGGGGGCTGATGCGCTCCGGTGCGCTGATCGACGTCGAGCTGCACAAGGACTCCCCGGACCGGCTCAACGCCGCCCTGGTCGCCGGTGATCTCGACATCGGCCCGATCTCCCAGGTCGAGTACCTGCGCCACGCCGACGAACTGCTGCTCCTGCCGGATCTGGCGGTCGGCAGCGACGGTCCGGTGCTCTCGGTGAACATCGTCTCCACCCGGCCGCTGGACGAGCTGGACGGTGCCAAGGTCGCCCTCGGCTCCACCTCGCGGACCGGCGTGCTCCTCGCCCAACTGCTGCTCGGCGAGCGCCACGGGGTGCACCCGGAGTACTTCCGGTGCCCACCGGACCTGACCCAGATGCTGCTGGAGGCCGACGCCGGGGTGCTGATCGGCGACGTGGCGCTGCGTGCCCTGCACGAGGCGCCCAACCGGGGGCTGACCGTGACCGACCTCGGGCAGGCGTGGCGGGAGTGGACCGGGCTGCCGATGGTCTTCGCCGTCTGGGCGGTACGCCGGGAGTTCGCCGCCGCCCATCCGGGCGTGGTGAAGGAGGTGCACGAGGCGTTCCTGCGTTCCCGGGACCTCTGCCTGGCCGAGCTGGACCAGGTCGCCGAGGCGGCGGCCCGCTGGGAGCCGTTCGACGCGGCGACCCTGGCGTCGTACTTCCGGGCGCTGGACTTCTCCCTCGGCGAGCGTCAGGTCGCCGGCCTGCGGGAGTTCGCCGCGCGGGCGGCGGTGGCCGGTGCGGCCCCCGCGCTGCCCGCCGACGGCCCGGCCTTCTTCACCGGCTGACGGCGTTCTTCCCTACCGCCTTCCGTACCGCCTTCCGCACCGCCGGGCCGCCCGACAGGCTCAGGCCGCTGCGCGGATCAGTTCCTCGGTGATCTTCTCGCAGTTCTGCATGCCGTACTCGTAGCCGCGCCCGATCGGGTAGCGGAGCATCACGCCCATCGTCCAGCCGTCACCGATGGCGAGGCAGTTGACGTGGATCTCCTGCTCCTTCGTCCGGTCGACCCAGCCGTTCTTGATCGCGATCTGCTTCTGCTCCGCAGCGGGGAACGCCTTGCGGATGCCGAAGTCGCCGGTGCCCCGGACCAGCCGCATCTCGTTGAGCAGCCAGTCGGTCCACTGCGGGCCGGCGGCGCGGCCGTCGGCGATGCAGGCCCCGAGCCGGGCGGTGTCCCGGGGGGAGAGCTGGGTACGGCTCCAGCCGCCGTCGGTGGCGACCCTGCTGTCGGTCAGCTTGCAGATCGACAGCAGGCGCTTGATCGAGGCGGCCCGCCCCATCTGGGTGTAGAGGCGTTCGGTCCGGGTGTTGTCGCTGTCCCGGATGATCAGCGTGGCGTCGGCGAGTTTCGCCTCGCTGGGCTTGTCGCCGGCCTCGTCGGTACGCCGCAGCCAGTCGGCGACGATCCAGGACTTGATCAGCGACGCGGTGGTGCTGGTCTCGTCCATGTTCGCCGAGCCGGCGATCTCGCCGGTGCGGGTGTCGAGCAGGCTCCAGCTCCACCAGCCGGCCAGGTCCAGGTCCACCTCGGTGGCCTTGAGCGGCAACGGCTCCAGACTGGGGCTGGGCGTCGGGGACGGCGCGGGCCGCTGCCCCCGGCTGGGTGCCTGGGCAGCCGTGGCGGTACGCCCGTCGACCGGGGCCGGGGCGCCCCACCGGGCGGCGGCGGTCGACTCGAAGGGGGAGCCGGGCAGGAAGCGCAGCGCGGTCAGCACCAGTACCAGCAGGACCGCGGAGATGATCACCAGCCGCAGCGGGGACGCTTCCTTGCCGTCCGGCCGGGGTGCCCGGCGGTTACCAGCCATCAGAGCTTCGCCTTCGTGGTCAGAGGTTGCGGCACCTTGAGTGCGGCGCCCGGCTGCGGGGTGACCAGTTGGGCGGTGACGCTGGCGCAGACCTTCGCGCCGTAGTCGAGGCCCCGGCTGATCGGGTAGCGCATCATCACCGCGAGCGACCAACCGTCGGCCACCGCGAGGCAGTTCACGTGCCAGTTGTTGTCGTAGTAGAGCGGGGTCCAGCCGTTCTTGATGCTGACCCGCCCCTGTTTCTCGATCGCGTCGGGCAGTCCGTCGACAATTCCCCAACGACCGCCGCCCTGCTTGAGTTGCTGGTCCCTGGCGGCGGTGGTACCCCGGACCTTGCTCATCTCGTCGAGCACCCACTCGGTCCAGGTCGGGCCGGCGGCCGTACCGTCGGCGACGCAGTCACCCAGCCGCACCGCGTCCCGGGCGGACATCTCGGTGAAGCTCCACCACCCGACGTACCCCGTCCTGGTGCTGATCCGGGTCTCGGTGAGCCCGCACATGTCGATCATGCGCTTGGTGACGGCGGTCTTGCCGCCCGCGTTGTAGAGCGCGGAGGCGGAGTCGTCGTTGCTGTCCCGGATCGCGGTGCTGGCCTGCTTCTTCCGTTCGGCGGCGAGCGGTTTGTCGCCGAGCCGGCGCAGGTAGTCCGCGACGATCCAGACCTTGATCATCGACTCGGTCGAGTTGGTGGTGGTCATGTTCTTCGACCCGGAGATCTCCCCGGTCTTGCGGTCCATCAGCGCCCAGGTCAGGTGGGAGCCGGCGAACGCCACCGAGACCGGCGCGGCGGCCAGGGTCGGCTTGGGCGGGACGGTGGGCTC
>NZ_WVUH01000012.1 GCF_017614955.1 Micromonospora echinofusca
GGGGCAGCCGGTGGACGGCCGGCTCCGGGGCGGCCGGCTACGGGCGGCCGGCGCGCAACGCGGTGACCAGGTCGGTGACCAGGTCGGCGGGGTCCTCGATGCCCAGGGACAGCCGGATGAGGTTGTCGGTGACCCCCAGCCGCAGCCGGACCTCCCGGGGTACCGGCCGGTGGGTCATCAGGGCGGGACACTCGATCAGCGACCGGACCCCGCCGAGGCTGACCGCGCTGGCGAAGAGGCCGACCCGGCTCATCAGCTTCTCCGGGTCGTGCAGGTACTCGAAGCTGACCAGCGACCCGGGCCGGGTCATCTGCCGGCGGGCCACCTCGTGGCCGGGGTGCCCGGGCAGCCCGGGGTAGTGGATCCGGCCGACGGTCGGCTCGGCGCGCAGCGCGGCGACCACCGCCTCGGCGTTGTCCACCTGGCGGGCGACCCGCAGCGACATCGTCTTCAGCCCCCGGTGCACCAGGAAGCAGTCCAGCGGGCCGGCCATGTTGCCGGCCGTGGTCCGGTACGCCAGGAAGCTGTCGTGCAGCGCCGGGTCGTGGTAGACCAGCGCGCCGCCGAGGACGTCGAGGTGCCCGGCGACGGACTTGGTGGTGCTGTAGAGGCTGACGTCGGCGCCGAGCGCCAGCGGCTGCTGGAGCACCGGGCCGGCGAGGGTGTTGTCCACCACCACCAGCGCGCCGCGCCGGTGCGCCCGCCGGCACACGTCGGCCAGGTCGACCACCTTCAGCAGCGGGTTGCTCGGCGACTCCACCCACACCATGGCGACGTCGTCACCGTCGTCGCCGAGCACCTGCTCGACCACGGCCGGGTCGGACAGGTCGGCGTAGTCGACCCGGATGTCGTACCGGGTGAGCATCGCGAAGAGGGTGTGCGTGCCGCCGTAGACGTCGTCCGAGCTGAGCAGCCGCTGGCCGGGCCGCAGCACCGACACGGCGGTCATCGCGGCGGCCTGCCCGGAGGCGTACACGGTGGCGAACGGGGCGTCCTCGACGGCGGCCAGGGCCCGCTCCAGGTCCTCCCGGGTGGGGTTCTCCCCCCGGCCGTAGAAGTACCGGGGCGGGTCCTGCATGTCCCGTTCGTAGGTCACCGCCAGGTGCAGCGGGGGGACGACGTCCCCGGTGCCGGGTTCGGGGTCCTGGCCGATCCGCACCAGTCGGGTGTCGAACCTCATGCCGGCCCGCCCTCGGCCACCGCCCGCAGACAGAGGCTGACCGAGGGGAGGCTGATGGTGCCGTCGGCGGTGACGAACCGTTCGGCCTCGGCGCGTACCGCGGCCCAGATCTGCGGGTCGTCGACCGATCCGCAGCGGTCGGTCAGCACCTGGCGCATCCGGGGCGGCAGCACGTCCCGGGTGAAGCTGACGAACTCGTCGACCGAGTCGAGCACGAAGGGCACCACGCACTCCTCCACCGCGACCTCGACGAACCCGGCCGCGCGCAGCTCCTCGGCGACCTGCGCCGGATCGGCCATCGAGAACGGTCCGGGCCCGCCGGGCGGCGGCGGGTCCAGGGCCAGCTGCCGGGAGATCACCGCGAAGCCGAGACTGATCATGGGTACCGACGGCGGTGGCCCCCAGACCGCGGCGGCCAGTACGCCACCCGGGCGCAGCAGTCCGGTGATCCGCCGCAGGGTGGCGATCCGGTCGGCGGCGAACATCAGCGCCCACCGGCTCAGCACCACGTCGAAGGCGCCCAGGGGCAGGGTCGCCGTCTCCACGTCCCCGACGGCGAAGTGCAGGTTGTGCCGGTCGGCGGCGGCGCGCTGGGCGGCGGCGATCATCTCCGGGGCCGGGTCGATGGCGAGCACACTGCCGCCCGATCCGACCGCTCCGGCGGCGGTCCGGGCCGGCTCACCGACCCCGGTGCCGACGTCGAGCACCCGGTGGCCGGCGGAGACGCCGCCCAGCTCGATGAGCCGCCGGGTGACCACCCCGGCGCCCCGCTCGAACTGGGGCGCCCAGCGCTGCCACGGGCCGGCTACCGAGTTCCAGATCGTACGCTGCTCGCCGCGGATCGCGGCGACGTCGATCGAGGCCGAGGACATCGCACTACACCTCGTATTCTCTCGCAGGTCACAGGAACCGGGTGTTCGGTTGCTCCGTGGTCCAGAAGCCGGGCCGCACGGTACGCAGGGCGTCGCAGACGCGCTCCAGGTCGCGTTCGGTGTTGTAGACCGCGAACGAGACCCGGACGGTGCCCACCAGGTCGAGGCTGTCCAGGAAGGTGCTGGAGCAGTGCACCCCGCAGCGGACGGCGATGTTGTGCCGGTCCAGGTGACCACCGACGTCGTAGGGGTGCAGCCCGTCGATGGCGAACGACACGATGCCACTGGGGTCGCGGGCCGGGTCGCCGACGACGCGCAGCCCGTCGATGCCGTCGAACGCGTCCACCGCCGCCCGGACCAGGCTCTCGTCGTGCGCCCGGACCGCGTCCCAGCCCAGGTCGGTCAGGTACCGCAGCGCCGCGGCCAGGCCGAGCCCGCCCGCCACGTCCGGGGTACCGGCCTCCAGTCGGGCCGGGACCGGCACGTAGGTCACCGGCTCGGCGAACGAGACCCCCTTCACCGTGCCGCCACCGACCTGGTAGGGCGCCACCTCGACGAGCAGGTCCCGGCGACCGTAGAGCACCCCGGTGCCCATCGGGCCGTACACCTTGTGCCCGGAGAAGCAGTAGAAGTCGGCGTCCAGGTCCCGCACGTCGACCCGGCGGTGGGCGACGGCCTGCGCGCCGTCGACGACGGTGACCACCCCGTGCCGGTGCGCGGCGGCGATCATCTCGCGTACCGGGTTCACCGTGCCGAGCACGTTGGAGACGTGCGCGAACGCCGCGATCCGGACCCGGGGGCCGAGGGCCGCGGTGAAGTCGGCCAGCCGGACCCGGCCGTCGACGGCGACCGGCACCACCACCAGTTCCGCCCCGGCCTCCTCGGCCAGCCGGCGCCAGGGCAGCAGGTTGCTGTTGTGTTCCATGCCGGTGATGACCACCTGGTCGCCCGGTCCGACCAGCCGCCGTCCCACGGTGGCGGCGAGCAGGTTCGTCGCGTCGGTGGTACCCCGGGTGAAGACGATCTCGTCCGGTCCGGCCGCGCCGAGGAACTCCTGGGCCGCCACCCGGGCCTGCTCGAACGCCTCGGTGGAGGCGAGCCCGAGCCGGTGGTAGCCGCGACCGACGTTGCTGTTGATCGTGGTGTAGTAACCGGTGATCGCGTCCAGTACCGCCTGGGGCTTCTGGGTGGTGGCCGCGTTGTCCAGGTAGACCAGTCCGGTGTCCTCCGGCTCGGCCGCCAGGAGCGGGAAGTCGTCCCGGACCGATGTGGTCAGGTGGCGCGGACGGAGTTCGCTGTGCCGCATCTGAGTCATTCCCGCTCCCGGATCTGGAATGCATCGCTGAATCGGTCGATATAGGTGCGCACGAACGGGAACACCTTCTGTTCGGCGTACGGTCGGTCCGGCGGCGGCAGGTAGCCGGGATCGCCGGGCTGCCGCAGCCGACCGTCCGGGCCACGCAGGTGCGGCCCGAAGAAGAACCAGCAGAACTGGCCGAGGTGCTCCGTGAACAGCACGGGGTGCACCTCGTCGGAGTACATGTGCAGATGGCAGTAGGTGGCCTTGAATTCGCCGCGTGGGCCGAAACTGTTGTGGAACATGACGTGGCCGAAGATGTCGTGCACCACCCGGAACAGGTCGTTGTGGGTCAGCTCGACACCGTCCAGCACGACCCCCGACGGCTCCCGCAACGGGTGGAAACCGGCCTCGGCACCGGGTCGGGGTCCGTGTCCGTTGCGGGTCAGGTACAGCCGTAGCCGCCGGGTCCGGCGCACCTCACGGACCAGTTCGGCCGAGTCGCGGTACGGCTGCCCGGGCCCCCGCCAGGGGACGACCTCGACGCCGGCGTCACACAGCGCCTGGTACTGCGCCCGGTTCTCCTGCTTCAGCCGGTCGTAGCGGGCCCGCAGCGTGTCGTCGTACGCCAGCAGGGGTGCCTGGTGGAAGTAGTCCGCCACCTCACGGCAGTAGTCCTCGTCGAGGTGGACCGCCAGTCCGTCCAGTCGTACCAGGGGCACGTCGCGTCGTCGAGGCGACGGTTGCCGGTCGACGTACTCCTGCGCCACACGGAGCAGGTCCGGCTCGGCCGACATGTCCTCCCTCACCACCTCTCCATGCCGCGCGAGCGTCGTGGCAGCGGCGGGCCGGCCCGCCGTCTCGACGACGCACACGACGCGTCCCGGTACGCGGCCGGCCGTCGGACCACCGGCCCGGCGGGTGCCGGCGGTGGCGCACACCGTCGACGGCCACTCTGGCAAGTTATGCCGGCGATGATCCGCCGGCCAGACTTCCGTTAGCCCGAGGAAAGAGGTCCGTCAACGCCACGACGGGGCGCCCCGGGGCGCGTCGGATTGCTGTCACATCGGCCGACCCGGTGATTGACAACAGCCGTTGACACCGTCGGCGGTGGACGGGCTGCCGGCCGGGATCAGGTTGTCATGCCGCGTGGTGGAACATGCCACCCGGCGCGGTCCACCACCTGCACCAAACGGGCATTTCCGCAGGTCGGGCCAGGTATGCCGAGGTCAGCTCAGGAACGTCACAACCATGACATTGATTACCCCATGGTAACAAAGAGCATTCTTCAGTTTGCTATAGCATCGCTGGCCAGGCATCGATTAACCTTCAGCTTGATCTGCACGTCAGGGTCGTCGATGCGGCGCCAGGGGGACACATGCAGCGTCACGGATCGCGTGATCATCCATCGTCAATGGAAGACCATCCGATGTGGGGGGCACTGCCCTGGCTCCACCGGTGCTACGACCGGATCGCGAGCGTGCCCAGCCGGGGGGACCGCGGGGCGGGGCGCGGCGAGCGGACCAACCTCTCCTGGTCCCGTGCCAAGGACCTGGCCGCCGCGATGCTGGACTACGCCAGGTGGAGCGGGGACGAGGACCGGCTCGACTGCGCCATCGCGCTGCTGCGGTACGCGCGGTCGATCGCGCCCTCCGCCGGCCCACCCCGCCGGATCATCGCCACCCAGCTCGGCCTGGCCCTCTACGTCCGCTTCCAGCGCCGGGGGTCACGCAACGACCTCGACGCCGCGGTCGCCGAGCTGTGCCGGGGGCGTGGCCCGCTCGACGATTCCGAAGTGACCGGCAGTGAGGTCCCGACGTCGGAGGTCCGGCTGTTGACCGAGGCGCTGCGCCACCAGGTCCAGGCCGACGAGCACCCGCTCGACCGGGAGCTGGCGACCACTCCGGTGCAGCACACCGCAGCGTGACCGTCGACGCGCGGGCCACCGGCCACCCGGCCCGACCGGCGCAGCCCCGACGGTCGACCCGAGCAGCGCGGACCGGGCAGTCGCCGCCGCGACGGGTACCGGTCCACCGCCCCGGCCGGCCCCCGTGGCCGGCATGGTCCGGCGCGACCCGCCGGACCCCGGGCAGGACACCGGACTCCACCGGCCGCCAACCCGCGCGACGGCCACGGATTCCACGCGCCGGCCCGGAATCGGTAAAAAATGTTGACGAAAGCATGTCAGTGCTTTGTCATACGGGTCATCCTTTTGGGAGACATTCGGCTACTATCGACAACTAGCGGTTTGACAGCCCCGCCTCGCCAACCACTGAGGTCTTTCACCAGGACTGGCATCCTCATGAAGACAGGCTCCGCAGCTTCCGACGCAGGCGCCACGCCGACCCAGTCGTTCGGAACACGCCTGCGCCTTCTACGCCTCGACCGCGGCCTGCGTCAGCGCGATCTGGCCGGTGACAAGATCTCCGTCAGTTACATCTCGTTCCTCGAATCCGACCGCCGGGCTCCCACCGAGCGGGTCATCCGGCAGCTCTCCGAGCGGTTGGGCTGCCGCCCGGAGGAACTGTGGTCCCCGGCGGACTCCCCCGCACCCGAGTCACCCATCCCCGCCGCCGTGGATCTCCGACTCGCCTGGGTCGCCCTGATGGTGGGCCGGTTCGGTGAGGCGGAGAAGACCTTCGAGCGGGTCCGGATCGAGCACGACACCGACAGCGACGAGGTCCGCGAGGCCGAGCTGGGCCTCGCGCACGTCGCCGAGGCGACCGGCCGGGTGAACGAGGCGGTGGCGGGCTTCGAGGCGTACCTCGCCACGGTGGAGCACGGCGACGGCCCGCACCGGCTCGCCGCCACCATGGGCCTGTCCCGTGGACTGGCCCACCTGGACGACACCGAGCGGGCGATCCGGTTCAGCACCGAGGCGTTGGACTACATCCGCCAGATCGGACTGGACATGTCCGACGTGGGTGTCGAGATCCGGGCGATCATCGCCAGCATCCACTGCGACCGGGGCGAACACGTCCTGGCCCGGCAGGCGATCGCCGAGGCGCTGGACATCGCGCCGCAGATCGCCGACCAGCACCGGCTGGCCGACATCTACTGGCAGGCCGGGGCGACCGCGGTCGCCGAGGGCGATCCCGGCCGGGCGTTGGAACTGCTCAACCGGGGTGCCCAACTCGGCGACGGCCGCGACTACCACCGGACCATGGGCATGCTGCGGGCCCTCTACGGTGGTCTGCTGCTGCGCCAGCCACCGACCGACCCGGCGCTGGCCCACGAGATGCTCACCCAGGCCCTGATCGACCTACGCGCCAGCGGCAGCCTGCTGGAGACCGCGCGGTGCCGCAACGACCTGATCTGCGCGCTGCTGATGCTCGGCCGGCCGGCGGAGGCCGACGAGACGGCACAGCGGTTCCTCGCCGACCCCGCCACGCCGACCCCGGAGCGGATCGCCACGCTGATCCTGCGGGCCACCGCCCAGTCCACCCTGGGCGACCTGGACGGCGCTCTGGTCAGCGGTGAGGAGGCCCGCACGGCACTGGAGGACCTGGTGCCCTCGCCCCAGGTGTCGCGGCTCTGGTCCCAGCTCGCCGAGGCGATGACCCAGGCCGGTGACACCCAGGGGGCGATCCTGGCCTACCGCCGCGCCGTGCAGGGCCTCGGCGTGCCACCCGGCCCGGCGATGATGCCCGGTGGGGACGGTTCCCGCCCGCTCTGACCGGGCCGGCCCGACCGGCCCCACGCAGCGCCGGTACCCGGACCGTCCGCGTCAGGCCACCGCCGGTGCCGGCTCCCGGTCGGTCAGGCGCAGGAAGACCTCGTCGAGGGTGGGCCGGCGCAACGCCACGTCCTCGATCACCACCCCGGCCGCGTCGAGTTCCCGGACCACCAGGGGGAGCGTGAAACCGTCGGCCGAGGTGGTGACCCGGACGGTCCGCTCATCGCTGTCGATCACCGGTTCCGCCCCGGTCAGGGCGGCGAGGACGGCTGCCGCGCCGGCCAGCGCGTCCCGCCGGCTGACCACCACCTCGACCCGGGTACCGATGCTGGCCTTGAGGGCGTCCGGGGTGCCCGAGGCGATCGCCCGGCCGTGGTCCACCACCACCACGTGGTCGGCCAGGTGGTCGGCCTCCTCCAGGTACTGGGTGGTCAACAGCACCGTGGTACCCGCCGACACCAGGTCGACGACGTGACCCCACATCTGCTGCCGGCTACGCGGGTCCAGTCCCACGGTGGGCTCGTCGAGGAAGAGTACCGGCGGCGCGACGATCAGACTCGCCAGCAGGTCCAGCCGGCGGCGCATCCCGCCCGAGTACGTGCCCACCAGCTTGTCGGCGGCGGCCAGCAGGTCGAACCGGGCCAGCAGTTCGTCGGCCCGACGGCGGGCGGCCCGGTCACCGAGATGGTGCAACCGGGCGAACATCCACAGGTTCTCCCGACCGGTCAGCCCCTCGTCCACGGCGGCGTGCTGACCCGCCAGGCCGATGTTGCGGCGTACCTGCTCCGGCTGGTCGACCACGTCGAAGCCGGCCACCCGGACCCGACCGGTGTCCGGGGCGGTGAGGGTGGACAGGACCCGGACCGCGGTGGTCTTGCCCGCCCCGTTGGGCCCCAGGACCGCGCACACCGTACCGGCCTGGACGGTCAGGTCCAGCCCGCGCAGCGCGTGGGTCCGGCCGTAGTGCTTGTGCAGGTCGCTGACCTCCACCGCAGCCCCACCGTCGGGGGCGGGTCCGACTGCGCTCATCGCTCCTCCACGGTCGGGTTCGGCGGCACCGGTACCGGCGCCAACGGCGGACGACCGGGCCGGGCAAACCGGTCGGCGTGAACCGACCATGACCCGGTCCCGGTCGTCGGAGCTGGTCCGTCCATCAGGCGGACGTCGCTCATCCGATCTTCGGCGGCGGCGATCCCCAGGTGACGACGACCATGACGAGGGTGATGACGATGGTGGCCGCCAGGGCGACCTTGCGTACCCGGTCACGGGTACGTGCGGAGAGTTTGGCGTGGTCCAGGGAATACTGTCCGGCGCCGGCCAGCAGGAGCACCAGGCCACCGGCGAGGACCGCCAGCTCCCACTCGAAGCCACCGGGCATGAAGAAGCCGACGCTGAGCTTCAGCGAGGTCGACGTCGCCATGGTGATGACCACCAGCGACGCGCCGATCGCGGTGAAGAAGCCGAGCAGCATCGCCAGACCGGCCCCGATCTCCGCGAACGCGAGCAGCCAGGCCATGAACTGGGCCCCACCACCGAAGCCCTTGTCACCGAGGTAGGTGGCCATCTTGGCGGTGTCCCAGCCGGTCCAGGCACCGGAGAGGTTCTGGATGCCGTGCAGCAGGAACGTGCTGCCGATGGCGAGCCGTACGGCGAGCAGGCCGGCGCCCACCCACGGGTCCTGCGCGACGGCATCCCGTGCCGTCACCGACGACGAACTGGCACTGTCTCTGTTGACATCGCCGCCCCAGTGCCCGGGACGGACCGCATCGGTACTCATGATTCCCAAATTACTGAGGGAATGGCCAGCCTAGGGGAATTCTGTCGGTGCGGGGAAAGCGTCGTTCGGAGGACCCGGAAATTGTCCCGACGGGTGGTTGAAAAGCGCCCGCCGCCGACCGGAACCGGGGCTCCGGTCGGCGGCGGGCAGGTGTGTCCGGGGTGGGTGTGTGCGGGACACACCGGTCGGTCAGGAGCCGGCCGCTGCGGACCGGACCTCCGCGTCGACGTCGGTGAGGCCGTACTCGGCGGCGAGGTCGGCCACGGTGATCGTCCGGCCGGCGTGCCGGGACACCTGCGGGTCCTCCAGCAGCGCCCGTACCGCCCGGCCGGGGAACTCGATCGAGTCGCTGCCCGGGGGCGTCCCGCCACCGAAGGCCGCCATGATCGCCTCGGTGCGGGTGAAACCCGGGGACACCGCCAGCGCGGTCACCCCGTGCGGGCGCAGGTCGTGGGCGGCGTCGTGGGCGAGCCGGCTGACGCTGGTCATGGCCAGGTCGTAGAAGAGGTGGTTGGCGATCACCTCGGCGCCGGGCTGCGCCAGACCGGTGAAGACCAGCAGACCCCTACGCTCGATGAGCAGCGGTGCCGCATGCCAGGCCGCCACCAGGTGCCCCCGGACGCCGTTGTCGAACATGTTGCGCCAGTGCTCCAACGGCAACGTCCAGAACGGGCCGCCCCGGAACGGCAGCGCGTTGCCGTTGAAGGCGTTGGCCACCAGCAGGTCGAGCCCGCCGTGCTCGGCCCGGACCCGTTCGAACAGCGCGGCCACCGCCGCGTCGTCGGTGTGGTCGAGGGGTACCGGGATGCCCCGGCCGCCCCGCTCGTCGACCTGCTCGGCGGTGTCCTCGACCGTGCCCGGCAGCTCGGAGTAGCGCCGGTCACGACTCTCCCGGTCGGTCAGGTAGACGGTCGCGCCGGCCTCGGCCAGGACCAGGGCTATCCCCCGGCCCACGCCCCGGGCGGCACCGGTCACCACGGCGACGGTGGTCATCGTTGACTCCTTCCCGCGTCGCCGCCAGGACGCGACGACGCGTTGCAGATCTGTCGAGAATTGACAATAGAAAGAACAGCACAATGGTCGGGGAAACCGGTGACGACCGGCTGTCGACGGCCGGTGCGGACCGGCCGGGCCGCCCCGGGTCGGACGGTCCGCCCCGGATCAGGCAGCGCGCTCCGGGGTGGCCGGGGCCGCATCGGGGGCGGCACCCCGGGTACGGCGCAGCAGCAGCGCACAGAGGACCGCGACGACCACCGCGATCACCGCGCTGGTCACGGCGGCCGCCTGCACCGCCTGGGCGAACGCGTCCCGGGCGGCGGCGGCCAGCTCGGCCCCGAGACCGCCGGGCAGCTGCTCCGCCGCCGCCAGCGCACCACCGAGGGTCCGGCGGGCCGACTCCCCCACCTCGACCGGCAGTCCGCTCACCGTCGTGCCCGACATCAGGTCCCGGTAGACGGCCACCCCGACGGTGCCGAGCAGCGCGATGCCCAACGCGCCACCGAACTCGGTGCCGGCCTCGGAGACCGACGACGCGGCACCGGCCCGCTCCTCGGGTGCTTCGGAGACGATCAGGTCGGTGGCCACGATGTACACCGGCGCCACCCCGAGGAAGAACACCACCGAACCGGCCACCAGCACCGGCAGCCCCGAGCCGGCGCCGACCTGGGCGAGCAGCAGGAACCCGACGGCGGCCACCGCCATGCCGGCCGCCATCACGTACCCCGGCCGGACGAGGCGGACCAGCGCGGGGGCGACCATCGCGCCGACCACGAAGCCGAGCGACGAGGGCACCGTCCAGAGTCCGGCCCGCAGCGGGGAGAGCCCGAGCACCAGTTGGAGGTACTGGGAGATGAGCAGCAGGGACCCGAACGCGACGAAGAAGGCGACGGTGTTGGCGAGCAGCGCGACGCTGAACCCGGGGATGCGGAACAGCCGCAGGTCGATCAGCGGCTCGGCGATCCGACGCTGCCGGCGGACGAACAGCACACCCACCACCAGGCCGACGGCCACCGCCAGGACGGGCAGCCATCCGGGTCCCTCACTGGCGAACCGCTTGATGCCGTAGATCATGGCGAGGACCGCCACCACGGAGAGCAGGGCGCCCGGCAGGTCGAACCGGCCGGCCTGCGGGTTGCGGTACTCCGGGACCAGCACCGGGGCCAGGGTCAGCACCAGCAGCATGACCGGCACCGCGACCAGGAACACCGACCCCCACCAGAAGTGCTGGAGCAGCACCCCGCCCAGCAGCGGCCCGAGCACCCCGCCGAGGGAGAAACTGACCGTCCAGATGCCGATGGCGGTGGTCCGCTGGGCCGGGTCCTGGAACATGTTGCGGATCAACGAGAGCGTCGACGGCATCAGCGTCGCGCCGGCCACCCCGAGCACCGCCCGGCTGGCGATCAGCGCCTCCGCGCTGGTGGCGAAGGCGGCGACCAGGGAGGCGGCACCGAAGGCGGCGGCGCCGGTCAGCAGCAGCCGGCGTCGGCCGATCCGGTCACCGAGGGTACCCATGGTGAGCAGCGCACCGGCGATCAGGAAGCCGTAGATGTCGACGATCCAGAGCAGTTGCGCGCCGCTGGGGCGCAGGTCCGCGCTGAGCTGCGGTACCGCCAGGTTGAGCACGGTCAGGTCCATGGACACCAGCAGGCACGGCAGGGCCAGTACCGCCAGTCCGGTCCACTCCCGACGGCCCGCTCTGGGCGTGGCGGTGGTCGTCGTCTCCATCACCGTCTCCCTGTCTGCTGATCAGCCGTTGATTCCCCGGACAGCACCGGACGGGGCTTCCCCGCCCTGTCGGACACCACCGGCGGCGGCCGGCGTGCTGCGACAAGATGTAGGAGCCTGGTCGCCCTCAGTCGTGGAAGCGTACTGGGCAGAGCGGGAAAAAGGAGTGGAATGACGCGCGGGGACGGCAGAAAATCGCCGTCCCCGCGCGTCACCGTCCGGCCTCAGCCGCCGGTCGGGGTGAAGCTGACCGGCAGCTCGACCAGACTGCGGAACATCGAACTGCGCTGGTAGGAGATGTCAGAGTCGGCGATCTCCAGCCGCACGTTCTCCATCCGGACCAGCCGGTCCAGGGCGGTACGCAGCTCCAGCCGGGCCAGGATCGCGCCCAGGCAGAACCGCATGCCGGCGCCGAAGGACATCACCTGGGTACCGGTGCGGGTGATGTCGAAGCGGTCCGGGTCGTCGAACTTCGCCGGGTCCCGGTTGGCCGCGCCCATCAGGGCGACCACGAAGTCACCCTTGCGCAGCAGCTTCCCGCCCAGCTCGACGTCCACCATGAGGCGGCGGCTGTTGGACTGCACGGCGGAGTCGTAGCGCAGGCCCTCCTCGACGCAGCCGGACACCAGGCTCGGGTCCCGCTTGAGCAGGTCGAGCTGGTCGGGGTTGCGGATCAGCGCCAGCATCGTGTTGGTGATCTGGTTGGTCACCGTGTCGTGGCCGGCGAAGACCACCGAGATGATGGTGCTGACCATCTCGTTCATGGTGACCGGCGGTTCGCCCTTGGCCAGGCTCTCCTCGCGGGCGTCGAGCATCACGCTGATCAGGTCCGGCCCCCGGTGGCTGCCCCGGCTCTCGATGAGGCCCTGGAGGTAGTCGGCGAACGCCCCCATCGCGATGTTGCCCTTGCGGATCTCCTCGTCGTTGGGGATCAGGTCCAGCGTGGGCCCGATGTCGAGCGACCAGGTGCGGACCCCCTCGTAGCCCTCCCGGGGGATGCCGAGCAGCTCGCAGACGAAGGTCAGCGCGAGCGGGGCGGCGAACTCGTTGACCATCTCCATCTCGCCCCGGCGGAACAGCGGGGCGAGCAGTTCGTCGACCACCTCGTCGATCTTCGGCTGGAGCGCCTTCATCCGCTTCGGGGCGAAGACCGGGGTGATCAGACCACGCAGCCGGGCGTGCTTCGGGTCGTCCTCGAAGAACATGGTGTCGCGCATGATCTGCTTGAGCGCGCCCGGACCGATCATCTCCTCCCACCAGTCCCGCACGCTCGCGCAGCCGAACTTGTGGTCGCTCATCACCAGCCGCACGTCCGCGTAGCGGGTGACGTACCAGGTGTCCTCCGCGCCGAGGTGGACCGGGTCGTTCCGCAGCAGCCAGTGGTAGTAGGGGTAGGGGTCCAGCTGGAAACCGGGTTCGAGCGGGTCCAGGCCGGTACGGGGAATCGGGCTCTCCGTGAGCTGGATCGTCATCGTCACCCTCCCGGTGCGTCGCGCCGCCCGCCAGCCCTCACTATCGAAATATATAGCTGTACGGGTGAGCCCAGTACAGGAGCAAACCCGTGCCGGGTCAAGCCTTTCTGGCGGAACGCCGACAGGTTGCCGGGACGGGGGCGGCAAAGAGTGTCACCCACGGGAAAGAAACATATAGCCATCCGCCAGTGATCCTCTATCGTCCTGCCGAAGCGACCGACTACGGAAAGGGGCCACCGTGTCCGACGCCACCCGCGTCACGCTGCCCACGACGCACCGTTCCCCGTACCCCGAACTGGCCCGCCTGCTCGACGCGGTGATCGACGACGCGGTCGGCGAGCAACGGGTGGTCGGCACCGCGGTGCTCGTCGCCCACCGGGGCGAGGTGGTCTACTCCCGCCACGCCGGCTGGGCCGACCGCGAGGCCGGCGTACCGGTCGCCCCGGGGCACGTCTTCCGGTTGGCGAGCATGACCAAACCGGTCGTCTCGGCCGCCGCGCTGGCCCTGGTCGACCGGGGTGCGCTGACCCTGGACACCCCGGTGCACGAGGTACTGCCGTACTTCCGTCCCCGGCTCGCCGACGGTAGCGAGCCGACGATCACGCTGCGCCAGTTGCTGGCCCACACCTCCGGGCTCTCCTACGGCTTCCTGTCCCCCGACAACGAGCCCTACCGCAGCGCGGGGGTGTCCGACGGCGGTGACGCCAGCGGCATCACCCTGACGGAGAACCTGCGCCGGCTGGCCGGTGTACCGCTGATGTTCGCCCCGGACAGCGAGTGGGGGTACTCCCTGGGCACGGACGTGGCCGGGGCGATGGTCGAGGCGGTCACCGGCGAGCCGCTCGCCGACGCGGTGGCCCGGCTGGTCACCGGCCCGCTGGGGATGACCGACACGGCGTTCGTCGCCACCGATCCGGCCCGGCTGACCGCCGCCTACGCCGACCCGGACCGGCCCGGTCGCCCGGCCCGCCGGATGGCCGCCACCGACCAGGTGCCGATGCCGTTCGGCGGTCCGATCCACTACGCCCCGGCCCGGGCCACCGACCCGACCGCGTTCCCGTCCGGCGGGATGGGCATGGTCGGTACCGCCCCCGACTACCTGGCGTTCCTGGAGGCGGTACGCACCGGCGGGGCACCGGTCCTCTCCCCCGCCTCGGCCGAGGCGATCAGCACCGACGCGGTCCCCGGGCACACCGTGCACGTCGGCCCCGGGATGGGCTTCGGGCTGGGCTTCGCGGTGGTCCGCGACCAGCAGGACGCCGGTTCCGTCCGGCCGACCGGCAGCTACGGCTGGGGTGGGGTGTACGGCACCAACGCCTTCGTCGACCCGCACGCCGACCTGAGCGTCGTCGCGTTGACCAACACCGCGCTGGAGGGACTGTTCGGCGCGTACGTCACCGAGGTCGAGACCGCGGTCTACCGGGGGCTGGACGGCTGACCGCGACCCGCTGCCGGTCGCGCCGACAGCGGAGCGACCGGGGTCACGCCGGGGCGGTCGCGGGTACGGCACAGGCCGCCGCGATCGCCTCGGCGAAGCCGACGGGGTTGTCGTCCATCATCGAGTGCCCCGCGTCGGGTACGGCGAAGGTCGGGATGCCGTGCGCGGTGAAGCCGCCGACGTCCACCCGTGACCGGGCCCCGACGATCAGCGCCCGGGGCAGGTCGAGGGCGTAGAGCTGCTCGCGCAGGCCCGGTTCGCGGACCGTACGCAGGGACCGGGCGCTGCGGTGCAGGGCGTACGGGGCGGCGTTGCGTACCGCCGCAGCGAAGGTACCGGCGGTGGCCCCCTCGGTCAGCGACATCTGCTCCAGCATCTCCACCAGGGCCCGGTGTCCCCGGTCGACGAACTCGTCCTCGGTCAGGTCGGCCACGTACGGGCTGAGCACCCCCCGCCCGGTGGGGTTGATCGCCGGTTCGGCGACCACCAGCCGGCCGACCAGGTCCGGTCGGCGTACCGCCAGCACGATGGCCACCGCGCCGCCCATGCTGCTGGCCACCACGGTGCAGCCGCTCAGGCGCAGGTGGTCGAGCAGGTACGCGACGGTCTCCGCGTGTTCCTCCACGGTGTACCCGAACCGGACCGGGCGGTCGCTGAACCCGGCGCCGAGCAGGTCCACCACGATCCACCGACGGTCGCGCAGCCCCGGTTGCGCGGCGGTCTCCGGGAAGTCCGCCGACCCGGCCGAGGCCAGGCCCGGCAGATACACCCCGACCGGTGCTGTGCCGCCGGCCGGGTCGGCCGCCCCCGGTCCGTCGGTGGTCACCCGGGCCGCCCCCGGTCCGCCCGTGGGGACGGTGGTCACCGTCGGCTGCCCGGGCAGGTCGTGGTAGCGCAGCCAGGCCTGGTGGGCCGGTAGCAGCAGGGAGCGCATGCGGTCGTCCTCTCGGATGCTCGGCGGGGGGTCACACGCCCGGGTGCCCGGCGGACGTCTCCCGGTCCTGCGGGAGGTCCGCCGGGCACCCGACGAGGTCCGGGGCGGTACGGGCGGTCAGCCGCGCTCGGCCTCCACCGCCCAGGCCGGCAGGGCGACCCGGCCCCGCTCGTCGGTGACCACGTCGATCTTCTCCTGCCGGAAGAACTCCCCGGCGTACTCGTTGACCAGGTAGCTGTCCCGGCGCAGGCCGGTGATGGTCCAGCCGGCGGCGCCGAGTTCGTCGCGGATGATCTGCTCGGTGATCCGGTAGACCCCGGGCAGGTCGGTGGGGAGCTGGTCGGAGAAGCAGGCCAGGGTCAGCTTCGCGCCGGGCCGGGATACCCGGTGCAGCGCGGTGAGGTAGCGCGCCCGGTGGTCGGCGTCGAGCACGTCGTACAGGGCGCTGTCGAGCACCGAGTCGAACCGGCCGTCGTACCCGGCGAGGCTGGTCGCGTCGGCGACCGCGAACTCGACCGTCGCCCCCTGGGCGGCGGCCCGCTTGGCGGCCCACTCCACGGCGGTCGGCGCGCCGTCGACACCGGTCACCTGGTAGCCCCGCTCGGCCAGGTAGATGGCGTTGTCACCGAGGCCGCACCCGGCGTCGAGCACCGCACCGGAGAACCGGCCGGCCTGCTCGGCCGCCACCACGATGGGCTGGGCGGCGCTGATGTCCCACGGCACCGCGCCGAAGGTCATGCCCTCCACCGGGGACGACCCGGTGTAGAAGGCCTCGAATCCCGCCAGATAGTCCTCCGACGGTGGGGTAGCGGTCATGACGATCTCCTTGCTGACCGGTTGGCGTCGATGCGAGCGTTTGTACCGCAGGTCAGGGCGGCAAATCGGACACCTGACAGGGAGCCGTCGAACTTTCCCCGACGGCTCCCGGCGCCGGTCAGTTGTACGGCATGGTCGGGAACCAGCCGTACCCGAAGATGGCCGGTACCCGCAGGTCCCAGTAGACGACGGTGAACACCCCGAGGGCGATGGTCAGCGATCCGGTGACCACGGCGGTGCGGCTCGGGCTCTCCGCCAACCAGTGCATTACCCGACCCCGGCTGACCAGCACGACCAGGGCGAAGAGCACGGTGACGATCACGACGTTGCCCAGGGACTGGAGCACGAAGGCACCGGCGCCGTAGAGCGGGTTGCCGGTGTCGGCGGCCCAGTGGAACAGCTTGTTGAACAGCGGGTACGGCCGGCCGATGAGGAACCCGCCGATCAGCGCGCCCAACGTCACGACCCGGGCGACCGGGCGGTGGGCGAAGACGTCCGGCAGGACACCCAGCGCCGCCAGACCGAGGTAGATCAGGGCCAGGCCGATCAGCCCGAAGACCACCGAGGACTGGATGATCCGCACCGGCATGCCGTCGACCGTCCCGGTGGACAGCTGCGGCAGCCGGTCGCCCAGCAGGACCCCGACGAAGCCGTACGCCGCGGAGACCACCACCATGCCGAGGGTCAGCCAGCCCACCGGGCGCAGCAGCATCCGCAGCGGGTCCGGCCGCCGGCCCGCCTGACCGGCCTGGCTCATCGGGCCGACCGAGGCGACCATCGCGATGTTGCAGGCGGTGAAGGTACCGGCCAGCCCGGAGACGAACGCGAAGACCAGCCCGGCGCCGGTACCGGCGATCGCGGTGCCCTTCGCGTCGTGGCCGAGCAGGGCGTTGGCCACGTTGTCGCCGATCACCGAGTCGACGAAGTGGTACGACCACAGGATCGCCAGGGCTGTCCCGGCGAGCACACTGAACAGCACCACCCGGCCGGTACGGGGTGGCCGCTCCGGCTCGACGGAGATCGGCGGGCTCGCGTTGCGCATCGTGCTCATGTCGCACCTACCCTGTCGCGTCGAAATGGCATCGGAGCAGGTCAGCGTCGACTACCTACCGCCGCTGACCCGTCGACAGCGAGTGTGGCAGCATGATCCGGTCGGGAATTATCGCGAATTGCGGTTGCGTCCGGGCTGTTCGTCCCCCGGACGGGCGCCGTACCCGGACGCCGAACGGCTGAGGCGCCGCCGTCGGTGGCAGGGAAGGATGAAAGAATGAATGTCCTCTTCCTCGGCGGCCCGTGGCACAACCAGCGCCACGAGGTGACCCCCGCCCGCCTGGCTTCGGCACTGCGTTCCCTGCCCACCCACTTCACCGTCCCGGTGGCCGCGGAGCACGCGAGGACCACCGACCCGGCCGCGCCCGCGCACAGCCACGTCACCTACACCCGCCGGTACGCGCGGTCGAACGGCGAGCGCCTGCCGGTCTACGTCGCCCCCGGCTACCAGGGGCCACCCCGGGCCTGACCCCGGACCGGGTCGGCCGGGGCGGTACGGACCGCTGCCCGACCGGGGGCGGGAGAGCGGCACGAAACCGTCTCCCGCCCCCGGTCGGGCGCACCGTTCAGTGGCCCCGGCTGATCCACTCGTCGAGGTGCGGGGCCTCCCGGCCGATGGTGGTGCTGTCCCCGTGGCCGGTGTGCACGGTCGTCTCCGGGGGCAGGGTGAGCAGCCGCTCCCGGATCGAGCCGATGATGGTGCCGAAGTCGCTGTACGAGCGACCGGTGGCGCCCGGACCACCGGCGAAGAGCGTGTCACCGGTGAACACCGCGCCCAGCCCGGGGGCGTGGAAGGAACAGGCACCGGGACTGTGCCCCGGCGTGTGCAGCACCGTCAGGGCGGTACCGGCGACCTCGATCCGCTGGCCGTCGGCCAACTCGCCCGCCGGTGGGGTGTCCGGGTGGACCATGTCCCACAGCACCCGGTCGGCGGGGTGCAGCAGCACCGGGGCGCCGGTCGCGGCGGCGAGCTGCGGGGCGACGCGGACGTGGTCGTCGTGGGCGTGGGTGGCGAGGATCGCGGTGACCCGCCGTCCACCCACGGTACGCAGGATCGCGTCCACGTCGTGCGGGGCGTCGACCACCACGCACTCCACGTCGTCGCCGACCACCCAGACGTTGTTGTCCACGTCGAAGGTCTGCCCGTCGAGGGAGAAGGTGCCGGAGGTGACGGTGTGGTCGACCCGGGCCGGCATCAGAACACCACCACCGAGCGGAGCACGTCCCCGTGGTGCATCCTGGTGAACGCCTCCTCGACCTGGTCCAGGGCGATCTCCTCGCTGACGAAGGCGTCCAGGTCGAGCCGCCCCTGGAGGTACAGCTCGGTCAGCAGGGGGAAGTCCCGGCTGGGCAGGCAGTCGCCGTACCAGCTCGACTTCAGGGCCCCGCCGCGCCCGAAGACGTCCAGCAGCGGCAGGTCGACGGTCATCTGCGGGGTCGGTACGCCGACCAGCACGACCGTACCGGCCAGGTCGCGGGCGTAGAACGCCTGCTTCCAGGTCTCCGGTCGACCGACCGCGTCGATCACCACGTCGGCGCCGAACCCGCCGGTGGCCGCCCGGATCGCCTCGACCGGGTCCTCGGCGGAGGCGTTCACGGTGTGCGTGGCGCCGAACTTCCGGGCCCAGTCGAGTTTGCGGGCGTCGGTGTCCACCGCGATGATCGTCGTCGCGCCGGCCAGGGCCGCGCCGGCCACCGCCGCGTCGCCGACCCCGCCGCAGCCGATCACCGCCACCGAGTCGCCCCGGGTGACCTGACCGGTGTTCATCGCCGCGCCGAGCCCGGCCATCACGCCGCAGCCGAGCAGGCCGACGGCGGCCGGCCGGGCCGCCGGGTTGACCTTGGTGCACTGTCCGGCGTGGACCAGGGTCTTCTCGGCGAACGCGCCGATACCCAGGGCCGGTGAGAGCACCGTACCGTCGGTGAGGGTCATCTTCTGGGCGGCGTTGTGGGTGGCGAAGCAGTACCAGGGCCGACCCCGCCGGCAGGCCCGGCAGGTGCCGCAGACCGCCCGCCAGTTGAGGACCACGAAGTCGCCGGGTGCGACGTCGGTGACGCCGTCGCCGACCTGTTCCACGATGCCGGCCGCCTCGTGGCCGAGCAGGAACGGGTACTCGTCGTTGATCCCGCCCTCCCGGTAGTGCAGGTCGGTGTGGCAGACGCCGCAGGCCTGGACGCGGACCACCGCCTCCCCCGGCCCCGGATCGGGTACCACGATGGTGGTCACCTCCACCGGCGCGCCCTTGGCCCGCGACACGACTCCCCGGACTTGCTGGCTCACGGCACTCCTCCTTCTGCGCCCGTCGCCCGCACGGCTGCTGTCTCGCCGTGGCCGGTACGCCGGTCACGCATGGTCCCTGCGGCGAACCTACCTGCCACGGTCCGGTGCGGACCCACCCGACGCCGGACCCGCGCCCGACGCCCTGATCAGACAGACTGGTCCAACCAGTTGACGGGCTGATGTGTGGCCCGTCACACTGCTCGCCATGAACCTGCGTCCCGTCCCCCGCAGCTCGGTCTCCGACCACGTCTTCGGCCAGTTGCGCGACGCCATCGTCAGCGGCACGTATGCCCCCGGCGACCCGTTGCCCAGCGAACGGGAGCTGGGCGCGGTCCTCACCGTCAACCGGCACGCCGTACGCGAGGCGCTGCGCCGGCTCCAGCAGCTCGGCCTGGTCCGGGTCAGTCAGGGCGGCGCCACCCGGGTACTCGACTGGCGGGTGCACGCCGGACTCGACCTGGCCATGTCGCTCACCCAGGTCGACGAGGTGCTGCC
This sequence comes from Micromonospora echinofusca, assembly GCF_017614955.1. GTDB lineage: Bacteria > Actinomycetota > Actinomycetes > Mycobacteriales > Micromonosporaceae > Micromonospora > Micromonospora echinofusca_A. Next base: position 20,013 of record NZ_WVUH01000012.1, read on the forward strand.
GATCGACACCCTGGTCCGCGACGTCCTGGAGATGCGGGCCTGCATCGGCACCGACGCGGCCCGGCTCTGCGCGCTGCGGGCCGACCCGGCCACCCGGGCGGCGGTCACCGGGGCGGTCACCGGGTACGTCGGGGCGGCCCCCGACCTGGACCGGATGGACCAGGCCAACATCGCCCTGTGGCGGCAGATCGTGCAGGGCAGCGGCAACACCGCCTACCTGCTGGCCTTCAACAGCCTGGTCGGTGGCGCGCTGGCGGTCGGCCGGGTGCCGCCGCAGCGCCGTACCGCCGAACTGCTCGACACCGCCGGGCACCGCCGGTTGGCCGCGCTGATCGCCGACGGCGACGGCGACGGCGCCGCCGGGCAGGCCCACACGCTGCTCACCGCCCCCGTCACCGCCGCCACCGAACGGACCCGGACATGATCCCCGCCGTGCTCTACGCCGTCCCCGCGTTCCTGCTGCTGATCACCATCGAAGCACTCTGGTACCGGTACCGGCCGACCGACGACGAACGCGGCTACGAGGTCCGCGACACCGTCACCAGCCTCTCCATGGGCGCCGGCAGCCAGGTCGTCGGCGTGCCGTGGAAGCTGCTGACCGTGCTGGCCTACGCCGGCCTCTACACCGTCGCCCCGGTGCAGCTCTCCCCCACCAGCGTGTGGACCTGGGTGCTGCTGTTCCTCGCCGACGACCTGGCCTACTACTGGTTCCACCGGTCGCACCACGAGGTACGCCTGTTGTGGGCCGGGCACGTGGTGCACCACTCCAGCGTCTTCTTCAACCTCTCCACCGCGCTGCGGCAGAGTTGGACGCCGGTGACCTCGATACCGTTCTGGCTGCCCCTGGCCCTGCTCGGCATCCCACCCTGGATGATCTTCCTCCAGCAGTCGGTCAGCCTGCTGTACCAGTTCTTCCTGCACACCGAGCGGGTCCGTACGCTGCCCCGGCCGGTCGAGTGGTTGTTCAACACCCCGTCGCACCACCGGGTCCACCACGGCGCGAACCCCGAGTACCTCGACCGCAACTACGGCGGCATCCTGATCGTCTGGGACCGGCTCTTCGGCACCTTCGAGCCCGAACGCGCCCCGGTCCGGTACGGCCTGACCAAGAACATCGACACCTACAACCCGCTGCGGGTGGCCACCCACGAGTACCTCTCGATCTGGGCGGACGTCCGCGCCACGGACCGGTGGCGACACCGCCTCGGCTACCTGCTGGGCCGTCCGGGTTGGCAGCCGGTCCGATGACCGTGCTGGTGCTGTTCGCGGTGGTCGCCGCGGTCGAACTGGTCGGCGTCGGCTTCGACCTCACGCTGGTGCAGTGGCTGGCCAAGCCGCTGCTGGCACCACTGCTGCTGCTCTGGTGGTGGCAACGCCGACGTCGGATGGATCCGGTCGCGGTGGGGTTGGTCTTCGCCACCGCCGGGGACGTGGCGCTGCTGATCGACTCGCCGGTGGCGTTCCTGGTGGGGATGGGCTTCTTCCTCGGTACGCAGCTCAGCTTCCTCACCGCGTTCCTGCGGCGTCGGCGTCCCCCGCTGCCGGTGTTCGTCGGGTACCTGGCGCTGTGGGCGCTGCTCAACGTGCTGCTGTGGAGCCGGCTCGGGCCGCTGCGGCTACCCATCCTCGGCTACAGCCTCGCCCTGACCGCGATGGCCGCCGCAGCGGTCGGCATCGGTCGTCGGGTCGCCGTCGGCGGGGCCCTGTTCCTCGTCTCCGACCTGCTGATCGGTCTCGGCGCGGCCGGGCTGACGCTACCGGCCCAGGGGCTGCTGGTGATGTCCACCTACATCGCCGCGCTGCTGCTGATCACCACCGGCTGGGCGGCGACGACGGATGACCCGGTCCCCGGACCGGCGCACGCCCCCTCCGGGCCGGCCGGCGGAGGTCGTTAGCAGGGGCCCCTTCCTATACCGGAAACGATAGGAAGGGGCCCTTCCTTACCGGAGGAGGGTGCGCAGCGGGGCGGCCTTGGCCCGGGCCTCGGCCACCTCGGCGGCCGGGTCGCTGCCCCAGGTGATGCCGCCACCGGCCCAGACGTGCAGCCGGTCGCCGTCGGCTGCGGCGGTGCGGATGGTCAGGCCGAGGTCCAGCCGGCCCGGCCCGACCCAGCCCAGCGCTCCCATCGCCGCGCCCCGACCGACCGGTTCCAGGGCGGCGATGTGCCGTAGCGCGGACAGCTTGGGCGCTCCGGTCACCGAGCCGCCGGGGCAGACCGCGCGGAGCAGGTCGGCCAGGCCGAGCCCGTCGGCCGGGGACGCGGAGACGGTGGACTCCGCCTGCCACAGGTCACACCAGCGGCGTACCGCGTAGAGGTCGTCCACCCGCACCGAACCGGTACGCGCCACCCGGGCCAGGTCGTTGCGTTCCAGGTCGACGATCATGATGTGTTCGGCGCGTTCCTTGGTGGAGGCGAGCAGTTCGGCCCGACCGGCCGGGGTGGCCGGCCGGGTGCCCTTGATCGGTCGGGTGACCAGCCGCCCGTCGACCAGTTCGACCAGCGTCTCCGGGGAGGCGCAGCCGATGGCCCAGCCGGCACCGGCGAGGGTGCCGCCGTACCGGGCGCCGGGTAGTCCGCCGAGCCGGGCCAGCACCGGCAGCGGGTCGCCCCGGTACGGCGCGGCGGCGTGCCCGACCACGTTGACCTGGTAGATGTCGCCCCGGGCGATGGCGGTCCGGGCCGCGTCGACGGCGGCGGCGTGCTGCTGTGCGGTCCAACTCGGCTGCCACGGCCCCCGCCACCACCCGTCGGGTCCCGGAGGAGCCGACGGGTGGTGGCGGGGGCCGTGTCCGTAGACGATCACCGCCACGTCCGGTACACCGGCCGCCGGGCTCGGTGCGCCGGGCGGGGCGTCGACCAGCACCGCCCCGGCGGCGGCGGAGACGAACAGCGCGGCGCCGCAGGGGCCGTCCCCGTGCCGTCGGGGGTCGCCGGGGCGCGCCAGGTCGGTCACCGGCAGGTCGTGGGTGGACAGGAACTGCTCGATCAGCGTGGCCGGGTCACCCGGGTCGCCCAGGCGCCACTCGAACCGGTCCCGTTCCAGGAGGGAGTCGGCACAGGAGCCGGGCGCGGCGGGTACGCTCACCCGGCGTGGGAGCGCTTCCACACCGACCGGACCATGACCCATCATCCGTTCAGTCGATTTCCGGCGTACCGGTCGGGAAGCTGCTCGATGGAGCGCACTTCGGCTTGGTACTGTGCGTCACTGGTCATGTGAACCATGACACAGTGCCCCCACAGTCCGGAGAACCCGATGTGCCAGCACCTACCCACCTGCCCCTCCGCCGACGCGACCGACCGCGAGGCCGCCCGCGTCATCGCATGCTTCCCTGAGCAGGGCTGGAGCCTGCTCTGTAACGGTGTCATCGTCTTCGAGGACACCGGCGAGCTGCTACCCGACGGCAGCAGCATCGCACCGCACCGGGGCCCCGCCCGGCACGCACTCGTAGCCTGATCGTCGCTGTCAGTAGCACCTTCCCGGTGCCGAGCACAGGCTAGTACCCCACCTCGGGGCCGCCGCCCACCGGTCGGCGCGGCCCCACCTGCCGGGGCGGCACGTCCCGCCCCGGCACGGTCCGACGGCTCAGTCCTCGAACGCCTCGGGGGACGGGCAGGAGCAGACCAGGTTCCGGTCGCCGTACGCGCCGTCGACCCGACGGACCGGCGCCCAGTACTTCCCGGCCGGCGCCACGCCCGGCGGGTAGGCCGCCACCGACCGCGGGTACGGGTGCGACCAGGAGTCCGCGCTGACCATGGCCGCCGTGTGCGGCGCGTTGGACAGCGGGTTGTCCCCCGCCGGCCACTCCCCGGAGCCGACCCGGTCGATCTCGCCCCGGATCGCGATCATCGCCTCGCAGAACCGGTCCAGTTCGGCCAGGTCCTCACTCTCGGTCGGCTCCACCATCAACGTGCCGGCCACCGGGAAACTCATCGTCGGCGCGTGGAACCCGTAGTCGATCAGGCGCTTCGCCACGTCGTCCACGCTCACCCCGGTCGCCTTGGTCAACGGCCGCAGGTCGAGGATGCACTCGTGCGCCACCAGGCCCTTGTTGCCGGCGTAGAGCACCGGGTAGTGGCCCCGCAGCCGGGCCGCCACGTAGTTGGCCGCCAGCACGGCCACCCCGGTCGCCCGGGTCAGCCCCTCGGCGCCCATCATCCGCAGGTACGCCCACGGGATCGGCAGGATGCCCGCCGACCCGTACCGGGCCGCCGAGATCGCCGGCCGGTCACCCGAGGCGGCCAGCGGGTCACCCGGCAGGAACGGCGCCAGGTGGGCGCGGACCGCCACCGGCCCGACCCCGGGGCCACCACCACCGTGCGGGATGCAGAACGTCTTGTGCAGGTTCAGGTGCGACACGTCGGCACCGAACCGGCCCGGCTTGGCGAACCCGACCAGCGCGTTCAGGTTCGCCCCGTCGACGTACACCTGCCCGCCCGCGTCGTGCACCTTCGCGCAGAGCGAGGCGATCCCGGTCTCGTACACCCCGTGCGTCGACGGGTAGGTGACCATGATCGCGGCCAGCGCGTCCCGGTGCTTTTCGATCTTGGCGTCCAGGTCGACCAGGTCGACGTTGCCGTCGGCGTCACAGCCGACCACCACCACCCGCATCCCCGCCATCACCGCGCTGGCCGCGTTCGTACCGTGCGCCGACGACGGGATCAGGCAGACGTCCCGGTGCGCCTCGCCGCGACTACGGTGGTACGCCCGGATCGCCAGCAGCCCGGCCAGCTCCCCCTGCGAACCGGCGTTGGGCTGCACGCTCACCGCGTCGTACCCGGTCACCTCGGCCAGCCACCGCTCCAGGGAGGCGATCAGCTCCCGGTAACCGGCGGTCTGCCCGTCCGGGGCGAGCGGGTGGATGTGCGCGAACTCCGGCCAGCTCACCGGCTCCATCTCGGTGGTGGCGTTGAGTTTCATCGTGCACGACCCCAACGGGATCATGCCCCGGTCCAGCGCGTAGTCGGCGTCGGACAACCGGCGCAGGTAGCGCAGCATCGACGTCTCGGAGTGGTGGCTGCGGAACACCGGGTGGGTGAGGAAGTCGCCGCTGCGGGCCAGATCGGCGGGCAACGCCGGGTCGACCGCACCGGTGAACTCCGGTACGCCGAAAGCCGCCCACACCGCCGTCAGGTGCCCGGCGGTGGTGGTCTCGTCACAGGACACCCCGACCCGGTCCGCGTCCACCAGGCGCAGGTTCACCCCACGCTGCTCGGCCGCCGCGACCACCTCGACCGCCCGACCCGGCACCGTCGCGGTGACCGTGTCGAAGAACGGCACGTCGGCGACCCGCACCCCGCCGGCGCGCAGCCCGGCCGCGAGCCGCGCCGCCATCGTGTGGGTACGCCGGGCGATCGCCCGCAGGCCGTCCGGGCCGTGGTAGACCGCGTACATGCTGGCCATCACCGCGAGCAGCACCTGGGCGGTGCAGATGTTGCTGGTCGCCCGTTCCCGACGGATGTGCTGCTCCCGGGTCTGCAACGCCAACCGGTACGCCGGGTTGCCGTCGACGTCCCGGGAGACCCCCACCAGCCGGCCGGGCAGCATCCGCTCCAGACCGGAACGGACCGCCAGATAGCCGGCGTGCGGGCCGCCGAAGCCCATCGGCACCCCGAACCGCTGGGTGGTACCGGCCGCGATGTCGGCGCCGATCTCCCCCGGCGGACGCAGCAGGGTCAACGCCAGCAGGTCGGCCGCGACGGTGACCAGGGCACCGGCGGCGTGCGCCGCGTCGACCAGCGCCCCGTGGTCACGGACCGCCCCGGACGCCCCCGGGTACTGCACGTGCAGGCCGAAGAACTCCCCGGGCAGCGCCTCCCGGTCCAGGTCCACCACCCGCACCTCGATGCCGAGCGGTTCGGCCCGCCCGGTGAGCACCGCGATCGTCTGCGGCAGGGTGTCGGCGTCGACGACGTACACCGGGCTCTTGGTCTTCGACGCCCGCCGGGCCAGGGTCATCGCCTCGGCTGCGGCGGTGCCCTCGTCGAGCATCGACGCGTTGGCCGTGGCCAGCCCGGTCAGGTCGGTCACCATGGTCTGGAAGTTCAGCAGCGCCTCCAGCCGGCCCTGGCTGATCTCCGGCTGGTACGGCGTGTACGCCGTGTACCAGGCCGGGTTCTCCAGCACGTTACGCCGGATCACCGCCGGGGTGTGCGTACCGTGGTAGCCCAGACCGATCATGGAAACCGCGACGGTGTTCCGCGCGGCGAGCGCCCGCAGCTCCCGGATCGTCTCCTCCTCGCTGGCTGCGGGGGGCAGGTCGAGGGTGCCGTGCCAGCGGATCACCTCGGGAATGGCCGCGTCCATCAGCTCGTCGATCGAGCTGTAGCCGACGGTGTCCAGCATCTGCCGCTCACTGTCGGCATCCGGGCCGATGTGGCGGGCGGCGAAGTCATCAACGGTCATTGGGCGGCTCCCCGGAGCGAGGTCGACAGGTCGGCCTCCCCCTCTGTCGCCGCCCCGCGCGGGGGTGCTCCACAGTGCCCTGCCCACGCGGTCCTTCTGCCTGAGAGGTTCCGGGGAGGATTTGCCCCTTCGGCGCCGCCCGCGCCGCCGCGGACGGTCTCTCCCGCGTGGGTGATACCGGCACCCCCAACGCTACCAGCGTGCCGGATAACCGCAGCCCGGGTACCCCGACCGCCGTCGTACGGACCGTCCGTGCTCAGACCGCCACGGTGGCAGCACCGACGGCCACCGAACCGGCCGGGACGGCCCCACCGCCCGGTCCTGCCGCAGCGCCGACGGTGAGCCGTCGGGCCAGTTCGGGCAGGACCTCCCCGAGTGGCGCGTCGACGGTGAAGGCCGCGTACCCGTCACCCCGGGTGGCCCCCTGGTTGACGATCACCACCGGCACCCCGGTCTTCGCGGCCCGGAGCACGAACCGTCGCCCGGACATGACCGTCAACGACGAACCGAGCACCAGCAGCAGCCGGGCCTGCTCGACCCGGGCGAAACAGTCCGCGACCCGGGGCGCGGGCACCGTCTCGCCGAAGAAGACCACGTCGGGCTTGAGCATCCCGCCGGAGCAGATCCCGCAGTCCACCACCCGGAACCCGGCCACGTCCGCGTCGGCGAGATCCACGTCACCATCCGGGTTCACCGCCGTGGCCCGGGCGTCGAAATCCGGGTTGGCCTGCCGCAACCGCAGGTCCAACTCCTCCCGGGAGGTCAGGTTGCCGCAGGTCAGACAGACCACCCGGTCCAGCGAACCGTGCAGCTCCACCACCGAGGGACTCCCGGCGGCCTGGTGCAGGCCGTCGACGTTCTGCGTCACCACACCGTCCACCAGCCCCCGGTGCTGCAACCCGGCAACGGCCCGGTGGCCGGCGTTCGGCGTGGCCCGGGCGATCGTCCGCCAACCCAGGTGGCTACGTGCCCAGTAGCGGCGCCGGGCCAGTGGGTCGCGGGTGAAGGTCTGGTACGTCATCGGGGTGTGCCGCCGCGCGGCACCGCTGGGCCCCCGGTAGTCCGGGATGCCCGAGTCGGTGGAGAGCCCGGCGCCGCTGAGCACCACCACTCCACCGCCGGCGACCAGCCCGGTCAGGTCGTCGATCCGTTCCGTCACCCGTCAAGACTGCCTCAACGGGGCACCCGGCGCCCAGCCGTGTGCCCGACGCCCCCACCGGCGACCGACGTCAAACCGGGCCCGCCGCACGGCGCCCGTGAGCGGCGTCGAGCGCTGCCCGCGGCGGGCGTCCGTGACCGGCGTCAACCCGCCCGGCGGCGGGCCCGACGGGCGGCCAGCTCGTCCTCGACGGCGCCACCACCGATCGCCGGCACCTCGGCCGGCGCCGCCGGCTCCGCCGGCAGATGCGACAGCGAGCCCTCGATCTCCTTGAACGCGCCACCGATGGCGATGCCGAACACCCCCTGGCCGCCCTGCAACAGGTCGACCACCTCCTCCGGGGACCGGCACTCGTACACCGTGGTGCCGTCCGAGATCAGCGTGATCCCGGCCAGGTCACCCACCCCCCGCGACCGCAACGCCTCGATCGCCTTACGGATGTTCTGGAGGGACACCCCCGCGTCGAGCAGCCGCTTGACGACCTTCAGCACCACCAGGTCGCGGAACGAGTAGAGTCGCTGCGTCCCGGAACCCGACGCATCACGGACACTCGGGACGACCAGCCCGGTCCGTGCCCAGTAGTCCAACTGGCGGTAACTGATCCCGACCGCGCTGCACGCGGTGACGCCGCGATATCCGACCGTGTCGTCGTCGGTGACGGTCCCGGTGTGGCGGTGCTCCAACCTACCCGGATCAGGGTCCAACGGCTCGTTCATCCGGACAACCTCCCCGCCCGTGCGGTTACACGCCGATTGCGGCGACGTGCACCCCTCGATACCGCAACCCTAACCCCGGGGTGGGCAGCAAGCTGGGAGGAAGCCTCGCGACACGCCGCAGCACCACCCGGACATCCACCGAACGTCACGGACGGTAACCATCGTGCGGGACCTCCCACCGACGGGACGAACGGGTCAGCCGGCGAAGTCCTCCGGCCGGACCTGCTCCAGGAACTCCCGGAACTTCTCCACCTCGTCCTCCTGCTCGTCAGGAATGACGATGCCCGCCTCGGTCAGCACCTGCTCGGCACAACGGATCGGCGCACCCACCCGCAACGCCAACGCGATCGAGTCACTCGGCCGGGCGGAGATCCGCAAACCGTCGCCGATCAGCAGATCCGCGTAGAACACGTTCTCCTTCAACTCGGTGATCTCCACCGCCCGCAGCGGCGCCTCCAGCGCCGCCAGGATGTCCCGCAACAGGTCGTGGGTCAGTGGCCGTGCCGGCTTGACACCCTGCTGTTCATAGGCGATCGCCGTGGCTTCCACCGCACCGATCCAGATCGGCAGGTAGCGGTCGCCCTCGACCTCCCGCAACAGGACGATCGGCTGATTGCTCGGCAGCTCCACCCGAACCCCGACCACGCTCAGCTCGCGCACCGCCGCCTCCGTGTCGTTGTCTTCTCCGCCGCACCGCACCCTTCCCTGCACGGTACACGGGCCGCGAGACAGTCGTCCCGCACGCGTCGGCCCGCTGGCCGTACCGGAAAGGGTCTCCCCCGGAAAGCGTACGGCACACCTCCGGGGGAACGATCTCCCCGCCGGAGCCGACCGCCTCAGCGACCCAACGCCGACCGCAGACCCACCCGGATCAGCGCCGCGTGCAACTGCTGCGACAACGCGGCCAACTCCCGGCCGGTCTCCGCCGCCCGGGCCCGCGCCGCCGGGTCGTTCTGCCGGGCCAACGGGGCGATCAGCTGGGCGAAGAGCCCCACCTCCCGGTCCGCCGCCGTCCGGTAGCCCCGCAGGTGCCTCGGCTCCAACCCGTACGCCGCCAACCCGGCCACCGCCTGCGCGATGATCAACGCATCGCCGTCGTACCAGCCGGGCGGACTGGACACCAGGATGCCCAGCCGCTCCAACTCGCCCAACGTCGACTCGTTGATCCCGCTCCGCGCCACCAGCTCGGCGCGACCCAGCCGGACCTCCGCAGACTCGGCCGACGACTCGGCCGGGACCCGACCCGGCACCTCACCGCCCGGACCCACCGCCACCAACGCCGGCCGCTGCCGGCCCGGCGCACCACCGGTCGCATCGAGCTCGGCAAGCTGATCCCGGATCACCCGCAACGGAAGATAGTGGTCACGCTGCGCGGTCAACACGAACCGCAGGCGTGCCACATCCTCCCAGCTGTACTTCCGGTACCCGGCCGGCGTCCGCTGCGGTTCCACCAGCCCTTCGGCCTCCAGGAACCGCAACTTCGAGATGGTGGTGTCCGGGAACTCCACCCGCAGCTGCGCCAGTACCTCGCCGATACTCATCAGCGGCTGGGCCCGGGCGGCCACGGGCGGCGTCGCCGCCGCAGGCTCGTTCACCCCCGGCCGGCCTCCTCCTCGGGGCGCGGACCGGCGATGAAGACCACTCGGAACTTGCCGATCTGGACCTCGTCACCGTTGCTCAGCGTCGCCGCCTCGACCCGCTCCCGGTTGACATACGTACCGTTCAGGCTGCCCACGTCCCGCACCGTGAACGTCCCACCGTCACGGTGGAACTCGGCGTGCCGTCGGGACACCGTCACGTCGTCGAGGAAGATGTCACTGTCGGGGTGCCGGCCACTGGTGGTCACGTCGTGGTCGAGCAGGAACCGGGCGCCGGCGTTCGGACCCCGCCGCACCACCAGCAGTGCCATACCCGGCGGCAACGAACCGGACATCCGGCTCGGCACCACATCGGCATCCGGTCCTTCCAGTACCTCTTCGAGCGAACCGAGATTGAGCGTCGATGTGACGTCGAGCGGGGGGAACTCGTCGTCTGGCCGCGTCATTGGACCACCTCACGGATCTGTTCGGTCGGCGTCGGGTAGTGGCGGGTCTGGCCGCCGGGCGTTCTCACCCCCGGCGGCTGGCTCCCCGTGCCCTCACGGGCATTCCCGAAACGCGCGACTAATTGTTCTCGGTCGACTGGGCGAGCCTAGCCAGCGCCGAAATGGAGGGCAACCGGACGCGCGGAAAGAATCCGGCTTCCGGAATCCGCGCTCAGCTTTCGGTGAGACCCCGGTAGGCGTCCGCAGTCAGCAGGGCGTCCACCGCAGCCGGGTCGGCCGGCGTCAGCTCCAGCAGCCAACCCGCCCCGTACGGATCGGTGTTGATGCTCTCCGGGGCATCGGCAAGCTGCTCGTTGCGCGCCGTCACCGTACCGCTCAACGGCGCGTAGATCTCCGAGACGCTCTTGGTCGACTCGACCTCGCCCATCGAATCCCCGGCCGCCACCTCGGCGCCGACCTCGGGCAACTGGACGTAGACGATGTCGCCCAGGGCGTCCTGCGCGAAATGGGTGATGCCCACGCGCACGTTTCCACTGCCGTCAACCGCCACCCACTCGTGCTCGGCGGTGTATCGCAGGTCCTCAGGAATCACCAGTCGCGTCCTTCGTCATCGCACTGACCGTCCGTACGCCGATCCTCCACCGGCGCGGCCCGCACGGTCAGGAGACCGGTCGGGCGTGTTTCAACTCGGTCAGAGCGTGCACCGCCGAAACCTCAGCCGTCTCACGCTCCTCGACGATCACGTTACCGCCGTCGCCGTTGACCGACGCCACCACCCCGCCAGGTATGTTCAGCGCGGTCCGCATGGTCGCCGGATCACCGATCACGGTGATCGTGAACGGACCGGTCAGCCGACGCCCGTCGACGACGATCCCGCTCTCGTCCCGGGGCGGGTCGAGGAAGTACGTCGACGCGATGATCCGCACCGTGGCGCGGTCCCCACCGGAGATCTGCATCGCCTCGGCACCGGCACCGCGCAGCTCCTGGACCGCGTCGAGCAGGGTGGCCGCTCCCACCGCCCGGTTACCGCCGGTGAACCGCACCTCCAGTCCCGGACCGGTGGCCGGCAACGTACCGGCCAGGATGCCCATCTCGTCAGCCCGACGGGTGGCCTCCTCCAGGGCCGCCTTGCGCCCCTCGGCACCGGAGTTGAGCTGACGCTGGCTCTCCTCCAACGCACGGATGTCCTGCCGCAGCCGTTCCTCCTGCGACTCGAGGTCGGACAGGATCCGGACCAGGTCCTCCTGCCGGGTCGCGGCCAGCGTCGGATCGGTCGACGTGGTCTTCAGCTGCACCACCAACGTGAAGCCGAGCAACGCCAGCAGGACCGCGATCATCACGGTGGCCGAACTGACCCGACGCGGCGGCGGGGCCGCCGACGCCGTGCCCGACCCACCGGTCGGCGACGCCGGCTCGGGATCACCAGCCGGCTCCACTCCCCCGGTCGCCACAGCCGGACCGGCCCCGGCCACCGTCGCCGCACCGGCCGGCTCCGGCCCGACCGGACCACCCGGCCGGTCGGCATCGGGGACCGCCGGTTCCGCGTCGACCGGCGCCGGCCCCGCCGGGTGCACGACGGGATAGGCGGACAGGTCGACGGTGTCCCCCGGATCGTCCTGCGGCGGGGCCGGTACCCCGGCACCACCGGGCCCCTCGGGCGCACCCGTCGGGTCCGCCGGGTGCGGCCAGCCGGCACCCGCCTCGGTCTGCTTGTCAGTCATCGCCCGCCAACCTACGCCCGGAACAGGTGCCGACGGATCGCGGCCACGTTGCCGAAGATCCGCACACCGAGGACGACCACCACACCGGTGGAGAGCTGACCGCCCACCCCGAGCTGGTCGCCGAGGTAGACGATGAGCCCGGCCACCAGCACGTTCGAGATGAACGACACGACGAACTGCTTGTCGTCGAAGATCCGGTCCAGCTTCGCCCGTACCCCACCGAAGACCGCGTCCAGCGCGGCGACGACGGCGATCGGCAGGTACGGCTGGAGTGCGGCGGGCACCGTGGGGTCGAGGTAGACCCCGAGCACGACACCCGCGAGCAACGCGAGCACGGCGATCATCGGTTACCTCCAGAGGGACGGGTCGTGTCCGGCGTACCGGTCGGCGACGCGGCGGGGGCACTGCCACCGGGGGCGCCGCTGCCCGGGGCCGAGATGGTCGGGGGGACCACCGGCCGGGCGTAGCGTAGCTGCGGCCCGCCGGCAGCCGGCAGGGTGAGATCGTCGACGCCCCGCACCGCGAACGACAGGCCGTGCTCGGCCGAGACGTTGCGCATCAACCGGGCGGCGAGGCTGTCGTTGAACCGGTCCTCCAGCTCCTCCGGCCCGATCGCCGACACCTCGTACGGGCCGGTCACCGGGCGGTAGTCCACCAGGATCGCCCCGCCGGCGGCCCGGATGGTGGAGGTCGCGGTCAGCCGCTGGCCGTTGATCGCGACCGCCTCGGCACCGGCGCTCCACAGCCCGTTCGCGATCTTCTGGAGGTCGCTGTCGAGGACCCGGCCCAGGTTCGTACCACCCTGGCCGGTGACCGCGTCGGCCTTGGACGGGGCGTCGGCCACCCGCACCACGACGCCGTCCCCCCGGACCCGGGCCAGCCCGGTGACCGCCTCCAGATCCCGTAGCCGGGCCGCGTCGCTGCCGCTCAACGCGGCATCCCGCTGCCGGGCCACCTCGCCGCGCAGCGCGTCGGCCCGACGGGCCAACTCGCTGGTCTCGCCCTCCCGCTGCTTGATCTGCTCGACCAGGCCGGCCCGGGCCCGGCTGCGCTCCGGCTCCTCGGCGATTGTCTGCCGGTACGCGACGGCGAAGAGGAAACCGAGCACGAGCAGGGTGGCCACGGTCACCGACCGGATCGCGCCCCGCTGCCAGCCGGTCGGCCCGCCGACCCGGGCGCGCCGGGCCGCCGCCGCGGCGTAGCCGGGATCGAGTGGGTTGCGGAACAGTTCGGTGAGGAAGTCGGGGGTGTAGGTCCGCCCCGGACGCGGCCCGCCACCCGGGGCGTCGGCGGGGCGGGGCAGGCGCCCCTCCGGGCCGTCGATGGGCCCGGTCATGCCGCCGCCCGGCGCGCGGCCCGGACGAGCTGACCGGCCTGGATCACGTAGAACGCCCCGGCGACCCAGTAGAGAACCAGGCCCCACCAGGCCAGCCCCCAGCCGGTGGCCCCGGCGACCGTCGAGGCGGCCGGCACCGCCTTGGCCAGCAGCAGCAGCGGGAAGGCGGCCAGCAGGACGAAGGTGGCGGTCTTGCCCACGTAGTGCACCGGTGGTGGACCGTAGCCGTGCCGGCGGAGCACCAGCAGCGAGCCGAGCAGCAGCAACTCCCGGCCGAGCAGTGCGGCGGTGAACTGCCAGGGCACCACGTCCCGGGCGGTGAACGCGACCAGGGTGGCGAGGATGTAGAGCCGGTCGGCGAGCGGGTCGAGCAGTTCCCCGAGCCGGCTCACCTGGCGGAGGCGGCGGGCGATCCAGCCGTCGACCCAGTCGCTGGTGCCGCCGACCGCGAGCACCACGATCGCCGCGACGTCGGCCCGGGAGACCAGGAAGAGATAGAGGAAGAGGGGTACGCCCAGCAGCCGCGCGAAGCTGATCAGGTTGGGCAGGGTGAGGACCCGGTCGGCCCCGGAGGCGACGGCGGTGGCCCCGCCGGGCACGGTCTGGGTCGCCCGCGTCGACCGACGCGACACGGAACCTCCCTCCGCGTACGCGTCACGGCCCGACCGGCCCTGGGGGCCGCGGACCTGGGACAGGTCGTACGCGCTGCCGACCGGCTGTCGCCGGATCATCGTCCACTCCGGTCCCGGAGGACCGCCACCTGTACGCGACCGGTACCGCTGCCGCTGGGCTGTCGGCGGGCGGTCGCGTGGCCACTATATCCGGGCCCGGCCGGGTCCCTGCTGGTGCCGTTGCCCCGACGATCATCGGCGCCGACCGTCACCGCCCCTATGGCATCCTAGGAGGCTAGACTCTCCGGTGGGCGCCACGTCCCGCACCACCCGGCAACCGGCCGGCCGGAATCAGTCGCTGAGGACGGGCCGCCCGAAGAGCGCCGCGAAGCCGGCCGGCAGCCGGGTGAGCACGTCGTTCAGCTCACCCCCGGAGACCGCCTCCGCCACCGTGCTCAGTACCGCACCGGCGTCCCACTCGGCGGTCCGCTCGGTCGCCCCCACGCCGCTGGCCACCTGCGCCAGGAACTCCCGCACCCCGTAGCCCCGCGCGCCACCGGGACGGGCGGTCAGCCAGGCGCCGGCGGGCAACGGCAGCTGGGCGGCGAGATCCTCCGCCTCGTCGGGCCCCAGCCGCTGCGCCAGCACCCCCAGCACCTGCTGGATGACCCGCTCCGTCCCGGCCCGGTCGGGGTACTCGCCCCGTTCCCGTACCCGGGCCACGAACTCGTCGTACCGCATGGCCTGGTCCCCTCCGCTCACCCGCGCCGGCCGGCAGCCGACGGCTCCGCGCGGTTACCCCGGTCCGGGGTGAAGATGCCCCCACGGGCCGCCCGGTCAGGCGGTACGCGCGTCGGACGGGCTGTCGGCCGCGGTGGAGAGCTGGGCGGCCTGGCTGAACGCCAGCAGGGAGAGCAGCAGCTCGTGCTGGGCCCGGGCGGGCATCTGCTCCAGGACCGTCTGGACCGCCTGGTGCCGGCACCGCTTCAGCTCGGCCAGCAGGGTGCGGGCCGCGGTGGTGAGCATCAGGTGGACCTCCCGCCGGTCCCGGGGGTCGGCAACCCGGCGCAGCAACCCGGTGGCCTCCAGCCGGTCACAGAGCCGGCTGGCCGAGGAGGGGACCACGTTGAGCAGCTCGGCGAGACCGTTGACGTTGGTACCCGGTCGGGCACTGATCAGCGACAGCACCCGGAGCTGGGTGGGTGACACCGAGGACGCGTGCCGCGCGCCCGCCGTGTCGAGCACACCGATCAGCGCCTCGGCGGCGGCTTCGATCGCCGCGGCCAGATTCGGAGGTCGCTCCATCCGGTGTCCTCTGTGGTCGTTCAGTTCGTGCGCCCGCCGCCGGCACCGCCGGTCGACCGTCCACCGTCCCCGGTGGATCGGCTGGTCTCCGGGCTACCGCCCCTGCCGCCGCCACCGAACCAGTCGAGGCAGACCACCACCGCATCGTCACGCAGATCGACGCGGTCATGGTAGGCATGCAGCTCGCGTATCACCGTACCAACCGCCTCGGTGGCGGGCTGAAGGCATGCGGCCCGCATCGCCCGGGCCATGGCCCGCCGACCGTACGGCTCCCGGCCGCCCGGTTCGGCCGAGTACACCCCGTCGCTGACCACGAAGAGCCGGTCCCCCGGTTGCAGCAGCAGCTCCTGCACCTCGTACCGGGTCTCGGCGAACATGCCCAGCGGCAGCTGCTGCTCCAACCGCAGTGGCCGGACCGAGGTCCCCCGGACCAGCACGGCCCGGGGCGATCCCGCGTCGACCGCGCCGAGCCGGCCGGTGCGCACGTCCAGCTCCAGCAGCAGGGTCGCCACGTGCCGGCGGCCCCGGTACTGGGAGTAGATGGTGTCGGAGGCCAACTCGGCCTGCTCGACGAGCCCACCACCGGAGCGTCGGGCGTTGCGCATCGCGTTGACCGCCACCGAGGTCAGCAGGGACGCGCCCAGCCCGGTGCCGTCGCCGTTGAGGACGGTCACGCAGAGGTCGTCGCCGTTGATCGCCCAGTCGAAGTGGTCGCCGCCCACGGTGTACGCCGGTTCGAGCTGCCCGGCGAGCCGGTACGCCTCGTGCGCGGCGCTACGCCCGGGGAGCAGGTCCCACTGCATCTCGGCGGCCATGCTCAGCCGTTCCCGGCGACGGGTCCGCCGGTACCGGTCGGTGTCCCGGTCCGCCGCCCGCAGCGCGGTGGCCAGGTCGCCGGCGAGTTCCTGGGCCCGGCGCACCACCTCGGGGGACGGGGCGGTGGCGAAGTCGACCACCAGGACCCCGAGGCGTTCACCCCAGGCGGTCAGGGGGAGGTAGAGCAGGCAGCTATCGTCATCGCCGTGGGCCAGCACCTCCCGCTGGGCGCCGTAGCAGCGGTGGGCCGCGTCGACCGGGGTGTCGTCGTCCGGTCCCGCCGGCTGGCGTACCGGCCATAGTCCGGTGCTGCGGTAGTCGGCGAGCAGCACCTCCGCTCCCCGCGCGTCGAGCAGGACGCGTACCGTCCGGTCCGCGGCCTCCACCAGCATGTCCGGCGGGGCCTCCCGGAGCGCGCGCGCGAGCACGCCGGCGGCGTCCGACATCAGCTTCCTCCACTGCAATATTTGCTGTAGGGCAAGCATCATACGGTCGTCGGGAACGTGCCCGGCAGAGCGGTCGCCGTAACGGGAACCCCGGTCGTCGGGCCACCCGACGGGAAGGTCGCCGGACCGGGTCGGCACGCCGGCCGGCGACGGGGTGGGCGCGGCGGCGGCGCGCGGTCCGGCCCGGGTCCGCCCGGTGCCCCCACCCGGCGTGACCAGCGCCGATGGGCGGCGGGTCGGCCCGGCGTCGGCGACAGCGTACCCAGCACCGGTCGCACTGCGATACCGCCCCGCGACCCTGCGCAGCATGGTGATACTGGGCCGAACCGACGAGGCGGAGGTGCGGACGTGGACACGACGAACGCGGCGATCGTGGTCGGGGTCGACGGCTCCGAACCGGCCCTGCGGGCGGTGCGGCTGGCCGCCGCCGAGGCCGCCCGCCAGCACCGCCCCCTGCGGGTGGTGCACGCCTTCGTGTGGCCGCTGCTGCGGGTACCGGTGGGGCCGCCCCCGGGCGGCCCGCCCGGGTCCGGACTGCGGCACCAGGCCGAACGGGTGGTCGCCGAGTCGGTGGCGGCAGCCGAAGCGGCGGCCCCCGGGATCACGGTCACCAGCGAGATCGTCGACGGGGAGGCCGCCGCCGTGCTGCTCGGCCAGAGCCCACGGGCCACCCTGATCGTGATCGGTGACCGGGGGTTGGGCGGCTTCGGCTCGATGCTGCTCGGCTCGGTGGCGGTACAGGTCAGCGCGTACGCCGCCTGCCCCGTGCTGGTGGCCCGGGGGGCCGCCCGGTCGGACGGCCCGGTGGTGGTCGGGGTGGACGGCTCGCCCCGGTCCCGCGCGGCGGTGGCCTTCGCCGCCGACCAGGCCGCGTGGCGCGGCGCGGAGCTGGTGGCCCTGCACGCGTGGCGGTACCCGGCCTCCGAGGGACCCGGCGACATGCAGCCCCTGGTCTACGACGAACGTGAGGTCGACGACGAGGAGCGCCGTATCCTGGCCGAGTCGACCGCCGGGCTCGCCGAACGGTACCCGGAGGTGACCGTGACCCGACGCGTCGTCCGGGCCCGCCCGGCACGCGCCCTGGTGGAGGAGTCCCGCCGGGCGCAACTGGTCGTCGTCGGGGCGCGCGGTCTCGGCGGATTCGCCGCACTGGTCCTCGGCTCGGTCAGTCACACGGTGCTGCACCACAGCGACTGCCCGGTCGCGGTGCTCCGCCACGACAGGTGAGCCCGTCCCGGTGCTCCGCCAGGACAGGTGAGCCCGTCCCGGTGCTCCGCCACGACCTGGGCCCGCAGGCATGACCCGCACCGGGACGGGTAGACCCGGCAGGTACGCCACGACCCAACGCTGCGGGTACGCCAACCGCACCGCAGAGAGGGAGGCAGGTCATGCCAGGACCACGGCCGGGCAGTCGCGCGTACGACACCCAGCGCGCACACCTGCGGAAACTCGTCGAGAACTCCGGACGGGCCGCCGACGACGAAGCCAACGCGGTCGCCAACCGGCTGCTCCAGGAGAACTCCGAACAGCGCGGCGTGCTGCGCGGTGAACGGGGTCTCGGCCCCAAGGGGGAACGCGCGCCCGGCGAACGGCGCTGACCGGTGCGACGCGACGACCTGGTCGACGGCGCGCTGGCCGGCGCGGTGGGCAGCACCGTCCTCAACGCGCTGACCTTCGTGGACATGACGGTCCGCGCCCGGCCGGCGAGCGGTACCCCGGAGGAGACGGTCCGCCGGCTGGCCGACGCCACCCACGTGGACCTGGGGCCCGAGGACCGGGCGGCGAACCGCCGCTCGGGCCTCGGGCCGTTGCTGGGCTACCTGATCGGGGTGGGCGCGGGCGCGGTCTTCGCGGTGCTCGCCCGGGACCGGCGGGTACCGTTGCCGCTGGCCGTCGGCGCGCTCGGCGCCGGTGTGATGGTCGCCTCCAGCGGGTCGATGACGGTGCTCGGGGTGACCGATCCCCGGCGCTGGAGCCGCACCGACTGGCTGTCGGACATCGTGCCGCACCTGGCGTACGGGTACGCAGCCGCCGCCACCTGGCGACGGCTGCGTACCCGTGGTTGAGGGTGCTCAGCCGGACTCGTGCTCCTCGGCGTCCTCGGCCACCGGCTGGGCCGCCGGGCCGTACGGCGACACCTGACCCCGGGGCACCGGGCGCCCCCGCTCCGGCCGGGACGAGCGCGGGTGCCCGGACTCGCCGGGGCCCTTGCTGTCCTGCACCAGCGGGTTCTTCCCGTTGCGCCGCATCTCCATCTGCTGCACGTTCGTCATCGCCGTCTCCTTCCGGTTCGGGCCGCGCGCGTGCCTCGCGCACGCCTGCCGGTTACCCGTCCCCGCCGGGCCCATACCGGGCCGGCCCGGTCGGCGGGGCTAACCGGTCCCGGGCGGGGTATGACGACCAGATGGGCGACGACCGGCAACTGGTACGCACCCTGCTGGAGCGGCGGGGCCGCACGTACGCCGAGGAGGCCGGCATCCCGCTGGCCGACCGGCCCGCACCGCTGTACCAGCTCCTCGTGCTGGCCACCCTGCTCAGCACCCGGATCCGGGCACAGGTCGCGGTGGCCGCCGCCCGGGAACTCTTCCGGGCCGGCTTCCGCACCCCGCAGCGGATGGAGGCGGCCCGCTGGCAGGACCGGGTGGACGCGCTGGGACGTGGCCACTACCGCCGGTACGACGAACGGACCGCCACCATGCTCGGTACCGGCGCCCGGCTCTGTCTGGACCGGTGGCGGGGCGACCTGCGGCGGATGCACGCCGAGGTGGACGGCGATCCGGGCGGCCTGCGCCGGTCGCTGACCGCGTTCCCGGGCATCGGGCCGACCGGCGCGGACATCTTCCTGCGGGAGGCGCAGCAGGTCTGGCCCGACCTGCGCCCCTTCACCGACCGGCGGATGCTGGCCGGGGCCCACCGGCTGGGTCTGCCGGCCGAACCGGCGGCACTGGCCCGGCTGGTGCCCGGCCCCGACTTCGCCCGGTTCGCCTCGGCGCTGGTCCGGGTGGCCCTCGGTGAGGAGTCCGCCGGGGAGCTGAGCCGACTGGCCGCGAGCCGCTGACGACGCCAGGTCCGGCCGTCGCCTGGTCGCGCGCCGCCGACGAGGCGGACCGGTCAGCTGACCGGTTTGCCGCCGCCGCCGGGACGGGTGAGGTACCAGACGGCGAGCGCGGCACCGGCGGCGAGCAGCAGGACGGCGTTG
Source organism: Micromonospora echinofusca (assembly GCF_017614955.1). Classification (GTDB taxonomy): domain Bacteria; phylum Actinomycetota; class Actinomycetes; order Mycobacteriales; family Micromonosporaceae; genus Micromonospora; species Micromonospora echinofusca_A. The sequence goes on from NZ_WVUH01000012.1 coordinate 39,770, forward strand.
GTGACCCGGCGCCCGTCGGCCGGTGCGCTGCCACCGGTGCCGAACCAGAGCACCGCCAGACCGGCCAGCACCGCCAGCACCGTGCGCAGACCTCGGTTACTCACGTCCGCCACGCTATCGACCGGGCCGGGGCGGAGGGTCCGGTCGGCGCAGGTTCCCCCGTCCGGGTCTCACCCGGCGTCTGCGGACCCGCCGTCCGGGTGGGCGGCGGTCACCCGCAGCCGGACCTGTCGGATCGCGTGTCCCTCCACCCGGACCACCTCGGCGCTGAACCCGGGCAACTGCACCCGCTCCCCCGGCCCGGTCGGCAGGTGTCCCAGCCGGGCCAGCAGCAGACCGGCGACGGTGGTGTACTCCCGGGGCAGCGGGAAGCCCAGTTCCACGCCGACGTCCGCGAGGTCGTGCAGCGGGAATCCGCCGGGCACCAGCAGCGACCCGTCGTCGTCCCGGGCCACCTGCCGGACGTCCCGGTCGGTCTCGTCGTACAACTCACCGACCACCTCCTCCAGCAGGTCCTCCATGGTGACCAGCCCGGCGGTGGTACCCCGCTCGTCCACCACCAGCGCCAACTGCTCGTGCCGCTGGCGCAGCTCCCGGATGGCCTCGGCCACCCGGAGCGTCTCCGGCAGGAACACCGCCGGACGGGCCCGGTCGGCGACCGCCCGACCGTCCGCCCCGACCAGGTCCCGGATGTGCACCAGCCCGAGAACGTCGTCCAGCCCGGCCGGTCCGGTCACCGGCGCCCGGGAGCGTCCGGTACCGGCCAGCCGCCGGACTGCCTCGTCCGTGGCGAGCCGACCGGGCAGGGTGGTCACCTCGTACCGGGGAACCAGGATCTCCCGGAGGGTACGGTCGGCGATCTCGAACGCCCCGCTGACGATCTCCCGCTGCTGGGGCGAGAGGTTGCGCTGGGTGGTGAGCAGTTCCCGCAGTTCGTCCTCGCTGGCCTCCTCCCGGGAGGCGTGCGGGTTGCCGCCGACCAGCCGGACCACCGCGTCGGTGGCCACGCTGAGCAGCCACACCGCCGGGCGGGCCAACCGGGCCAGCAGTTCGAGCGGACGTACGGCGAGCAGTCCCCACCGTTCGGCCCGCTGCATGGCCAGCCGCTTCGGTGCCAGCTCGCCGAGGACCAGGGTGATGAAGGTGAGGACCACGGTCACCCCGACGACCGCCGCCGGCTCGGCGGCCGTGCCCAGGAAACCGAGCGGGCCGACCAGCGGCTCGGCCAGGGACACCGCCGCCGCGGCCGAGGCCAGGAAACCGGCCAGGGTGATGCCGAGCTGGATGGTGGCCAGGAAGCGGTTCGGGTCCCGGGCCAGCCGGGCCAGCGCCCGCCCGGTCGGTGACCGCTGTGCCAACCGGCGCAACTGCCCCTCCCGCAGGGAGACCAGCGCCATCTCGGTACCGGACAGGGCGGCGTTGACCGCGACGAGGAACAGCACCAGCGCGATCCGCGCCCCGTAGCCGTCCACGCCCGTCCTCCTCCGCCACCTCCCTCCCGACACTTAACCAGGCCGGGGTGGCGCCGTGGCCGGATGGCCGTAAAGTCGCGCCGTGACCGAAATCCGGACCGCGATCGACTTCCGCCACCCGCCGGGTCGGGTGTGGCAGGCGCTGACCGACCGACGGTTGCTCGCCCAGTGGTTCGTCGAGGTGGAACCACTGGCCGACGGGACCCGCCCGCCCACCGACGGCCGGCCGGTCGGCCGGGGAGAGGCGGCCGGGCCCGCAGCGGCAGCCGATGACACTCTGCTGCTCCGTACCGGCGACCTGCCCGGTTTCACCGGACCCGCGCAGGTCCGGGTGATCGGCTGTCGGGAACCCCGGTCCCTGGTGCTGCGCTGGACCGAGCCGGACCGCAGCGGCCTGCTGGAGTGCACGCTGGACGCCACCACCGACGGCTGTCGGCTCGCGCTGCGGGAGACCCTGGAGGCCGGCGACTGGACCCCGGCGTACCGACGGCACCGCCAGGAGAGCTACCAGCAGGTGCTGACCAACCGGCTGCCGGCGGTACTGGACTGGCTGGCGTTCCGCGAGGTCGACCTCGCACCACCGACCGCCGGCGGCGCCACCCCGGTCACCCCGCCCGGCCCGGCGGCCCCACCGTGGCGCCGACCCGCAGTCGTCGCGGTGGCCGTCGGGGTACTGGTGGCCGGGCGGGGTGACCGGGGT
>NZ_WVUH01000130.1 GCF_017614955.1 Micromonospora echinofusca
CAGGTGACCGGACCGTGGCCAGCCCGAAGCCCAACCACAAGGTGCGGCGGGGCGAGTCCCTGTCCACGATCGCCCGCCACCGGCTCGGCGACAGCGACCGCTGGGACGACATCTTCGCACTCAACCGCGGCACCCGATTCCCCACCGGCGGAACCCTCACCGACCCGGACGTCATCCACCCCGGCTGGACCCTCGACCTGCCCGCCGCCAGCACGGCACGGCCGGTGACACCGTCACCGAAGACACCCCAACCCGCGCCGCCCACGACCTCGCACGGACCGGCTACCAGCGCCCCGAACAGCGACAACACGACCGGTGAGGGCAACTCCGAAGGGTCCGACGCGGCGCCGACGGCTTCTACCGCACCGACGGTGAGCAGCCCTACGGTCGGGTCACCGGATCCGCGCCCGACGGTGGAGCCCTCGTCCGCGCCGACCATGCCCTGCGGTATCCCGGTCGGTCGTGGTGGCTGGATGGATCTCGGGCTGGCCACCGCGGTCGTGGCGGCCGTCGCGTTGGTCTGGGCGCACCGCCGTCGCCGGTACCGCCCACGCCCACCGACCGCCTGGCGGCCTCTGGACGACCCGGATCTGCGGCCGATGCCCACGGTAGTCACCGGTATCCGCCGCGCACTACGCCAATTGGCCCCGTCGGCGCCATCCACCGCAGGGGATATCGCCCGTGGTGGACCCACCGTTGCGGCCGGCGGGGACGAGCAGCCCGCCACCAGCCGCTCCGAGCTGCTCCCGAGCCCGGTCACGCCCGCGTGGACCGGCCGACTGACTGAGCTGTCACCTGCTGCGGGGCTGGGTGTCACCGGGCCTGGCGCGCGGGCGGCGGCGCGGGGCTTCCTGCTGGCCGGGCTCGCCACCGGCGGCCCGGACGAGCCTGACCAGCGCGGCCACGTCGTGATCCCTTCTACCACCCTGGACACCCTGCTGGGAGCTTCGGTCAGGCTGCCGGATACGCCTCGGCTGGTGGTCACCGACGGGCTGGCCGACGCCCTGACGCTCGTGGAGGAGGAGGCCCTGCGTCGTACCCGCCTGTGCGTCGACCACGAGGTGGACACCGTCGCCGCGCTACGTGACGCCGACCCCCTGACCGGACCGCTGCCGCCGATGCTGCTCATCGCCGAGGCCGACACCGGCGAACGTGCCCGTGTCGCGGCGCTGCTCGCGCAGGGGCAGCCCTTGGACATCCACGGGGTACTGCTCGGTGTCTGGCCGGATGGGGGCACCGTGGTCGTCGCCGACGACGGGACCACCAGCCCCGCCGACAGCGGCACCAACCGCCACGACGACCACGGCGCGGTCGTCGGCCGGTTGAGCGTCATCGGCCCCGCCGACGCCGCCGATCTGCTGGGGGTACTCGCCGAATCCCACACCGGTGACCCTCAACCAGCCGCATCCGTCGCGCCCACGCCGCAGCCACCAGACGACGGCACGGCGTACAACGACGAAAAGACCGACCGTGTGCGGGATCAGGCCGGGTACCCCCGACCGGCGACCACGCCAACGACCGCCGACGTGAAGCCGGCTCCCGCCGACTCGGGCCCATCCGAGACCACCCCTGCCGAGCAGGACACCCCACCACGAGACGGCACGAACCACCAACCGGCCGTCGACGGCAAGCCGGGACGGGTTGAGGTGCGGGTACTCGGCGACGCCCGAGTCATCGACATCGACACGACCCAACCGCTGCGAGGCAAGGCACTGGAACTGCTGGTCTACCTCGCCGTACGAGGCGGTACCGCAAGTCAGGAGGCGATCCTGGAGGACCTGCTGCCGGAAGCGGCGACGAGCAAGGCACCGCACCGGCTGCACACCTACGTCTACAACCTGCGTCGCGTCCTGAAGGCCACCGGCGGCCCCGCCACCTACCTGTCCCACCCCGACCGGCGCTACATCCTGCACCGCGGCACAGTCGACGTGGACCTGTGGCGGATGGGCGACGCGCTCACCGACGCGAACCGCGCCACGAACACCGCCGACCGGATCACCGCCCTACGCCGCGCCGTTGACGCCTACCAGGGCCCCCTCGCCGCCGGCAAAGGCTACGAGTGGATCGAACCGTACCGGGAGGCCACCCAGCGGCAGGCGACCGACGCCGCCCTCGCCCTGGCCGACGCGCTCGACGACCAACCCGCCGAGGCACTCGCCGTGCTCACCACCGCGATCGGCCACAGCCCCTACGCCGAAGCGCTGTACCAGGCGGCGATGCGCGCCCACGCCGCCCTCGGCGACGCCACCGCGATCCGCGACCTGCGCCGCCAACTCGCCCGCGCACTCGACGAGATCGACACCGACGTCAGCGACGACACCAACACCCTCGCCGACACCCTGATCAACCGACTACAACGCGGCTCACACGCCACCGGAGCACGCAGGACCGTCCGATGACCAGCACCCACGCGGACCAGACACGCGCCAACGGCAACCCCTGGCCGGCGCCTGTCGAAGCGTCATCGCCCGGACGGATAGCCCCCCGTCCAGCCCGTCACCCGACCGACCGCAGGTGAGCTCGACACGGACCTGGAGCAGGCCGTGCGGCGGGCCGCGCGGATGCGGACCGTCTTCTACCTCGTCGTGCTGATCGTCGCGCTCACCGGCCAGGTCACCGGCGCGACGCAGGAACTCGACATCCATCTGCTCATCGCGATCCCCGCCGTCGCCGCACTGGAACTCGGTGGCGTCGTGGTGATGGCCAACGCCGACGTGCGCCGCCGGTTGGGTGAACGCGCCATCGCCTCCCGAATCCTGTCGGCCGCCATCGCGGCCGGCGCGGTGGCGTTCAACTGGCTGGCCCACGACAATCACCTGCTCGGTGGGTTCTTCGCGGGCATGTCAGCCCTGGGCTACCTGGTCTGGTTGACCCACGCCGAGAACGTCCGCCGGGACCGGCTCCGCGCCACAGGCGCGCTACCGGCGACCAGCCCCGCGTACGAGGTCGGCCACTGGCTGCGTCACCCCCTGATCACCTGGCGGGCCCGATCCATGGCCAAAGCCGACCCCGGGCTCGGTCTCTACGGATCACTGCACGCCGCCCGGACGGTGATGCGCCGGGAACACCGCGACGCCGCGATCGCCAAAATCCTGCGACGCAAGATCAAAGCCGCGGTCGATCCCACCACGGCCACGATCGCCCTGCACGTCTACGACCTCGAACAGATCGCCGCCCGCCTGGCCGCGACCGCCGACTACGACGCCCTCACCAACCTCATCGCCGCCGACCTCGCACCAGCCCGCATCGCGGTCAACGCTGAGTGGGGGAAGTGGCGCTTCAGCCGACGCGGAACACGGGCTCAACGGCTCGGATCCGAGCACCCTCCACCCAAAGAGGAGCCACTGCGGCCCGCCCCCGCAGCCCCGGAAGACGAACCGCCCACCGAACCAGTTGTCACCAAAGCCCGACCCGATCCTCGAGCCCGCGCTGACAGCAACGACGTCGACCAGCTGTCCGCCGGGCCAGAAGACAAGCGCATCAACGATCAACCGACCCCGGCCCCGACCTCATCGCCGAACCCGGGGCCGGTGCCCGACACCTCGACGCCAATGAGCCCCGACACACCGGAAGCCACCCATTCCCACAGCATGGACGGCGACTCTGATCAGCTGCCGGCGGCAGGCGATCGAGCCAATGCACCAGATGCGCCGGTCAAGACAGCCGCCGCCGTCGCGTACTGGCTGCGTGTTGATCCGCACATGGAATACCGCGACATTGCGAAAAGGATCGGCAAGACCGAACGGACGGTGCGCCGAAGCCTTCCCCCCAACCACCAGCCACCGAGAGCACGCAACCGGACACAGCACCGCCGCCAGAACTGATCTTGAAGGGTGAGTGAGCTCCGTCCATCACAGCCCGTGATCTCTGCCGCAGGGGCAACGTGAGTCCAGAACAGCGGAGTGAGACCGCCCGGCCTGCCCGGACTTCCGCCATGGCGGGCACCTGGGGTTCGCTCCAGACGAACCCGACTCCCCTACAGGGATTCTCCTCCACCCGGGGGCGGGTGCGACGTTACGAGCACCAAGGCTGGTTGCCGAAACACCACAACGCCGACCAGGCGGACGCGACCAGTGACCACCACGCACCCGACGCCGAACGTGCGAACCAGTAGGAACATGCGAACCGAGGCGGGGCGTTGTTCGCCAGACCCCTCTACGGGATCAAGGCGCTGGCGCGCGGTGAGCCGGCCCGCCGGTACGCCCCGGCTGCCTGACGGCGCCGGGGCGGTGAGTCGTCCTGACGGGCCGGCATATCGCGCCTGCTGCTCGCCAAGAGCAGCCTCCCGTCCCAGCCCGATTGATCCTTTATCCTGCCCACCCGCTACCCTCCGGCTGCTTTCGGTCATCGGGTACGAGGGGATGATGACGTTCATCCTGTTCCCAGGCTCGGTGGTCGGGCCGGGACGCATTTCGTCCCGGCCCGACCGAATACTCATTGGTCTACGGGCCTGTGTGGTGGTTGAGACTGAACATCGTCGTTACCGTCGTGGCCGTGAACTGAAATCGAGACAATGCGAAACACTAGCCATAATGCGGTGACCAAGAAAGGGAGTGAGGCGAACCACATCAGTAGTTTCGTGCCAGCGTCCATCCCGAGAGCCACTGGGAGTTGCGAGATAATGGCAGCAGCGCCGGTCGCGCAGATCAGCAGGCTTACATCGCGGACCGACACCCGAACCGTCGTCCGGAGCAGGCGGCCTGTAGACCTTCTCTGCCTCCAGAGCCAGCCGCCGAGCACGATCATTAGAATGCCGCCCGCAACCATTACGTACGCGACTGTCGTTCCCATCACAGCCTCTCTGTCTACCGACAGACTGGGAAGCCCCAGCCAGAAAACGGTATGTATGTTCTCCCAAGGAAGCCGACACCCATGTACACGTACACCCCATTCTGTCGGCGACAGAAATATTCGTAAAGTCTTGGCACAAATGTCCCAGCAAGCCAGGAAATAATGGCACCGAGTACGCCACCGACAATGGGGCCAAACGGCCCGCCGACCGCGTATCCAATAAGCCCGCCAAGGGCGCCACCGATTACCGCAGTGGCCAGGCCGACAAAATCAAGGATAAATTTCGTCTCCCAGTGCGAGAACGTGCATCGAAATGCATATTCCCAGCTCCATCTATAGTATCTTGAGTACCATTTCGAGCAGGACACCTTGCCGGAGGTGTCCGTGCAGTTAACAGAATCGCCTGAGCAGTATTCGTAACTGTTGGCGTTGCCGCCGTAAATCGGGTCCACCTGAAGGAAGCGGCCGGTCGTAGGGTTGTAAACCCGCGCGCCCATCAAAGCTGTTCCGTTCGGTGTGTCGGCTGCCCTACTTGCTGACCCTAGCCAGCCATACCGGCGTGCGCCGACATCAGCAGTGTTGCGCGGTTGGCCAAGCTCATCCTGCTCACTCGTATACGCCAGACCAGGGCAGCTCTCAGCCATTCCTGGTGCTGATGTAACCGCCCGGCTGGGCGGTGTTGACCGTGCGGGCGTTGGCGTCGAGGTAGGTTACGGTTGCCCGCTCGTACGAGGTGGGTAGGGTGCCGGTGGCGGGATTGCCGGTGGGGACCTGGGTGGCCGGGAAGACGGCGGTCGCGTCGGTTGGTGGTTCGGTTTGGCCCCACCGCGCGGTTTGGGTTCCGGACAGGTCGTATGGGGCGCCGCTGCCCGTGGTCGGGATTCGGTAGACGACGCTTTCCACGGCGGTGCCGGCGGCGAGTGCCGAGCGGGTGACCTTGTGGAGCCTGCCCTTGCCGGGGTCGTCGGGCAGGGTGGTGTAGGTGAACTGCCATGGTTCCTGTGCGGGTGGCGTCATCGTGGTGACGGTGCCGTCGGTGTCGTAGTCGTAGGTGGTGCGTAGGGAGTGGCTGCTGCTGCCGTCGGTGTAGTCCAGACGTGGATCCCAGGTGGCCCGTAGCCGGCCGGTGCTGTCGTAGGTGTAGCGGGCTAGGACGACCGTGCGCATCGCGGGGGTGGGCAGGTCCGGGTCCCACGCGGTGTACGAGACATCCTTGACTCGGCCGAGGTAGTCACCCCAGGTGTTGGCTGCGGTGCCGGTAGCCGTCGTCGCGGTGGCGTAGGTGAACGTCAGCGCCCGGCAGCCCCGTACGAGAGTGGTGCAGGTGACTCCGGAAGGCACGGGGGCGAGTAGGCGCGTGGGGCGCATCACGTCCTGGGTGCCGAGGGTGACCTTCTCCCACGAGTAGGTCGAGGTGTTCCCGGAGCCGGGCGTGCTGACCGAGGTCGGGGTGTAGACCCCGGTGGGGTCGGTGGTCCCTCGGGTGAAGGTGGCGGTGTTGCCCCCGTCGTCGGTCAGCTGGAAGCTGTTGGTCGCCGAGTCGTAGGTCAGGGCGTACTTTTCGGCGCCGACCTGGGGCTGGTAGGTCGCCCCGGTGCTGTCGACCTTGGTGAACCCTAGGGTCGACCCGTCGGGCAGGGAGACCTGGACGAGGCTGTCGTAGGTGGTGAGCTTAATGAACGGGGCATCCGCGCTGGTGGCCATGACCCCAGAGACCCAGCCGGGTCCGAACAGCGGGTCGATCCCGCCGGCCTGCCGGGTGTTGAAGGTGCGGGCGACCGACAGGCCACCTACTGACACGTCGGATTGTCCGAGCTGGTAGTTGCCGGTGATGAGGTTGACCGCTCCGGGACCGACCTGGGCGATGTCGGCGCTGGCGAGGTTGCGGTCGAAGGTGATCCGGATGGGCGGTTCCCCGACGTTGTTGTACTGGCCGCGGAACTCGAGCGGCCCGTCGCGTGGGATGCCCTGCGGGTCGGCGGCCGCGAGTGTGGACGCGACGTTCCAGATGACCTTCGGGATGGCACCGTTGGACGCCTGGATCGGCCAGGCCGCCACTGTGGTCTCGGGTGGTCGTGTACTTCGTTCTGGCGATGTGTCTGTTCTTCGGGCAGGGCTACGAGGAGGTGCTTCGGCTGCTGACGCAGGGTCTGCCCGGTCAGCGCCGATGGCAGGGGGCGTGGCGGGTGCCGACCAGCGCGGCGATCTGGAAGGCCCGGGCGAGGGTGGGCGTCGAACCGTTTCGGGTGTTGTTCGACCGGGTCTGCCGGCCGGTAGCGACCGCCGAGACGGTGGGGGCGTTCTACCGGCGGTGGCGGCTGGTCGCGGTGGACGGCACCACGTTCGACATCCCCGACACCGACTCCAACGTGGACCACTTCGGGCGTCCGGGGTCGGCCCGTGGTGACGGGAGGGCCGCGTATCCGCAGGCCAGGATGGCGGTGCTGGTCGAGTGCGGCACCCACGCCGTGTTCGCCGCAGCGATCGGGCCGCTGGCCACGCACGAACGGGTCCTGACCCTGGACCTGCTGCCGGCATTGTCACCGGGGATGCTGCTGCTGGCCGACCGCGGCTTCCCCGGCTACGACTTGTGGCAGGCCGCCCGCGCGACGGGCGCGGACCTGTTGTGGCGGACCAGAGCCTCGTCCCGGCTGCCCGTTGACGCGCAGCTTCCCGACGGCTCATACCTGTCGAACATCGCCTCGACCGCCGACCACTACCGCCGCCAGCATGCGATCACCGTGCGGGTCGTGGAGTACACGATCGACGGCAGTGACACCGTCTACCGGCTGATCACCACGATCCTGGACCACACCATGGCGCCTGCTGACGAGGTCGCCGCGCTCTATGCCCAGCGGTGGGAGGTCGAGTCGACCCTCGACGAACTCAAGACCCACCAGGGCGGTCCCGGCATGGTCCTACGGTCACAGCATCCCCTCGGCGTCGAACAGGAACTCTACGGACTGCTGCTGTCGCACCACGCGATCCGGTCGCTGATGCACCACGCCGCTGCCAGAGTCGAGCACGACCCCGACCGGATGTCGTTCACCCGTACCCTCAACATCGTCCGCCGCCAGGTCACCGCCCAGGCGGCCTTTTCCCCCCAGCAGACTCGCCCGCGCGATCACCACAACGCTGGCTGAGATCCGCGAACGGCTCCTGCCACCACGCCGCCGGCGCACCAACCCCCGCGTCATCAAACGCAAGATGTCCAACTGGGCACTCAAACGCGCCGAGCACTACAACCCACCCGAACCATCCCACCCGGCCATCACCATCGTCGCCGCCACCAAACCCGCACGCACCAAACGGCAGGCGAAGACACCTAAGTAACTGGTATTGCATCTAGGCGTTATCCCAAGCATGAAAAGAACCGGCACTTTCGCGACTGTCACGAGCCTTCCGACCCCTCGACAGCGAGCGGCCCGAAAGGCGGCCATTACGCGCCGCGCACGGCGAACCTACCGAACACGCTATGGATTAGTCTGCCCGCCTTGGTGCCAATCTGGCCACATCGACGGCGCACGCGATCACCTCCGCAACCTTTCGTCCGTTATCCTTGGGCGCTCCAAGTCAATATGGTGCAGCTTGACCCAGAGTCCGTATCAAGAGCCAGCGCTGAGCCTGCTCGTGCTGGCAGGCGACAAGTCCACCTATGTCACTCTGACAGCCGCGCAAGTTGCTGAACTGCGCCGGGAGTTGAACATTGCACTCGGGCTGCTCCCTCGGGTGGAACTGTAAGACGAGCGGCACCGGTGAGATTTCCTCGACAAGCGCCAGGCCTGCTTGACGAAGTCGGGCCCGTCTGCCACATGCTGCGCCAGGCCGGGCGGCGGCGACGGCTCTTGGCGGTGACGGCACGGCGCTGCCCGGGAGACGGAGGAGCGGGAGCCGTACAGAAGACCGCGTAAGACATGGTGGAGGGTTGCCTGAGCGCGGGGCCCGCTGGCTGAGACGGCGCCTGCCTTGCTGGCTGCGCGAGCTTGTCTCAGTTCGCACCTCCAAGGCGCTTTGTCGCTACCGAGTACTTACCTGGTGCGGCCAAGCCGGTTGAGGACGAATGGCGAGGGCAGGCGCTCCTGCTCCAAGCGCACATGGCCGCCCTGCTCCGTGGATAGAGCGTCCAGGGTCGAGGTTTCGGTATCGGTGAGGTTAGGCAGCGGCCGATCGGTTTGTGTCTTGTCCTCGACGGCAAGTTCTTTGTGTTCTTCGAGCGTGTGAGGGTCCATAAGGACGGAGGCGAGGTGTGGCAGCCGGGCACGTGCACGTGACAGTAGGAGGAATCCGGCGCGGTCAAGGTCTCCCCAGTACAGCTGACGCGCCGGGTGCAGCCAGGTGATGTTGTCTAGGACGTTGAGGTGGTTGCCTAGCGAGTGGATGACGACGGTCCGTGGCTGGTCGGGGACGAGGTAGGCGGTTTCCTTGTTTTCCACGATCATGACGGTGTCAGGGCAGATGGGTAGCGCGTCGATCTCCGGCAGTGGGGCTCTCAGGTGCCGCAGACCGCCGACCCGTGCGCGATCGGCGGGGTCGGCCAGGATCACATCAATGTGCACGGGCAGGGCCTTCAGCCCGAGCGGGTCCAGATCGTGCTGTTCCAACTCCTCGTCTGGCTGGTCACTGCTGACGTGCGGATTTTCCATGATGTTGAGGCAGGCCAGGATGAGGCGCCGGTGGCGGGCGAGCCACTTGGTGTGCATTCCCAGGATGGGCACCTGCCGGATGGTTAGTCCCGACCGGGGGTTCTCGGTAAACCAGACGACAGATTTGATCAGAATGTCGAAGTCAGTTTCGTCCAGGTCGATGATCTGCGGCAGATGCGGGCGTACCCGTTCGGTAACCAGGCCGCCGGGTAGGGTGACGAGGCGCGCCCATCGGGCGGTGGCCCGCCGCCAGTGGTCCCTGAGGTTCTCATCGAGGGCCACGAGGTCGACGATCGTGGGAACATCCAGGTGAGTGATGATCTCCTGTGGGCCAATGACGGTGCGCCGGATGGCGGTGCGGAGCTGGGCAGCAGGGTGTTTTCCCGACCAGTTCCGCCAAACCCGTATCCAGTGGCCGACGGTGTCCGACTCGCGGGCGATTTCCTGCGCGTTCGCCGCACCAAGAGGAAACGAGAAGGCAGTCTCGCCTGCATGCAGCAGCCAGTCGCGCCAATTCTTGCGGTATCGGGTACGTATCTGTTCCAGCACCTCGTCCGGGTGTCGCATCAAATCTATCCTTCCTCAAGGCGTAGCGCCTCCTGCATTGTCATGGGGTAGATGCGCACGCGCGTAGGGTCGTGGACGTCGATGTTGATGTAGGCGACGGATTCTACGTAGTCCTCGAAGGCGGTTGCCTTCTCGCGGGGTGCGCCGACGATCAGCTGGAAGCCCAGGGCCTGCAGGGCGGATAGGGCCCGGCCGGTGTAGTCGCTGTCGGCCTTGACGAACCCTTCGTCGAGGATGACCGACGCGTAGGCGGGCGGGCCTTCGTGGCCTTCGCCGAGGCGGAACCGTAGGGCAGCGCCGAGGATGAACGCGATCAGCTCTTGCCCTTCGCCACCGCTCATCCCCGAGACACCGTCGTGCACGACCTTGATGCCGTCGGGGCGGGTTTCGATGGCCTGGAACTCGACGTGTTCGCGGGCGTCGAAAACGCGCCGCCGCCAAGCCTCTCCTGCTCTCGATGGGTCGTCGAGTTTCGCAAGGTGTTTGCGTAGTCGGGTGAAGGACTTCTCCACCTGCTCGGCGTTGCGCTTCGCGTCCAGTCCGATCGTGTTGCTGGTGTACTGGGTGATGATCTGACGGAAGTCTTTCAGGTCGCTGCTCGGGCGCTCGACAGACTCGATGCTCAGCGTTGCGTCAGCGCGGAACCGCACGTGGCGCAGCACGTTGTTAATCGGGTCGAGCCCTCGCTTGATGGCCCGGGTGTCGTCGTCGATCTGCACGAGCAGCCCGCGCAGCTGCCGATTCATGTCCTCATCGACCTTCGCCAGCCATGCGTCCTTCGCGCGGGGCAGGTCGTCGGTCACGAGTTGCTCATAGATCGCCAGCACCGACGGCAGGGAGTCGATCGTGCCGTCTGTCTCCCGGGCGGTCCGCTCGTCCAGGTTGCGGTACGCGGCGATGTAGCCGACGACGGCCGCCTCGTGTTTCTCTCGGTCGCTCCTGTGTCGTTCGATCTGGCCGCTCAGGTGCTCGACGGCCGTCCTCAAACTCTGCATGATTGCGGCGGTGCCGGCGGGCGCGGCGAACGGGGTCGCGGCCAGCGTGGCGTGCTCGTCGTTAGTCAGGGGCGGGGCTGCCTCGACGCGATCCTTCGCCTCGTCTACCGCGCTGACGAGATCACCCCACTCCTTGTCGAGCTCCCTCTGCTTGTCCTCGAGTCGTCTGACCTCGCCGCTCGCCGTGATTGTCGCGTCACGCTGCCTGCTCAGCAGGTCCGACAGATGCGCGACTTCGGGAGAATTGGCTTGGCCGAGCTGGGTCTCGAGTTCCTTCACCCGGCCGTGGGCCGCGCTTGAGTCGATCCGCTCCCAGGTCAGGTCTGCGCGCAGTGCTGCCAGCTCACGTGATCGGCCACGAGCCAGCTGGCTTTGCTGGTCTGCCTCACCCGACGCCAGCTCGGCGAGCCGGAGCTCCCGCCGGATCGACTCGAGTTCGTCGCCCAGCTCTTGCAGCAGTGCTCGGGTGTCCCAGCCGAGCCAGGGGTAGCGCAGGCGACGGTCGTCCTTGGTAAATCGTTTCCGGGCGGCCGTGCGCATGCCGGCGGGAGTGATCGCTCCGCGAGCCCACTCAGGGCGCGGGTTGTCCAACTCCGCGTCGGTCTCCACACAGTAGTAGTTGACGGTGTCGTGTAGTTCACCGGCGAGCCACCCGTGGAAGGGGTGATCGGCGATGTCAAGCAGGGCCGGGACGCTACCGTCTTTCGGAGTGTGGCTTGGCGCGTTGGAGTCGGCCGGCGCAAGGGTGGTCAAGCCTCCCATGTCGTGGTCGTGCACGTACCGGCGCACTCGTGCGAAGTCGCGGCTGTCGACCAACAGAGTGCTCGACAATGGCAGCAAAAGGCCGATGACAGCCTTCTCCCAGCGCCGATGCTCGGGTTTGAGCTGCAGCAGCTCGCCAGCGTACCGAAGCCGATCCTTGTCCAGGCCGAGGTCGGATGCGATCCGGTTACGGCGCGCGTCAGCGTCCTCAGGGATGAGGCTGCGTCGTGCCCGCAAACCGGCTACCTCGCGCTTCTTGTCCTCGTCGTCCTTGCGCAGCTGCCAGAGCTTCCCCGCAGCCTTCGTGACCGCCTCGGCGGCGGCCTTGAGCGCTTTCTCCTCCTGCGCGAGGAGGTGATCGAGGCTGACATGTGTCAGCGTCACGTCGCCTGGCGAGGTGGGCAGCGGCAGTTCGAAGACTGCCAGGCGGCTGTCGAATCGGCGCCGCTCTGCGTCGACTCGGTCGAGCACCTCCCGCGCGTGCTCCAGTTGCACCGTGATGAGTGTCGAACGGTCGCCGCCAGCCGCCATGAGCTGGTTCAGCGTGTCCTTCTCCCGCCGATCGGCCTCTTCGGCGAGCCTGACGGCGGTCGCGTGCTCCTCGTCTGTCTCCGCCTTGGCGAGGCGGTTGTCGTCAATGGCCGCGTCAGCCCACTCGGCCACCTTCTCGGCGTGCCACACATCGATGCGTGCAGGGCCCTGCCCGTCACTTCTAAGCAGCCGGCTCTTGGCGACAAAGTCGGTGCCGGCGACACGGTACTTGTCTGCGATTGTGGGAAGAGGCGCGAGGGTGTCGGTGCGGCGCCGTGCTGACTCGAACTCCTCGTACAGCCGGGACGCCTCGCGGTACGCCTCGAGTGCGACATCCCACCGGGTCAGCGCGAGCGGTTCGGTGAGCACGAACTCTTTGAACAGGGCGTTAATGGAGAAGATGCCCTTGGACGCCTGGGCGCGCCTCAGCAGCTGCATGGCCAGGCGTTGCGACTCGTCGGTGGAGCCCATCCCCATGACGGTGCGCATCTTGGCGTGCACCCGTGCCTGTGAGGGGTCCACGACGTCACCGCGGTCCTGCTCGATGAGACGTTCCAGGGAGGTCTTGGACAGCGGGGACGCTCCCTGCCGGACGGCGGTGAGCCCCTGCAGTTGAGTCAGGTCGAAGCAGTCGTTGACGAACCCGTAGACGGTGGCGGCGTTGATCGCCTCCGGTCCGTCGGCGTCCGGGCCGACCCACGCCAACCGGAACGAGGTGACGCGTCGCCCGTCTCGGGTTTCCCACGTAATCGCCGCGCCGCTGGGGAAGCCTGGGCCGCCGGGCGGTCGCAGATAGTTCGTCGTCGCGGAGCGCCGGTTGTCGTCCCTTCTCTGGTCGGTGTGTCCACGGGCGTACGAGTAGACGGTCCGCTCACGCTTCTTGCCGCGGTCGTCGCGGGCGGCCTGGTTGAACTCCTGCGGGTTCGGCAGGATCACCGAGGCCACGGCGTCCAGCAGCGTGGACTTGCCACGCCCGGAAGGGCCGACGATCGCGGTCCCCGACCGCGCCACGGTCATGCTCTGCAGACCCGAGTACGCGCCCCAGTTGAGGATCTGCACCATGCTGATGCGGAACTGCGCCGCGTCGTGCTCTCCGGCGGAGTCCTCGTTGACAGCGATGCGGGGCGCGGTGGTGGTCATGCGGGATCCTCGCCGTTCTCCGCGTTGTCCCTCTCATCGGTTGCGCCCGCTGTGCGGGCCGCGTCGATGAAGTACCGCTCCATGCGCATGACCTCGTCGGCGCCGATCAGCGGCACGATGGCGGGTGAGACGGTGAACAGGTAGTCGGCGTCCGGGTCCGCCGTCAGCAGCTTCAGGTCGGTCACCGCACGGATGGCCGCGTCCACGCGGCGCTCAAATTTGGCCTCGTCGCCATCGCCGTCCTCCCGAAACGGGCGCAGGAATTCGGCCACCTGGACTCGGGTGATCACGACTGGGTCGTCGGTGGCGTCGGTGTACGTGTGCTCCTTCCGCAGATGGATCAGCAGCAGGGACGCGTCACGGTGCAGCGGTTTGTCGCGGCGCAGCATCTTCGGCGCGTCCTCGGCCGGGTCCTGACGTTTGAACGCCACCTCGTAATCCCTGTCCACGGTCAAGAGCAGGTACATGTCGGCGAGACGCTCTCGGATCTCGTTCTCGTACGCCAGCACCGCCTCCCACGCCCCTCGGTGTCGGCTCCGGGTGATGAATCGGTTGTTCAGCAGCGTCGCCAGCGCCCGCCGAGCCGCGGTCGGTAGGCGCGACCCACCGGGGCCGTCCGGCTCGTCGCCCTCGAAGCCGTACTTGTCCGGGTCGTCGTCGGACGTCGAGTCGTCGAGGACAATAATGCCGTGGCTCATGGCACCTCCTTGGTCGGCACGGGCTCGTCGAAGACGAGGGCAGGCAGTGTGGCCATCAGTGCGGCTGCCCGATCACCGGACAACCGCACCGTCTCCACGAGGCTGATGTCGACCTGCCCATGCGTGACGGCGAGGTCGAGCAGGCTCACCAGGGTGCCCAGGCGCTGGAATTCCGGCGCAGTGGCGTCGAACACCTCCGCGCCGGTCACCACCGGTCGGCTGGCGAGCAGCCTGTTGATGGTTCGTCCGACAGCACGCGGGCTCGTGCCGGCGGCCAGCCGCAGGGCGGCTCGGTCGGCGGTGGGCAGCGTGGCGCGCTGTTCGGTGACTTCGACAACGACTTGCTGCGGTCCCTGGTCGCGCCAGAGCTGAGTTTGCGAGATGTCGGTGATGGCGAGGGGGCCGACGCCGAGCACGTCTTGGGGCACATACCGCTGGCCTGGCTCGGCCTGCACCCAGGCGCCACCGGCGTGCAGAGCACGGTCGGCGAGGCTGAGTAGCCGCTGATGGCGGCCGTGGGCGACCCGTGTGAGGAACCGACGCAGCGACGCCGACCAGCGCACGTAACTGCTTTGCACGTCCAGTTCCGCGGCGAGAAGGGCCGACAGCATGCCGTCGAGCTCTTCACGTTGCGTGGCCGTCACGTGCTCACGCGCGAACTCCTGCGCCAAGATCTGGTCGATGTCGGCGCGCAATTGTTCGGTTTGCCGCGATGAGAGCAGCCTAGAGAACCCGAGGTATGCCGTGCCCTGGCTCGTCTTCGCCAGTAGGTCGTTCTCGCGCAGGTAGTCCTCGACCAGGTCCGCCTTGCGCGGTCCCTGCACCATCGCCCGCCGCGCGACCTCCTGGTGACGTTCTTCCACCATCGTGCGCAGCTGCCGGAAGTCGGCCGGCAAGGACCGGGTCATCGCGAGGATCTCGCGCAGCTGCTGCTTCATCTCCTCCAGAGTCGCCAGTCGCACCCGACCGGAAGCGATGTCCTGGCGCCTCTTGCGCAGCTCGGCGATCTGCTGGTCGATGCGCCGCACTTGAACGTCTCGGTCCGGGTTCGTCATGTCGGCCAAGAGCCGTACGGCGTGGGTGATGGAGCCGAGACGGGCACCGCTGACCGTTGTCTCTCCCTCGACAAGCTCACGGACGATCCGCAGCGCTCGTAGCGAGTAGGGCGACAAGCGATACCTCAGACGTCCGTTGAGCGTCTCGGTCTCCAGCCACCGCTTGTCGACCCAGTCACGGCAGTGTTCTGCCGGTGTGAGGTTGCCCTGCCACCCGGGGACCTGCTCGCGCGCCTCGGCGACCCGCTCGTGGAACCACTCGGCAGACACCGACCCGTCAACCTGATCAAGATGCTCAGCGAACAGCGGCAGCACCCAGTCTCTCGAGTACGCCTTGAGTAGCATCAGGGTCGGGTTCGATTCCAGCGCCGCCCTGATCCGTTCGCCTGTGATCCCCATGACCGCCAACCACGTCGACCATCTATGCTAGCACCGCCGAGTCTGCCGGAAACCGCTGACACATGTCTCGATCAGATCGCGTTCCCCAGCAGGATGGGGTTGGTTGGCGATCGGTCAAAGGCAGCGTCTCCGGTAACAGCGCGCCGGACTCCAAGTCCTCGCCGTGGTTAGGCATCGACTGGCACGTTGTTGTAGGCGGCGCGGGATGCGGCGATCAGTGACGCTCCGAGTTCCGCCGCCTTCTGCGGGGTGAGGCGCATTGCCGTGCGGTCCCAGCAGCCCGACAGCAGCGACGCGGCCAGGCTCCGGACCGTGCCGTGGTCCATCCCGTCGGTCGTGGTGATGTCGGCGGTGCGCGGTTCCGGGTTGTCGATGGCCAGCGTCACCGAAGGTGGCTCGTCGTATCCGTCGGGCGAGTTGAACGCGGCAAGGTCGACGGTGGCCACCTTGATGTCGTTGGCGTCGTCGCTGTGTTGCCCATACACGGTGGCCACGTGCCGGTCGTGTAGACGGACGCCGTCGTCGGCGCGGCAGTTCCCGGTGCACCACGCCGGGCATTCCGGATCGGAGGGCCGCGCGGGTGGGAGCAGGTAGCCGGCGTGCGACCACATCGCGAGGTCCACCACCGCGTCCATTGCCTGCTCCTCGGTGCAGTGCAACCGCGCGGCCTGCTCAGGGACGCTCAGGCCCTGTTCGGTCATGCGGGCGGCGATCGCACCGCGAAGCACGCTGATCTTCTGCGCGGCGGTCAGGCCTTCGTCGTCAATCACTCGGTCGACCAGGGCCGGGTCGAGGCTGGGCCGGTCCGGTACCGGAATCGCCGGGGCTTGGGGGGCCTCGGCGGTTGGCTGTCTGCGTTGTTCGCCATGGTCACCACTCGGTCGACGGCCGTCCGGACCTGCTCGGCCTCGTCGAGGGTGAGACGCAATACCGCCGTGGCGCCCTCGATCACGAACTTCACCACCGGCTCGACCGCGTCGGCGTGCTGTTCCAGGTCGATCTCCAGCTGCGGCGGCCGGTACGCCTGACCGCAGCACGACTCACCGGCCGTGCTCACCGCGTCATGCAGCGACAGCAGCACCGGTGGTGAGTCGTCTGGCCAGTGGAGTCGGTCATCGAGGTGGTCGCCGTCGAGGTGGGTCGCGTTGCACCAGGACGGACACGCCCGCTTCATCCAGTACGGCCGGTGCGTCTGGCGGGCCAATGTGACCGCCGTGCGGATGGAGGTAGCGAGGTAGCCGGCGTCGGCGAGGTTGAGCGGCTCCCGGGCGAACACGAGCACCGCCGCGGGTGCGCTCTCCTCGGGCCGGTCAAGGTGCTCCAGTGCGCGGATCTCCACTGCTGGCCCGCCGGCCTCACTCTCGGGGGTTTCCATGACCGTCCGGGAGTGCCGCCGGGTCCGCCCGCCCGGACCAGCACTCACCGCTGGCGCGGCGTGGATCTCGACGCACCACGGCGGGCAACCGTCGAGGCGTGTCGCCATGTGCGAACTGACGGTCGGTTTCGACAAGTCCACCATCCCGGAATGGTCACGCACGTTCTTCGCCCACCGACGGACAGCGTGTGCACGGCCTTGCAACGGGCCGGTTCGGTAGCGAACCGTTCGACGGTCCCGGACATCGATCTGCGGCAGGCGCCTTTCAGCCCATTTCATCTCTACTCGGCGGATGCCGAACATTGAGATCGAAAGCGTCCCTCGTCATCCACGGTGTCGCGACGATGAGCCCACACCAGGTGAAGGGAGAGACCATGAACAGTCGGGGCGTCATCGGGAAGCGGTGCGGGTGCCTCGACACGGCGACGGGCCGCCGCCGGGGTAGTTCGTGCCCGCGGTTGTCGGAGCGTGAGCACGGCAGTTGGTACTTCCACTGCTCCACCCGCAACCTGCTCGGCCAAGCCGAGCGGATACGCCGGGGCGGTTACCCGTCACAGGCGGCGGCCCGCCGGGCCCGCGACGAGTTGCTGCCGCTGTCCCGGGAGGAGCAGGCCGGCCGGTCGTGGACGGTCACCCGCTGGTTGCGGTACTGGCTGTCGACCAAGACCCGGATACGACCGACCACACGCATGCACTACACCCACCACGTCGAGCAGTTCCTCATCCCGCACATCGGGCAGCTGATCCTCGGTGAGTTGACCTCGCGGCAGCTCAACGCCGCCTTCGCCGCGATCGCAACCACCCGCAACCGTGCCGGACAACTCCAGTCCGCCTGCACTCTGCAGCACGTGCACACCACGCTGCGGGCGGCGCTGACCGGCGCGGTCCGCGAAGGGTTGATCCGGGACAACCCGGCACGTCGAGTCGAGCTACCCG
>NZ_WVUH01000131.1 GCF_017614955.1 Micromonospora echinofusca
GTGAGGCGGGGCGGGGCCGGGTCGGTCTGCTCGACGGTGTCTTCGGTGGTCTGGTCGAGTCGACCCGGGACATCTTCGCCGACCCGGACGACGACGTCCCGGCGGCGACCCGGCTGCGGCTGGTGCTGCTCCGGGACGGTGGGCTGAACGCCGAGGACGACACGGACGAGCCGCTCGCGGTCGAGGAGCGCCGGGCCGACGCGGTGCAGACCCTCGCCGAGCGGCGTGGCGTGCGCTGTGACGTGGTGACCGCCGAGGGCGGGTCGGCACTGGAGCGGCTCGCGTCGCTGGTCGCGGTACCCGACTTCGCCTCGGTCTACCTCGCGCTGGCCCATGGGCTGGACCCGATGGCCGTGCCGGCCATCACCGAGATGAAGGAGCTGGCGAACCAGTGAGCACGTGCACCAACTCGGGGGGCGTCACCGCGGCGCCGCAGGCCGCCGGTCGGCGGGGCGGGGCGACAGCGTGAGCGCCAACGGCGGTACGAAGGCGATCGTCGCGGCGCTGCTCGCCAACATCGGGATCGCGGTCACCAAGTTCATCGCCTGGATCCTGACCGGCTCGTCGTCGATGCTGGCCGAGTCGATCCACTCGGTGGCCGACTCCGGCAACCAGGGTCTGCTGCTGCTCGGTGGCAAGCGGGCCAAGCGGGCCGCCACCGCGCAGCACCCGTTCGGCTACGGCCGGGAACGGTACGTCTACGCGTTCATCGTGTCGATCGTGCTGTTCAGCGTCGGTGGTCTGTTCGCGCTCTACGAGGCGTACCACAAGTGGTCCCACAAGGAGGGGATCACCGACTGGCAGTGGGTACCGGTGACCGTGCTGGTGGTCGCCATCGTGATGGAGAGCTTCTCCTTCTGGACCGCGATCAAGGAGTCCAACCACGTCCGGGGCAAGGCGTCCTGGGTGCAGTTCGTCCGGCGGGCCAAGGCCCCCGAACTGCCGGTGGTGCTGCTGGAGGACCTGGGCGCGCTGGTCGGTCTGGTCCTCGCGCTCTTCGGCGTCGGGATGACCCTGATCACCGGCAACGGTCGCTGGGACGCGGCCGGTACGGCGATGATCGGCATCCTGCTGGTGACCATCGCCATCGTGCTGGCGATCGAGACCAAGAGCCTGCTGCTCGGTGAGGGTGCCGAGCCGCAGGACGTGGCGGCGATCGAACGGGCCATCAACGAGGGGTCGGAGGTGGAGCGGGTCATCCACATGAAGACGCTCTACCTGGGCCCGGAGGAGCTGCTGGTGGCCGCGAAGATCGCGGTCGAGCCGTGCGAGACGGCCGAGGAACTGGCCCGGAACATCAACACCGTGGAGGCCCGGATCCGGACGGCCATCCCGATCGCCCGGGTGATCTACCTGGAGCCGGACATCTACCAGGCGCAGGCCGCTGCCCGTGGCGGTTCGGCGGCCGCGAGCGCGACGCCGTCGACCGGCGGCGCGGGTACGACGGACGAGGCCGCCCGGACGCACGGGGGCTGACGGTGCATCTGCTCGACGGTCCGGTCCGGGGCTACGCCTGGGGTTCCCGGTCGGTGATCGCGGAACTCCAGGGGCGGCCCACCCCGAGTGACGGCCCGGAGGCGGAGCTGTGGCTGGGCGCCCATCCGGGTGCCCCGGCCACCCTGGTCGCCGGGGACGGTCGCCGCAGTCTGCTGGACGTCCTGACCGCCGAGCCGGGGCACTGGCTGGGGGCGCGGGTGGTCGAACGGTTCGGTCCCCGGTTGCCGTTCCTGCTCAAGGTGCTGGCTGCGGAGGCGCCGCTGTCGTTGCAGGCCCACCCGGACGCCGAGCAGGCCCGGGCCGGGTACGCCGCCGAGCAGCACGGCGCGGGCGGCCACCGCAACTACGCCGACCCGTACCACAAACCGGAGCTGCTGGTCGCGCTCTCCGCGTTCGACGCGCTCTGCGGTTTCCGGGACCCGGTGCGTTCGGCGGAGGTGTTCGACGCTTTCGGGGTACCCGCCCTGGCCCCGGTGGTCGACGCGCTGCGCGGCGGGGTGTCCGGTCTCTCCGACGCGGTGGGGACCCTGCTGGAGTGGCCCGTGACGGACCGCACGGCACTGCTGGACGCTGTGCTGGCGGCCCGGCCCGCGCCGGGGTACGCGCCGGACGCGGCGCTCGCCCGGGATCTGGCCGGCCGGTACCCGGGGGATCCCGGGGTGCTGGTCGCCCTGCTGCTCAACCACGTCCGGCTCGCCGAGGGGGAGGCGATCTGGATGCCGGCCGGCAACCTGCACGCCTACCTGCACGGCGCCGGGGTGGAGATCATGGCGTCGAGCGACAACGTGCTGCGCGGCGGGCTGACCCCGAAGCAGGTGGACGTGCCGGAGCTGCTGCGGGTACTGCGGTTCGAGGTGCTCGACGACCCGGTGGTCCGGGCGGTGCCGGTGGCGCCCGGGGTGGTGACCTGGCCGGTGCCGGTGGAGGATTTCGCCCTGCACCGGGTCACTCCGGCGGACGTCCCGGAGCCGGTCCGGCTGGCGCTGCCGGGTCCCCGGGTGGTCTTCTGCCGGGCCGGCAAGCTCGTACTGGACGACGGGGCGGGCGCGGTGACGCTCGGCCCGGGGCAGTCGGCGGTCGGTGCGGCGGTGCCGGGTGCGTTGACGGTCGCCGGTGACGGTGAGGCGTACGTCGCCACCGCCGGGCTGACCTGAGCCGGCCGCTACCAATCTGAGCCGGCAAGCATCGACCTGAGCCGGCCGCTGCCGACCTGGGGCAGCTCTGTCAGCTGGCTGACATGGTCGCCGGTGCTTCCCGGGTGATGCCGGCAACTCAGGCGGAGGGGGTCGCCGACCGGCCATCGCTCCGACAAATCCGAAATCTCCGGAACGGCTTGACACAATGTGTGCTCAGTGTGACGCTGAAGGCACGCAGCGTTATCGCGACGAGAGTCCGAGACACGCGCGGGGATCCAAACCGGGGGGATGCACGGGGCGGTCGGCTGGTGGACGGAAAGTCCGTCCACGACCGACCGCCCCGTGCGCTGTCCCCCGCCGGTAAGGTGGAGGGTCGCGCAGCAGACCGTACGACAGGAGCTTTCATGACCAGCACCCTCCCGGCACCCTCCGGTGGCGCGTCGGCCGAGAACCGGCCGCGCACGCTCGCCGAGGGCGATTACAAGGTGGCGGATCTGTCGCTCGCCGCGTTCGGCCGTAAGGAGATCCAGCTCGCCGAGCACGAGATGCCCGGCCTGATGGCGATCCGCCGTGAATTCGCCGAGGCCCAGCCCCTGCGGGGCGCCCGGATCACCGGCTCGCTGCACATGACCATCCAGACCGCCGTGCTCATCGAGACCCTGGTGGCACTCGGCGCCGAGGTCCGCTGGGCGTCGTGCAACATCTTCTCCACCCAGGACCACGCCGCGGCGGCCGTCGTGGTCGGCCCCGACGGGACCCCCGAGGCGCCGGCCGGGGTGCCGGTCTACGCCTGGAAGGGCGAAACCCTCGAAGAGTACTGGTGGTGCACCGAGCAGGTGCTGACCTGGCCGGACGGCCAGGGCCCCAACATGATCCTCGACGACGGCGGGGACGCCACCCTGCTGGTCCACAAGGGCGCCGAGTACGAGGCGGCCGGCGTGGTCCCGCCGGTGGAGTCGGCCGACTCCGAGGAGTTCGCCGTCATCCTCCAGGTGCTGCACCGCACCCTCGCCGAGGACGGTCAGCGGTGGACCCGGATCGCGGGCGGCATCAAGGGCGTCACCGAGGAGACCACCACCGGCGTGCACCGGCTCTACGAGATGCACCGGACCGGCACGCTGCTCTTCCCGGCGATCAACGTCAACGACTCGGTCACCAAGAGCAAGTTCGACAACAAGTACGGTTGCCGGCACTCGCTGATCGACGGCATCAACCGGGCCACCGACGTGCTGATCGGCGGCAAGGTGGCGGTCGTGCTCGGCTACGGCGACGTGGGCAAGGGCTGCGCCGAGTCGCTGCGCGGCCAGGGCGCCCGGGTGGTCGTGACCGAGGTCGACCCGATCTGCGCCCTCCAGGCGGCGATGGACGGCTACCAGGTGGCCACCCTGGAGGACGTGGTCGAGACCGCGGACATCTTCATCACCGCGACCGGCTGCTTCGACGTCATCACCAACGAGCACATGGCCCGCATGAAGCACCAGGCCATCGTCGGCAACATCGGTCACTTCGACAACGAGATCGACATGGCCGGCCTGGCGAAGCGGTCGGACGTCACGCGGGTGAACATCAAGCCGCAGGTCGACCTCTGGCAGTTCGAGGACGGCCACGCGATCATCGTGCTCTCCGAGGGGCGTCTGCTGAACCTGGGCAACGCCACCGGCCACCCGAGCTTCGTGATGTCGAACTCGTTCGCCAACCAGACGATCGCGCAGATCGAGCTGTTCACCAAGACCGACGAGTACCCGGTCGGGGTCTACACCCTGCCCAAGCACCTCGACGAGAAGGTCGCCCGGCTGCACCTGGCCGCGCTCGGTGCCAAGCTGACCGAGCTGACCAAGGAGCAGGCGGCGTACCTCGGCGTTCCGGTCGAGGGCCCGTTCAAGCCGGACCACTACCGCTACTGATCCGTACCGCAACCGGGCCCGGCCGGGTCACCCCGGCCGGCCCCGGTTGCCGGTGCGTGTGCCCCGGCGACCGCCCGCTCCGGCCACCCCCGGGCCGGTGACCTGCTCCGGTCACTCCGGGCCGGTCACCGGCCGGGACGCGGGCGTACCCAGGTCCAGACACACCAGGCGAGCCAGGCGAGCGAGACCAGGGCGGCCAGCGGACGCAGCCGGAGCGCGTTCAGCGCGATGACCAGCGCCAACACGGCCAGCCAGGGCAGCAGTACCCTCATCCGCGCCACCGCCCGAGTACCAGCCGCCGGACGATCGGCGGAGCGACCCAGGAATAGACACAGTAGGCGGCCCAGCACAGGGCGGCGGCCAGGGCCGCCGGTGCCCAGCCGAGCAGGTTCAGGACGAGTAGCGTGCCGACCGCGATCAGCCAGGTCGGGAACATGCCGAGCCGGTAGAGCGGGCGTAGCGGCAGCAGCAGCGGGTGGGCGTACACCCGGGTCTCCCAGGCGGCCTCGGCGGCTGCCGCACCGGTCGGATCCTGGGCCACCGCCTGACCCAACGACCGGGAGGCGACGCCCATCCGGCCCCGTCCGGCGGCGGCCAGGCCGTGCAGTGCCAGCGCCGACGGGTGCTCGGGGTACCGGCCGAGGAACTCCCGGGCCACCTGTTCGGCGCCCCGCCGGTCACCGGTGGCGTACGCGAGCTGGTAGCGGGAGGCGTAGACGGCGGGGGAGACCGGGTCCGCCGCGGCGGCGCGGGCGACCAGCGACTCGGCCTTGGTGGTCTGGCCCACCAGCAGGCAGAGGTCGGCGTACTGGGTGAGCAGCCAGGCGCTGTGCGGGGCGAGGGCGAGCGCGTCCAGCAGGGCCCGCTCGGCCGACGGGTACTGCCCGAGGTGGCGCAGGGCCAACCCGAGCCGGCCGAGCAACTCGGCGTCGGGGCCCTGGCCGAGCCCGTACCGGGCGGTGTCGGCCACCTCGGCCCAGCGGTCCAGCTCGGTCAGCGCGGCGGCCCGCAACCGGAAGGCCCGTATGTCGCCCGCCGGCCCGGCCGGCAGTCGACCGAGTTCGGCCAGGGCCTGTTCCGGGCGGCCCAGGTCGAGCAGGGCGGCCACCCGGTCCAGGTGCCGGTGCTCCGGGGCGGTCATCGGCCGGCCCAGGCGAGCAGCACGGCGAGCAGGACCGCCTCGACGACACCGAAACCGACGATGGCGGCCAGACCGGGCCAGAACAGTCGGGCCGGTTCGCCACCCCGCAGCTCGTAAGCCCGGAAGGGCCGGCTCTGGGTGCCGCGTACCGTGAGCCAGGTCAGGACGCCGGCAGCCGCCCCGACGGCCCGGGCGGGGCCGCCCACCGACGGGGTCAGCAGCAGGGTGACCGCGATCCGTGCCCCCAGGGCGAGCAGTCCGGTGCCGAGCAGGGCGAGCCGGGCCGACCTCGACTGGTCGAGCCGGCCGGCGTTGACCAGCCCGAGGACGGTGACCGCGAGTACGCCGCCCAGCACGGCGGGGACCAGCAGGGACTGCGGGCGCCACGGGGGCACGCCGACCGGCGGCGTGGCGGTGATGGTGGGGGTGAGCAGGGGATCGGGCACGGGCATCGTCGTCCTGTCCGCGTCGGGGTCTGGGTCGCTCGACCGCCCTTGTGCATCGCGATCTAGCGGGATGGTGCCACAGTGCGGCCCGGCCGGGTACCTCCCGACGGCTCCCGACGGCTCCCGACGGCTCCCGACGGGTGCCGTCGGGGCCGCCGGGGCGGACCGGGTGGGAGCGGGTCCCACGCGTCGGATCGGGGGATGGAATATTGAACACATGAGAGCCCGGGTACTGGTGGTTGACGACGATCCCGCGTTGGCGGAGATGCTCGGCATCGTGCTGCGGAGCGAGGGTTTCCTGCCCTCCTTCGTCGCTGACGGGGAGCGGGCGCTGGCGGCGTTCCGGGACATCCGGCCCGACATCGTGCTGCTCGACCTGATGTTGCCCGGCATGAGCGGGATCGACGTGGCCCGGGCCATCCGGGCGGAGTCGGGTGTACCGATCGTCATGTTGACCGCGAAGAGCGACACCGTGGACGTCGTGCTCGGCCTGGAGTCGGGCGCGGACGACTACGTGGTCAAGCCGTTCAAGCCGAAGGAACTGGTCGCGCGGATGCGGGCCCGGCTGCGGCGGGGCGAGGACGCGGCTCCCGAGATGCTGACCATCGGCCCGCCGGGCAACCAGATCACCATCGACGTGCCGGCGCACACCGTCAGCCGCAACGGGGACGAGGTCAAGTTGACCCCGTTGGAGTTCGACCTGCTGGTGGCGCTGGCCCGCAAGCCGCGTCAGGTGTTCACCCGCGAGGTGCTGCTGGAGCAGGTCTGGGGGTACCGGCACGCGGCGGACACCCGGTTGGTGAACGTGCACGTCCAGCGGCTGCGCGCCAAGATCGAGCCGGATCCGGAGCGACCCGAAATCATCCTCACCGTGCGCGGCGTGGGTTACAAGGCGGGCACGGGATAGCCTGGGGGACTGTGACCAGCCCCGAGCCGCCCGCCCCCGGCACGATCGCCGCCCGTTCCCGCGCCGCCGCGCGGGAGCTGGCCCGTGCCGTCGTCGGGCGGTTCCAGGGGCTGGCCGTCGCCCTGCACCAGACCTGGCGGCGGTCGCTCCAGATCCGGGTGGTCACCATCACTCTCGTCGCGTCGAGCCTGCTGGTCGGCGGGTTCGCCTACCTCGTGGCCGACAAGATCACCAACATCCTGCTGGCCAACGCGCGGACCGACGTGCGGCTCCGGCTGGACAGCGGGCGGGACTACACCGCGAAGCAGATGGCGATCTACACCGAGCCGCAGGAGGCCGGTCTGGACGACACCCTGCTCAACACGGTGGACTACCTGGCCGGCGGGGACCCGGCCCAGATCAGCGGCGTGGTCGTCGGGTTGCGTGCGGACCGCTCCTCCGGGGTGATCGAGCCGCAGACCTCGCCCGACCTGAACGTGAGTGCGGTGCTCACCCCGGAGCTGCGGGCCGAGGTGAGCAGCGGCAAGATCGCCCGGCAGATCCGGACCGGGGACGTCGGCGCGGGCCGGACGAAGTACCTGGTCTACGGCTCCCCGGTGCCCACCCGGGTCGGTCAGGTCGAGCTGTACTACCTGGTGCCGCTGACCCGGCAGGAGCAGACCGCCGCCGAGGCGCGGGCCACCGTGCTCGCCACCGGGGCCGCCCTGGTGCTGCTGCTGGGTCTGCTCGCCGCCCTGGTGACCCGGCTGGTGGTCAGTCCGGTCCGGGCCGCCGCGCGGACCGCGCAGCGGCTCTCCGCCGGCCTGCTGGACCAGCGGATGACCGTCAACGGTGAGGACGACCTGGCGCTGCTGGCCGCCTCGTTCAACCAGATGGCGACGAACCTGCAACGGCAGATCCTCCGCCTGGAGGAGATGTCCCGGCTGCAACGCCGGTTCACCTCGGACGTCTCGCACGAGCTGCGTACCCCGCTCACCACGGTCCGGATGGCGGCCGACCTGATCTTCACCGAGCGGGAGGGCTTCGATCCGGCGGTGGCCCGTAGCGCCGAACTGCTCCAGGCCGAGCTGGACCGCTTCGAGGAACTCCTCACCGACCTGCTGGAGATCAGCCGGTTCGATGCCGGGTTCGCCATGCTCGACGCCGAACCCACCGACCTGGTGCCGGTGGTGCACCGGGTGGCGGACCGGCTGCGCAGCCTGGCCGACCGGATCGGGGTACCACTCGAACTGGACGTGCCGGACGCCCCGGTGATCGCCGAGGTGGATCCGCGCCGGGTCGAGCGGATCCTGCGCAACCTGGTCGGAAACGCGGTCGAGCACGGCGAGGGCCGACCGGTGCGGGTCAGCCTCGGTCTGGACGACACCGCCGTCGCGATCACCGTCCGGGACCACGGCATCGGACTGAAGCCCGGCGAGGAGAAGCTGGTCTTCAACCGGTTCTGGCGGGCCGACCCGTCCCGGGCCCGGCAGACCGGCGGTACCGGTCTCGGCCTGTCGATCAGCCTGGAGGACGCCCGGCTGCACGGTGGCTGGCTGGAGGCGTGGGGCGCCCCGGGGCAGGGCGCCCAGTTCCGGCTCACCCTGCCGGCCCGGGCCGGTGACCGGTTGACCACCTCCCCGTTGCGGCTGGTACCCGCCGATGCGGCGCTGCCCTTCACCGGGCCCCGGGACGGCGGGCCGTTGGCGATCGGCCCGGCGGAGGGCGGCGTACTCGCCGTCGGCCCCGGTCCGACCGGGCCCGGACCGGCCCCCGCCGGAGCCGGCCACCGGGGTGCCCACGAGAGGGCGGTGTGATGCGTCGACGGATCGTGCTGCTGGCCGCCGGCCTGCTGGCGGCCGGTGTGGTGACCGGCTGCGGCATCCCGGAGGCCACCGAGGTGCAGGTCGACGGGCCGGGACCGGTCGCGGAGGCCGGCTCGGTCAACGGGCAGGGCCTGGAGCCGCCCAAACGGGCCAGCGCGGGGAGTGCCCTCCAGCTCATGACGAACTTCCTGGCCGCGGCGGCCGGCGAGCCGGACCAGGCGTACGCCCGGGTCAAGGAGTACCTCGCCGAGAACGTCCGGGGGCAGCTGCCGGAGAAGCAGGGCAGCGAGGTCGTGATCAACGTGGTGCGGCTGAAGAAGGAGCTGAACCCGACCCCGGTCCAGGGTGGTGAGGCGAAGCGGTTCGCCATCGACGTCGACCAGGTCGGGGTCCTCCGGGCGGACGGTACGCTCGGCCCGCCGGTGGCCACCGAGTCGCGGTACGAGTTCCTCGTCGGCCCGGTCGAGTCGGGCCGGCTGGACAACCTCTTCGTCCTGAACGCCCCGAAGGGGCTGCTGCTCAGCGTCGACGCGCTGCGTACCTACTACCAGCCGCACACCATCTACTTCTGGAACACCAAGCAGACCGCGCTGGTACCCGACCAGCGGTACCTGCCGGTCGCGGTGCCGGTCGGCCGACGGGCGACGGAGGTGGTGGGCTGGCTCATCGACGGCCCGTCGGAGTGGCTGGCGCCCACGGTGGCCCGGTTGCCGGACCGCACCGAGCTGATCGGCACGGTACCCAAGACCGACGGGCGCCTGGAGATCAACCTCAGCGGGCCGACCGAGGAGCCCGCGCAACTGGACCGGCTGGCCACCCAACTCGCCTGGTCGCTGCCGGACGTGGACGGCCAACTCGAACTCAAGATCCGTAACCAGACCCGCAAGATGATCGACGACACCGACGTCTACCTCAAGGAACACCCGGTCTACCAGCTCGGCGGCCCCCCGCAGCGGTACGTCGTCTACAACGGCGCGGTGCATCTGCTCAAGCCCGCCGTACCGGGTGCCGGGGTGCCGATCTTCCCCCGGCACAACCAGAACGTCGTCGCGGCGGCGATCAGCGGGACCGACCAGAACGCCCTGGTGGCGGTGGTGGGTTCGGAGGGCCGGCGGCAGGTGCTGCGGACCTTCGTCGGACCGCCCTCGATCGCTGCGGGCAGTACGAGCCGGGCGAGCTTCACCAGCATCAAGCGGCCCGTCTGGTTGCGCTCGGCCGACCCGGACCGGCCGGTCGGGCTGGTGGTGGCCGACGGTGCCCTGTACCGGTTCGGGGCCGACGCCCAACTGGACCCGGTGAACACCAACGTGGCCGGTAGGGTCGCCGCCGTGGCGGTGGCCCTGGACGGGCACCGGATCGCCTTCATCGCCGGCGGGAAGCTCTACGTCGCCGCGGTGACGGTGGAGGAGGGGACGGTCACCGTCCACCCGCCGCGACGGGTGCACACCTCGCGTACCGCGCTCTCCGCGGTGGACTGGACCGGGGAACACGACCTGGTCGTGGCCGGCTCGACCGGTCAGCCGCAGATCTACGAGATCACCGTGGACAGCACCCGGGAGACCGCACTCAAGACCGACGTGGGGGAGGTCGCGGTGAGCAGTCTCGCGGCCTACCCGGACAACCCGGTGGTGCCCGGTGGCAGCGCCCCGCCGATGTACGAGACGAACGGGGTGGCCTTCGGCGACCTGAACTCGTCCGACAGCATCGGACCGGACGACGTGGCGGAGGTGGAGTCGCCTGCCGGGCGGGTCAACCCGGTCGCGCCGTTCTACCGGTTCTGAGTGCCGGTGCCGACGGTGACGGGGCTCTGGGCCGACCTGGTGGACCTGGTGCTGCCCGCCGCCTGCGCCGGTTGCCGGGCCGAGCGGGTGACCCTGCGGTACGGCTTCTGCCCGTCCTGTGCCGACGTGGTGCAGCAGATCCGTCCCGGGCCGGTACGCCCCGACCCGGCGCCACCCGGGCTGCCGCCCTGCTTCGCCCTCGGCCCGTACGCCGGGGTGCTGCGGGAGGCGCTGCTGTCGTACAAGGAACGCGGCCGGCACGGGCTGGCCCGTCCGCTCGGCGCGCTGCTCGCCGAGGTGGTGGCCACGGCGGTGGGTACGCCCCGACCGGTGCTGCTGGTGCCGGTGCCGACCACCGCGCAGGCGGTCCGTGCCCGGCACGGTGACCACCTGCGCCGGCTCTGTGGGTACGCGGCCGACCGGTTGACGCGTGCCGGTTGGCCGGTGGCGGTGGCCCGGCCGTTGCGGGCCCTGCCCCGGGCCGATTCGACCACCCTGGACCAGGCCGGCCGGGCGGCTGCCGCGCTGGCGGCGTTCCGGCTCCGGCCCGGTCGGCTGCCGGCACTGACCCGGGCCGGGCACGGCCGTACGGTCGTGCTGCTGGACGACATCGTCACCACCGGCGCCACCCTCGCGGCCGTGTCCGGGACGCTCGCCGCCGTCGGCTCA
Source organism: Micromonospora echinofusca (assembly GCF_017614955.1). Lineage (GTDB taxonomy): Bacteria > Actinomycetota > Actinomycetes > Mycobacteriales > Micromonosporaceae > Micromonospora > Micromonospora echinofusca_A. The sequence goes on from NZ_WVUH01000131.1 coordinate 11,287, forward strand.
CGGGTCGACGTCGCTGCGGTACTCGCCGCAACCGAAAGACGACAGCGGTGAATCCGGTAAACGAGTCGGACCGGTTCTGATTACGCTTCGTGATTCCTATTTCACCCGATCGTGGGGGACCTGCGGAAATTTCTCATGCTGTTTCTCCCACGGCAGGTGACGGTACGCCAAAGAAGAGTTAGCGTTTTGCTGACCGGGGTAAAGGGTGGTCCACCATCCTCCCGGCGCCTGGAAGGAGGCGTAGCCGCACATACCTGGCCGCCGACGACGGGGATGCCCTGCGGGCGAGCGGCCGGGAGCCAGAAACCCACGACCGTCCGATCAAGGGAGGTCACATGGATATCGTGGTCAAGGGCCGCAATGTCGAAGTGCCGGATCACTACCGCGTCCACGTAGCCGAGAAGCTTGCGAAGATCGAACGTTACGATCACAAGCTGATGCGGGTCGACGTCGAACTCTTTCACGAACGCAACCCCCGCCAGTCCGACCACTGCCAGCGCGTCGAGATCACCTGCGTGTCGCGTGGTCCGGTGATCCGGGCCGAGGCGTGCGCGAAGGACTTCTACAGCGCACTGGACGCCGCCATCGCCAAGCTGGACACCCGGTTCCGCCGGGCGGCCGACCGCCGGCGGGTACACCGGGGACGGCACGTGCCGATCTCGGTCGCCGCGGCGACGGCCGGCCTGCCGGTCGCCGATCTCGGTTCGTCGCCGCTGACCGGGCTGACGTCCGGTGGTACGGCCACCGCTGTCGCCCCCGCCCCCGCCGAGACCGAGCCGTCGTACGACGAGTACCCGGACGACCAGCCGTGGCACATCGCCCGGGAGAAGGTGCATCCGGCCGAGCCGATGACGGTCGACGAGGCACTGTTCCACATGGAACTCGTCGGGCACGACTTCTACCTGTTCCAGGACAAGGAGTCCGGCCGCCCCAGCGTCGTCTACCGGCGGCGTGGCTACGACTACGGCATCATCGCCCTGGGCACCTGATCCACTGACCGCCCCCGTCCCGGGCCGGCCCACCTGTCACGGTGGCCGGCCCGGCGCCGTTCCCGGCCGGCGGTCGGGGGACCGGGCGGATCGCCGCACCACCCGGCTGCCCCGGCGCCGCTATCCGTCGCCCCGGGTCAGCTCGTCGGGGAGCAGCCCGAACAGCACCTCGTCGCTCCGGTCCATGCCGAAGCCGGCGAACCGCTGCCGCAGCAACCCCTCCCGGCGGAAGCCGACCCGTTCCAGCACCCGCCAGGAGGCGACGTTCTCCCCGATCGTGCCGGCCGAGAGCCGGGCGATCCCGGCCGACGAGAACGCCCAACGGGCCAGGAGGCGTACCGCCCGGCTGGCGACGCCCCGCCCGCGCCAGTCCGGCAGCAGGCTGTACCCGATCATCGCCTGCCGACCTCTCGGGTCCTCGTAGACCAGGGCGCAGTTACCCGCCGGCACGCCGGACGCCGCGTCCTCGATCACCAGGTCGGCGGCCTCACCGGCCAGCCACTTGGCCGCGGCGAGGGCACAGCGCTGCTCGGCCCAGGCCCGGTCCGGTGGCACCGGCGGGACGCGGACGGCCACCACCTCGGGCCGGGTGTGCAGCCCGTGCAGGAACCCGGCGTCGGCCGGGGTCAGCGGGCGCAGCGTGACCACCCCGTCGGTGAGCCGGCCCGTCGGCAGGTCGGGCAGGAGCCGTGGGGTGGGACCGGCCGGGTCACCGGCCAGCCGGATCCAGGCGACCAGGTCCTGCCGGCCACCGTCGCGCGTCGGGCTCGCCGCCTGGCGGACCCCCTCCCGGCGGTACCCGGCCGCGAGCGCCACCCGCTGGCTGGCCGCGTTCTCCGGGTGGGTGAGCAGTTCGACGCGGGCCAGCCCCTCGGTGAACGCGTACCCGGTCAGGGCCCGGACCGCCGCGGTCGCGACCCCCCGACCCCGGGCCCACGGGGCCACCCAGTACCCGATCTCGGCCTGCCCCCGGGTCGGCACCACCTGGGCGATGCCGGTGCCGCCGAGCAGCCGGTCGGTCGCCGGGTCGACCACCGCGTACGCCGCCCCGCCGCCGGCCCAGACGGCAGGGGCACCCTCGGTGACCCACCAGTGGGCGTCGGTGCGGGTGTACGGGTCCGGCATGGCCGGGACGAACCGCTGGACGAGCGGATCGGCGCAGGCGGTGGCGAGGTCGGCGACGTCGTCGTCGAGGAACAGCCGCAGGCGTACCCCGTCCCCCTCGACCGGTACCGGCCTCATCCGTCCCCACCGGCCCGGGTCGGCGTGCCGGTACCGGACAGGTCGGTCGCGACCAGGGCGGCGGTCCAGGCGTCGGTGCGGACGCCCCGGTGGTTCAACGCCCCCCGGGCGGTGCCCTCGAAGACGAAGCCGGCCTTCTCGGCGACCCGGCGGGACGCCGTGTTGCCCACGTTGGCCCGCCACTCGATGCGCGCCAACCCGAGCGAGGTGAAACCCCAGGCGCTCAGCGCGGCCAGCGCGGCCGTCTGGTAGCCCCGCCCCCGGGCGTGCGGGGCGGTCATGAACCCGATGTCGGCCACCAGCGGATCGGCCGGCGAGAGGCGCAGGTCGATCGAGCCCACGTACCCGTCGTCGGAGTCGGTGATGGCGAAGCAGGCGGCGGTACCGGCGGCCCACGATCCGGTGGTGAACTCCAGGAACGACTCCGCGTCGGCCCGCTGGTACGGCTGGGGGACGGTGGACCAGCGGATCGTCTCCGGGTCCCGGCAGGTGTCGACCACCGCGTCCAGGTCGTGTTCCGCCAGGGCGCGCAGCCGGATCTCGTCCCGGCCGGTGTCGGCGAACAGGACCGGCTGCGGCCGGCCGAAGACGGCGGCGCGGCGGGCCTCCAGGGTGCCGGGGCCGGCCGGCCCGGGTTCGTCGTCGGCGGGTACCCCGCCGGGGAGCAGCGACCCGATCCAGGCGTCGGCCCGGCCCTGCGGGGACGGGTCGGCGAGCCGGAGCCGACCCTCGACCCGGAAGCCCGCCCGCAGCGCCACCAGCCGGGAGGCGTGGTTGCCCAGCTCGGCCTGCCAGAGCAGCCGGCGCAGGCCGAGCTGGTCGAACGCCCAGTGGGCGAGGGTCCGGACGGCCCGTACGGTCACCCCCCGGCCGCGCGCCCAGGGGGCGGTCCAGTAGCCGACCTCGCCGGTGCCGAGGGTCGGGGTGATCGCGACCAGGCCGCAGGAGCCGAGCAGCTCACCGGTGCCGGCGTCGCAGACCGCGAACGGGGCGCCGGTGCCGTTCGCCCAGGCCGTCGGGGAGATCCGGGTGACGAACTCGACCGCGTCGGCATGCCGGTAGGGACGGGGGACCATGGTCCAGCGTTGGATGCCCGGGTCCTGACAGGCCCGCGTGACGGCGTCGGCATCCGCCGGCCGCCAGGCGCGGAGCAGCAGGCCACCGGCGCTGATCTGGGGTGGTTCCATGTGCCACATCGTGCCGGAACGTTCGCGCTCAGCGTAACGGGATTATCCCCCGGCACGGCAGCGCCGCGCGTTATGTCGGTTTCCTTGGCCCGGGCAGTCGCCACCACTGACCAACGGCCGGTCCGAACGCCTACGATGGTTCGCAGACTGTCTAGGGGAGCGTTGATCCGTGTCGATTCTGGAAAAGGTCCTCCGCGCTGGCGAAGGCCGAATGCTACGCCGGCTCAAGGCCATCGCCGCCGCCGTCAACTCGCTGGAGGACGACTACGTCGACCTCACCGATGCCGAGCTGCGCGGGTTGACCGATCAGTACCGGCAACGGCTCGCCGACGGTGAGTCCCTCGACGACCTGCTGCCGGAGGCGTTCGCCACGGTGCGGGAGGCCGCCGCCCGGGTGCTCGGCCAGCGTCCGTACGACGTCCAGGTGATGGGCGGTGCGGCACTGCACTTCGGCAACATCGCCGAGATGAAGACCGGTGAGGGCAAGACCCTGACCTCGGTCATGGCGGTCTACCTCAACGCGCTGTCCGGCAAGGGCGTGCACGTCGTCACGGTCAACGACTACCTGGCCCAGCGGGACGCCGAGTGGATGGGCCGGGTGCACGAGTTCCTCGGCCTGACCGTCGGCGTGGTCCTGCCGAACCGTCCGGCCGCCGAGCACCGCGCCGCCTACGAGTGCGACATCACGTACGGCACCAACAACGAGTTCGGCTTCGACTACCTGCGCGACAACATGGCCTGGTCGAAGGACGAGCTGGTGCAGCGCGGGCACAACTTCGCGGTCGTCGACGAGGTCGACTCGATCCTGATCGACGAGGCCCGGACGCCGTTGATCATCTCCGGCCCGGCCGAGCACTCGGCCCGGTGGTACAGCGAGTTCGCCGGGGTGGTGGCCCGGTTGCAGGCGGGCAAGGACGGCGAGGGCGACTACGAGGTCGACTACGCCAAGCGGACCATCGCGGTCACCGAGCGCGGCGTGGCCAAGGTCGAGGACCGGCTCGGCATCGACAACCTCTACGAGTCGGTGAACACTCCGCTGGTCGGCTACCTGAACAACGCCATCAAGGCCAAGGAGCTGTACAAGCGCGACAAGGACTACATCGTCAGCGACGGTGAGGTCCTGATCGTCGACGAGTTCACCGGTCGCATCCTGCACGGCCGCCGCTACAACGAGGGCATGCACCAGGCGATCGAGGCCAAGGAGGGGGTGGAGATCAAGCAGGAGAACCAGACCCTCGCCACGATCACCCTCCAGAACTACTTCCGGCTCTACGAGAAGCTCTCCGGCATGACCGGTACCGCCCAGACCGAGGCGGGCGAGTTCAACAAGGTCTACAAGGTCGGCGTGGTGACCATCCCGACGCACCGGCCGATGGTCCGGCTCGACCGGGCCGACGTCATCTACAAGACCGAGAAGGCCAAGTTCAACGCGGTCATCGAGGACATCGCCGAGCGGCACGCGGTCGGCCAGCCGGTGCTGGTCGGCACGGTCTCCGTGGAGAACTCCGAGATCCTGTCCCAGCTGCTGCGCCGCCGGGGCATCCCGCACGCCGTGCTGAACGCGAAGTTCCACGCCAAGGAAGCGGAGATCGTCGCGCAGGCCGGCCGGAAGGGCGCGGTCACCGTCGCCACCAACATGGCCGGTCGGGGGACGGACATCCTGCTCGGCGGCAACCCCGAGTTCCTCGCCGCGAGCGAGTTGCGGCAGCGCGGGCTCGACCCGGAGGAGCACGCCGAGGAGTACGCCAAGGCGATGGAGGAGGTCCTGCCCAAGTGGAAGCAGGCCTGTGACGCCGAGGCCGAGGAGGTGGCCGCCGTCGGTGGCCTCTACGTGCTGGGCACCGAGCGGCACGAGTCCCGCCGGATCGACAACCAGCTGCGCGGCCGTTCCGGTCGGCAGGGTGACCCGGGCGAGTCCCGCTTCTACCTGTCCCTCCAGGACGAGCTGATGAAGCGGTTCCGGGCCGGTGCGGTCGAGGCGGTGATGGAGCGCTTCAACATCCCGGAGGACGTGCCCATCGAGTCGAAGATGGTCACCCGCCAGATCAAGAGCGCCCAGGCCCAGATCGAGGGTCAGAACGCCGAGATCCGCAAGAACGTCCTGAAGTACGACGAGGTGCTCAACAAGCAGCGCCAGGTGATCTACGCCGAGCGGCTCCGGGTGCTCAACGGCGAGGACCTCTCCGACCAGGTCCGCAACATGATCGACGACGTGGTGGGGGCGTATGTCACCGGGGCCACCTCGGACGGGTACGCCGAGGACTGGGACCTCGACCAGCTCTGGGCCAGCCTGAAGCAGCTCTACCCGGTCGGGGTGACCATCGAGGACCTGGAAGAGGAGTCCGGTGGTGACCGGGCCGGCCTCGACGCCGACTTCCTCCTCGCCCGGCTGAAGGAGGACGCGCACACCGCGTACGACCGCCGGGAGGAGACCCTCGGTGAGGAGGCGGTACGCCAGCTGGAGCGGATGGTCCTGCTCCAGGTGATCGACCGCAAGTGGCGTGAGCACCTCTACGAGATGGACTACCTCCAGGAGGGCATCAGCCTGCGGGCGTACGCGCAGCGCGACCCGGTGGTCGAGTACCAGCGCGAGGGCTTCGACATGTTCGCCACGATGATGGACGGCATCAAGGAGGAGACGGTCGGCTTCCTCTACAACCTGGAGGTCCAGGTCCAGGAGGCACCGGCCGAGCCGGCCGAGGAGGAGGCGCCCAAGCTGCTGGAGCAGCCGGTCGAGATCCGGGCCAAGGGGCTCAACCAGGCTCCCCGGACGCAGGGGTTGCAGTACACCGCGCCGACCATCGACGGCGAGGCCGGTTCGGGTGCCGTCGCCGTCGAGCGGCAGGAGCCGCCGCAGGCACCGGCCCTCGGCGTGGGACGTCCCTCGCCCCGTCCGGCCGGTTTCCGGGCCTCCCCGTCCCCGTCGTCGGCGCAGGACGCGGCCAACAACCCGTCCCGGAACGCGCCCTGCCCCTGTGGCTCGGGCCGCAAGTACAAGCGCTGCCACGGCTCGCCGAACGGCGGCTGAGCAGCCCAGCGCGACCGCGACACGCTCCTGACCGGGCCCCGGCACACTGCCGGGGCCCGGTCCTGTCACGGGGTGGGCTGGCCGTGGTGGGCTGGCCGTGGTGGGCGGGAACTGCCGCTGGTCGAGAATCGGCAGACCTTCCGGGC
>NZ_WVUH01000132.1 GCF_017614955.1 Micromonospora echinofusca
GCCGGTGCCCCGGCCGGGGCGGCCCCGTCGACCGGTGCCCCGTCGACCGGGGCGCTCCCCTCGACCGGGCAGACCAGTTGCCGGGTCGCCGGTCGGTAGCAGCCGTCCGGGTCGGCCGGCGGTGGATCACGCGGATCCCACCAGGCGTTCGGGTTGCGGACCAGCTCGATCAGGGTCTCGCTGCTGCCGTTGAGCACGTCTTGGTCGACCGGGCCGGCGACCCCGGACACACTGCCGGTGTTGGTGTACTGCCAGACGGTCCAACTCGACCAGCCGGCCGGCAGGGTGCCGGGTGCGGCGGCGTACCGGGCGACGAAGAGCGGGTGCGCGGCGAACTTCGTGCTGCCCCCCGTGCACGGGTTCCACCAGTACTCGTTGGTGTAGATCATGGCCAGCCGGCCGGTGCGTACCCGCACCTGGTCGACGAACTCGCTGATCCAGGTGACCATCTGCGTCGGGGTGAGGCCGTAGCAGTCGTCCCCACCGAACCAGGGCCACTCGATGTCCAGCATCGGCGGCAGACCGTGACCGGTGCGGGTGTACCCGCCGACCTCCACCAGCTTGTCGGCCTGGCCCCGGGGGTCACCCTGGTCCGGCCGGCCGTACGCGTACCCTCCGAAGTGGACCCGGTGCCGGTTCGCCCCGGCCAGGTTGCCGGCGTAGTACGGGTCGGTGTAGTCGAGCCCTTCGGTGGCCTTCGCGTACGCGAAATCGGTGCCGGCGGCGGCGATCGCCGCCCAGTCGACGGCGCCCTGGTGGTTGGAGATGTCGATGCCGGTCACCGAGTAGCCGGGCGGTGCCTCGGCGAGCGGTACGACGGCGTTGGCCGGCATGCTGGCCGGCGACGCCGCAACCAGCAGCAGGCCGAGCGCGAGTGCGCCGGTCCTCCACCTCATCAGGTCTCCTCCCGGATCCGGTCCGGCTCGCCGCCCGACGGGGCGGCCAGCAGGCCCTAGGCGCCGTTACAGTACCTTCCCGGGGACTTTCAGCGGGGTCCTGCGGAATCTGCCTCGGGGCGTACCGGTGGAAATCGCCCTACCGCCACTGTGGATGGAGCGGGTCCGATGTCGAGGTTGACACGTCCGGCCGTCGCTGCGGCTGCCAGCGTGCTGCTGGTCGCCGGCTGCGCGCACGGACCCCGCACCATCGGCAGTTGGGTCGCACCGGGCCGGACGCCGGGCCAGCCGGCCGGTACCGGAGCCGGCGGCGGACCGGTCCAGCCGGTACCCACGGGTGGCGCGACCTCCGGTCCCGGCCGTGGTGCCGGCGCCGGTCCGGCGGCCCTGTGCCGGGCCGCCGCCCTGCGGCTGCGCCTCACCCTGACCGGTGGCGGCATGGGTAACCGGTACGCCAGCCTGGAGGTGTCGAACACGTCGGCGACGCCCTGTGCCGTGCAGGGCTTCGTCGACCTCACCCGGTACGACCGGTCGGGCCGTCCGCTGCCCACCCGGGTGGTCCGGGAGGGGCCCGTCCCGGCGGCGGTGACCCTGGCGCCGGGCGGTTCGGCCTGGGTGGGCATCTCGTGGACGATGATCCCGGGGGCCGGGGAGGCCAGCCCGACCGCGTGCGAGCCGCTGACCACCGCCTTCGACGTGCTGGTCCCCGGCGCAGGGCCGGCCCGCCGGGTGCCGCTGGCCGCCGGGCGGATCTGTGAGGGCGGCCGGTTGACGGTGGGGCCGCTGTCGACGCGGCGCCCGGCCCGGTCCGCTGCGGTGGGCTGATCCGGCTGATCCGGTCGGCCCGGTCCGCTGTGCCGGGCTGATCCGGTTGATCCGGTTGATCCGGTCGGCCCGGTCCGCTGCGGTGGGCTGATCCGGCTGATCCGGTCGGCTCAGTCCGCTGCGCCGGGCTGAGCCACGGTGTGCTCGCGGTGGGCGTGCCACCGCTCGCCGATCAGGCTCATCTCCTGCTGGACGAAGGCAAAGAAGTCCCGCATCTCGGTCATCCGTCGGCCGCTGACCGAGTCCGGCCCGCCGAGTGCGGCAGCACCCTCGTCGGCCAGCGCGGTGAACCGCCCGAAGAGGGCCATCTTGATGACCGTCGCCTCGTACCAGGCGTCCTCCGGCATCCCGTACCGGTCCCGACGGGAACCGGGCACCGGTTCCCGGGTGAGGATGCCGAACTGGGTGAGGTAGCGGACCGCGCCGGAGACGGCGGCGGGGCTGACCGCCAGCCGCTCACCGATCTCGGCGGCGGTCAGCGGCTCCTCGGCGCTCATCACGGTGAAGAGCACCCGGGCGGCCATCCGGGGGAAGCCGACGTCGGCGAAGGCCATCGCCATCCGCTCGACGAAGCGGCCGACCGCTTCGTCGTCACGGCGACCGGCGTCAGATCCGGGCACGTCGGGCCTCCTCACGGGTACGTCTGGCCACGTCACGGGTACGTCGGACCTCCTCACGGGTCGGTCGGACCTCCGCGCGGCCACGCTGCCTCGATCTTCGCAGATGACAGATGGTTTACAAACCACAGAGCCATCATGAGCTTCACAAATTTGTGAATCAATTGTAGCGTCAGAGTCATGGACACCTCCATCGCCGTTTCCGGCCTGGTCAAGAACTTCGGCCGGGTCCGTGCACTGGACGGACTCGACCTCACCGTGCGTACCGGTGAGGTGCACGGCTTCCTCGGCCCCAACGGGGCCGGCAAATCCACCGCCATCCGGGTGCTGCTCGGCCTGCTACGGGCCGACGCCGGCACCGCCCGTCTCCTCGGCGGTGACCCGTGGCGGGACGCGGTCGCCCTGCACCGCCGCCTGGCGTACGTGCCCGGGGACGTCACCCTCTGGCCCAACCTCTCCGGCGGTGAGGTGATCGACCTGCTCGGCCGGCTGCGCGGCGGGCTCGACCCGGCCCGCCGCGCCGAACTGCTGGACGCCTTCGAACTGGACCCACGCAAGAAGGGCCGCGCCTACTCCAAGGGCAACCGGCAGAAGGTCGGCCTGGTGGCCGCGCTCGCGTCCGACGTCGAGCTGCTCATCCTCGACGAGCCGACCTCCGGACTCGACCCGCTGATGGAGGAGGTCTTCCAGCACTGGGTACGTCAGGCCAAGCGGGAGGGCCGCACCGTGCTGCTCTCCAGCCACATCCTCGCCGAGGTGGAGGCGCTCTGCGACCGGGTCACCATCATCCGCAACGGCCGGGCGGTGGAGAGCGGCACCCTCGCCGAACTGCGCCACCTGCAACGCACCTCGGTCGACGTGGAACTCGCCGGGCCGCCCGGCCGGCTCGCCGACCTGCCCGGCGTGCACGACGTACGGGTCGACGGCAACCGGATCCGGTTCGACGTGGACACCCCGGCCCTCGACGGCGCGCTCCGGTACCTCACCGGCATCGGTGTACGCAGCCTGACCTGCCAGCCGCCCACCCTCGAACAGCTCTTCCTGCGTCACTACGAGGGAGCCGGGCGGTGAACGCGGCACTCGCCGGTACCGGTGGACTGATCCGGCTCGTCCTGCGCCGGGACCGGATCCTGCTCCCGCTCTGGGTACTGCTCCTCGCCGTCCTGCCGGCCAGCTATGCGAGCACCTTCGCCGGGCTGTACCCCACCCAGGCGGAACGGGCCGGGTACGTGGCCGGCACGGCGGCCAACCCGTCCATCGTCGCCCTGCTCGGCCCGGTCTACTCCGACAGCATCGGCGCGCTCGCCGTACAACGCTCCGGGATGCTGCTGCTGATCGTCGCCCTGATCAGTTTGCTCACCGTCATCCGGCACACCCGGACCGAGGAGGAGGCGGGCCGGCGGGAACTCCTCGGCGCCACCGCGCTCGGGCGGCACGCCGGGCTGACCGCCGCCCTGCTCGTGACGTACGCGGCGGATCTGCTCCTCGGGCTCATCGCCGCCGCCGGACTGGTCGCGGCGGACCTGCCGGTGGCCGGTGCGCTCGCCTTCGGGGCGGCACTGACCGTCTCCGGCTGGGTCTTCGCCAGCATCGGTGGTCTGGCCGCACAGCTCACCACCGGTGCCGGCGGTGCCCGGGGCATCGGTCTGGCCCTGCTCGGCCTGGCCTTCGTGCTCCGGCTCGCCGGGGACGCCGCCGAGGCGGCCGGCGGGAGCGGCTGGCTGAGCTGGCTGTCCCCGCTCGGTTGGGTGGAGCGCGTCCGTGCCTTCGCCGACGAACGCTGGTGGGTGCTGCTCCCCGGGCTCGCCCTGACGGTCCTGGCGGCTGCCCTGGCGTACCCGATCTCGGCCCGCCGTGATCTGGGTGCCGGCGTGCTGGCGCCCCGGTCCGGGCCGGCGGTGGCGGCCCCGGGGCTGGCCAGCCCGCTCGCGCTGGCCTGGCGACTGCACCGGGGTCTGCTGCTCGGCTGGGCGATCGGTGCGGCGGCCCTCGGCGCCATCCTGGGCAGCGTCGCCGACGCCGCCGGGCAGGCGGTCGGCGACAACCCCAAGCTCGCCGAGATCATGGCTCGGCTCGGCGGTACGGCGGCACTCAGCGACGCGTACCTCGCCGGGGTGATGACCATCGTCGGTCTCGCGGTCGCCGGGTACGGCATCCAGGCGGCCCTGCGGATGCGGGCCGAGGAGACGGCAGGCCGGGCGGAGCCGGTACTCGCCGCCGCAGTCGGCCGGACCCGCTGGCTCGGCGGGCACCTGCTGCTGGCCGCAGTCGGACCGGTGGTGGCGCTCGCGGTCGGCGGGGTGGCCGCCGGGCTGACCTACGGGCTGGCCACCGGCGACGTGTCCGGCCAGGTACCCCGCCTGCTCGGGGCCGCCCTGGTGCAGGTGCCCGCCGTCTGGGTGCTCACCGGGCTGGCGGTCCTGCTCTCCGGTGCGCTGCCCCGGGCCGCCGGGGCGAGCTGGGCGGGACTCGCCGGTTGCTTCCTGCTCGGCCAGCTCGGTGCGGTGCTGGAGTTGGGCCAGTGGGCGCTGGACGTGTCCCCGTTCACCCACATCCCGAGGCTGCCCGGTGGGGAGGTCATGGTGCTCCCGCTGCTCGTGCTGACCGTGGTCGCGGCGGTGTTCGCCGGGATCGGCGTGCTCGCCTTCCGCCGTCGGGACGTACCGGTCACCTGACCCGGGGCGAGAGGGGCGGGGTGGCCGGACTACTGGCCGGGCTGGCCGTTGCGGATCATGAGGGCCGACCGCAGGCCGGTGATGTCGAGTACCCGCAGCAGGAAGTGACCGACATTGGTCAGGACCAGCAGACTCTGGGCGTGACTGGCCTTCCGGCTCAGCACCACCAGGGTGCCCAGACCCTGGGAGTCGCAGAAGGTCACCCCGCCCAGGTCCAGCACGATCCGGGGTGGCGGCTCGGCCAGCAGCTCGTTGACGGCGGTGGTGAGCTGTGCGGCGGTGAGCATGTCGATCTCGCCGGCGAGGCACAGCACCGCCTCGTCGGCCGTCCGCTGCGCCGTGATGGACAGCTCGGCACGATCCACCCGGTCACCCTATCGCGACCGGCCGGAGTGGGCCTGCCGAGCGGCGGCCCGACCGTCGGCTCCGGGTCACCGGGCTCGACGGTCGGGTCGAGGCGATCGGGTCGAGGCGATCGGGTCGAGGCGATCGGGTCGAGGCGATCGGGCCGAGGCGATCGGGCCGAGGCGATCGGGTCACCGGGCGGGTGCCCGGACGTCCGCGCCGGCCCGGCCCGTGGTGCCATGTCCGTCGATACCCGGGGTGGCGTGACCGACGTGAGCCGGGTAACCACATCAGGGGTGGCTGCCGTGAAGCGCGGCGGCGCTGACAGAATGGCTGCACCGTGACCGATACGAATTCCGCTGGCGACGGCCGTTACCCGGCCGGGGCGCCGGCCTCCGAGGCTCTCTTCGACCGCGCCCGCGCCATCGTGCCGGGCGGGGTGAACTCGCCCGTGCGCGCGTTCCGCGCCGTCGGCGGTACCCCCCGGTTCATGACCCGGGGCGCCGGCCCCTGGCTCTTCGACGCCGACGACCGGCGGTACGTCGACCTGGTCTGCTCCTGGGGGCCGCTGATCCTCGGGCACGCCCACCCGGCCGTGGTCGACGCGGTCCGTACGGCCGCAGGTCTGGGTACCAGCTTCGGTGCCCCCACCCCGGGCGAGGTGGAGCTGGCTGCGGAGATCGTCGGGCGTACCCCGGTCGAGCAGGTACGCCTGGTCAACTCGGGCACCGAGGCGACCATGTCGGCGATCCGGCTGGCCCGGGGCTACACCGGCCGGAGCAAGGTGATCAAGTTCGCCGGCTGCTACCACGGTCACGTCGACGCGCTGCTCGCCGCCGCCGGTTCCGGGGTGGCCACCCTCGGCCTGCCCGACTCGCCGGGGGTCACCGGCGCGGCGGCCAGCGAGACCATCGTCCTGCCGTACAACGACGTCGCGGCCGTCGAGGCGGCCTTCGCCGCCGAGGGGCAGCACATCGCCGCCGTGATCACCGAGGCGGCGGTCGGCAACATGGGCGTGGTCGCCCCACGAGACGGGTTCAACCAGGCGCTCGCCCGGATCGCCCACGCGCACGGCGCGCTGCTGATCCTCGACGAGGTGATGACCGGGTTCCGGGTCTCCCGCTCCGGCTGGACGGGGCTCGACCCGGTCGACGCCGACCTCTACACCTACGGCAAGGTGATGGGCGGCGGGCTGCCGGCCGCCGCGTTCGGCGGGCGGACGGAGATCATGTCCCGGCTCGCCCCGGCCGGTCCGGTCTACCAGGCCGGCACCCTCTCCGGTAACCCGCTGGCCTGCGCCGCCGGGCTGGCCACCCTCCGGCTCGCCGACGAGGCGGTCTACCACCGCCTCGACGAGCTGGCGGCCGTGGTGGGGAAGCAGGCCACCGACGCGTTGGCCGCCGCCGGGGTCCCGCACCGGCTGTCGTACGCCGGGAACATGTTCTCGATCTTCTTCACCGACGCCGACGTGGCCGACTACGACAGCGCGCGTACCCAGCACGTGCCCGCGTTCAAGGCGTTCTTCCACTCGATGCTGGCCGACGGGGTGTACCTCCCGCCCAGCGCCTTCGAGTCCTGGTTCGTGTCGACGGCACTCGACGACGACGCACTGGAGCAGTACGCCAGGGCCCTGCCGGCGGCAGCGGCGGCAGCGGGGGAGGCACTGGGATGACCAGCAGGACAGTCGTGCACGTGCTGCGGCACGGTGAGGTGCACAACCCCGACAAGATCCTCTACGGCCGGCTGCCCGGGTTCCGCCTCTCCGAGCTGGGCGTACAGATGGCCAAGGCGGCGGCCCAGGGCCTCGCCGACCGGGACGTCGCCCACGTGGTGGCCAGTCCGCTGGAACGGGCCCAGCAGACCGCCGAGCCGATCGCCGCGCAGTTCGGCCTCCCGGTCGGGGTCGACGACCGGCTGATCGAGAGCGCCAACTGGTTCGAGGGCAAGCGGGTCTCCCCGGGCGACGGGTCGTTCCGCGACCCGCGCAACTGGTGGGTGCTGCGCGACCCGGTCACCCCCTCCTGGGGCGAGGCGTACCAGGCGATCGCCGAGCGGATGTTCGCCGCCGTCGAGTCGGCCCGGCTCGCCGCCGAGGGGCGCGAGGCGGTCTGCGTCTCGCACCAGCTCCCCATCTGGACCCTGCGCCGGTACGTCGAACGCAAACGGCTCTGGCACGACCCGCGTAAACGGCAGTGCGGGCTGGCCAGCCTCACCTCGTTCCACTTCGAGGGCACCAAGGTGGTCGGGATCGGCTACTCCGAGCCGGCCGCCCACCTGGTCGCCATGTCACCGACAGCGCGGACGGCCAAGGGGGCCTGATGACTCTCCGCAGGTGCCTCGCGGTTCTGTTCGCCACCGTCGCCACGGTGGCGCTGGCCGGTTGCACCGGCGGGAGCCGGGAGGCCGAGTGCACCACCCGGGACGGCATCGTCGAATGCGCCCCGGACCAGCGCTCGGCCGCCCCCAAGGTCGTCGGTGAACTGCTCGACGGGAGCAGCTACGACCTGGCCCGGGAACGCGGCCAGGTGGTCGTGGTCAACTTCTGGGGCTCGTGGTGCGCGCCCTGCCGTGCCGAAGCCGACGACCTGGAGGCCACCTACCAGGCCACCAAGGGCAGCGGCGTGACCTTCCTCGGCATCAACACGCAGGACAGCCGGGACAAGGCGAAGGCGTTCGAGCGGGGCCGGGTGACGTACCCCAGCCTCTTCGACCCGCCCGCCCGGACGGCGCTCGCCTTCGACATTCCGCCGAACACCATCCCGGCCACCATCGTGCTGGACCGGGACGGCTTCATCGCGGTGGTGATCCGGGCGGCGGTCAAGCAGGAGGCCCTCCAGCCGATCGTCGAGCGGATCGCCGCCGAGCAGTCCGCGCCCAACGGGTCCCGCTGATGGGCGAGACCTTCCGCCAGCTCGCCCAGGGCGGGCCGCTGCTGCTGGCGATCGGCGCGGCGGCCCTCGCCGGGCTGGTGAGCTTCCTCTCCCCGTGCGTCCTGCCGCTGGTGCCGGGCTACCTGTCGTACGTCACCGGACTGGCCGGCGCCGACCTCGACGCCCGAGGTGCAGGCAAGGGCCCCCCGTCGACGGACGGGCCCCCGCTCGACACCCCGGGCGGGACGGCGACCCTCACCCGGACCCGCAGCGCCGCCGCCGTCAAGGGGCGGGTACTCGCCGGCACCCTGCTCTTCATCGCCGGGTTCACCGTGGTCTTCACCCTCACCGCGATCCTCTTCGCGGGTGTCGGCAAGGTGCTGCTCACCTACGACCGGGTGCTGGAGGTCGGCGTCGGCGTCCTGGTCATCGTGCTCGGGCTGGCCTTCCTCGGGCTGGTCCCCGGCATGCAGCGGGAGTTCCGCATCCACCGGCTGCCGGCGGCCGGGCTGCTCGGCGCCCCGGTCTTCGGCGCGGTCTTCGCGTTGAGCTGGGTGCCGTGCGTCGGTCCGACGCTGGGCGCGGTGATCGGGATGGCCACCGTCGGCGGGCAGACCGACCGGGCGGTGATCCTCGCCGTGGCGTACTGCCTGGGGCTCGGGTTGCCCTTCGTCGTCTTCGGGTTGGCCTTCCAACGCCTGCTCGGGGTGTTCCGGGCGATCCGCCGCAACAGCCGCTGGGTCACCCGGCTCGGCGGCGCACTGCTCATCCTGATCGGCCTGGCCCTGGTCACCGGCGGTTGGCAGAGTTTCGTCATCTGGTTGCAGACGACGTTCGGCGTGGGCGAGGTGAGCATCTGATGACGGCCGTCGACGATCCGGTGCAGGCGCCACCCCAGCCGCCGCGCCGCCGCCCCAACCCGCTGCTGGCCCTGCTGCGCAACTCGTGGCGGCAGCTCACCAGCATGCGTACCGCGTTGATCCTGCTCTTCCTGCTCGCGGTCGCCGCCATCCCCGGCTCGGTGCTGCCGCAGCGCGGGGTCAACCCGGAGGACGTCAACGGGTACTTCCGGGAGAATCCCGAACTCGCCCCGGTACTCGACCGGATCGGCGCGTTCGAGGTCTTCGGCTCGGTCTGGTTCTCCGCGATCTACCTGCTCCTGTTCACCTCCCTGGTCGGCTGCATCGTGCCGCGCCTGCGGGACCACGTCCGCGCGCTGCGGGCGGTACCCCCGGCGGCGCCGAAGCGGATGGACCGGCTCCCGCAGCACGCGCTGCTCACCGTGCCCGACGCGGACGCCGCGACCATCGCCGCCGTGCTGCGCGGGCGCCGCTGGCGGGTCCGGGTCTCCGGCAACGAGGTCTCCGCCGAGAAGGGGTACCTGAAGGAGACCGGCAACCTGCTGTTCCACTTCTCGCTGATCGCCGTCCTGGTCGGGGTGGCGCTCGGTTCGTGGTACGGCTGGCACGGCAACCGGCTGCTGGTGGCCGGGGCGGAGAACGCGTTCTGCAACAACCGGCAGCAGTTCAGTGAGGCCCGGCTCGGGCCGCAGGTCGACGAGGCCGACCTGCCCCGGTTCTGCCTGACCCTCACCGACTTCCAGGCCCGGTTCCTGCCCAGCGGGCAGCCGGAGTACTACAACGCCAAGGTCGACGTCGAGGAGTTCGGCCGGGCGGCCCGGTCGGCAGAATTCTCGGTGAACTCGCCCCTGCGGCTCGACGGCGCGAACGTCTACCTGCTCGGCCACGGGTACGCCCCGATCATCCGGTACACCGACCGTTTCGGGCAGTCGCAGACCGCCCCCGTGCCGTTCCTCACCAAGGACGGCATGCTGACCAGCGAGGGGATCGCGGCCTTCCCGGACGCCAACGTCGACCCGGCCACCGGGGAGCGGAAGCCGGACCTCCAGGTCGCCTTCGAGGGGCTGTACCTGCCGACCGCACCGGACGCGCCGCCGTTCACCCGGTCCGAGCATCCGGACGAGCGCAACCCGGCGGTGCTGCTCATCGCGTACCGGGGCAACCTCGGACTGGACGCCGGCATCCCCGGCTCGGTCTACGAACTCGACCAGCGTCAGGTGCGCAACGGGCAGCTCAAGCAGGTCGGCGAGGGGAAGCTGCTGAAGCTCGGCGAAAAGTGGACCCTGGACGACGGTACGACGGTGGAGTTCCTCGGCACCGAGCCGTACATCACGCTCTCCGTCCGGTACGACCCCGGCTCGACGATGATGCTGGTGAGCTGTGCGGTACTGCTGATCGGCCTGATGGGTTCGCTCTTCGGCCGGCGGCGCCGGGTCTGGTTCCGGGTACTTCCGGCCGGGACGACCGGCGGTCCGTCCGGTGCCGGTGGGCTGCCGGCCGACCCGCCGGCAGCTTCCACGACGGGCGGTAGTAGCTTGGTGGAGGCTGGTGGCCTGCCCCGCACCGAGTACCCCGGGTTCGCTGCCGAGTTCGCCGAACTGGTGACCGAGGTCGAGGGCCGGCAGGGGCCGGGCGACGCGGGTGACCGGGCCGAAGAGGCAGAAGGGGCCGACTGATGTCCGCACTCTCCGATCAGCTGGTGACGTTCGCGATCCTCGCGTACCTGGTCGCCATGATCAGCCACGCGGTCGAGTACGCGCTCGGCAACGGCCGGGCCACGCGGCCCCGGACGGTCGCCGCCCCCGCCCGGGAACTCGCCACCGTCGGGGCCGGCTCCGGCGCCGGGACCGGCCCGTCCGACGTGGGCCCGGCGGTGGCCACCGGGGCGGCCGGTGACGTCCGGCGTGACCCGGGCCGGCTGGCCGGGCTGATCGGCGTCGGCCTCACCGCGCTCGCCGCGCTGCTGCACCTCGGCGCGCTGGTCACCCGGGGCGTAGCCGCCGACCGGATGCCCTGGGGCAACATGTACGAGTACGTGTTGACAGTGTCGTTCATCGGCGTCGCCGCCTGGTTGGCGGTACTGGCGAAGCGACCGGCGCTGCGGCACCTCGGGCTCTTCCTCACCCTGGTGATGGTGCTGCTGCTCGCCTTCGCCGAGATGGTGCTCTACGTCGAGATCACCCCGCTGATCCCGGCCCTCAACTCGTACTGGTTCGTCATCCACGTGTCGACCGTCGTGTTCAGCTCCGGCATCTTCCTGCTCGGTTTCGTACCGGCGGTGATGTACCTGATGCGCAACGGCTACGAGTCGGGGCGGCGCGGCTTCCCGTACGACCTGGCCCGGCGGGTACCGAAGGCGGCCACCCTGGAGCGGCTGACCTTCGGGCTGCACGCCTTCGCCTTCCCGGTCTTCACCTTCGCGGTGATCGCCGGGGCCATCTGGGCCGAGGCCGCCTGGGGCCGCCCGTGGGGCTGGGACCCGAAGGAGACCTGGTCGTTCATCTCCTGGGTGATCTACGCCGGTTACCTGCACGCCCGGGCCACCCCGAGCGTGAAGCGCAACGTGGCGGTCTGGATCGCCGTGCTCGGGTTCGCCACCATGCTGATGAACCTCTTCGGCGTGAACATCTTCTTCGAGGGCCTGCACTCGTACGGCGGCCTGGACTAGGTCGCGTTTCACAAGGGCGGTCGATTCGGCCACGGCCGGGTGCCTGCTACCGGGTGGTGTCGTCCTCGGCGGGCGCTCGCCGGGTGGCTGCTACCGGGTGGTGTCGTCCTCGGGAGGCGTGGCCGGGTTCCTGCTACCGGGGTCGGGTCCGTGACCCGGTCCGTGGCCGTCACTCGCGGTTCCGTGACCGCCACTCGCGGGCCAGGACGGCGAAGACGAGCTGGTCGGCCCACTCCCCCCGGAACAGGTAACTCGCGACGTGGTGCGCCTCCTGGCGCATGCCCAGCCGGGTCATCAGGCGGGCGGAAGCCTCGTTGCGGCCGTGACACCGGCCGTAGACCCGGTGCAGCCCGAACTCGTCGAACCCCCAGTCCAGCAGCGCCGTGGCGGCCTCCGTGGCCAACCCGCGACCGCCGTGCTCCGGGTGGAAGACGTACCCGAGTTCGGCCGTCCGGTCGGCCCGGCTGCGCCACACCAGTTCCACGGTCCCGATCACCCCGGTCCCGGTGACCACGGCCAGTGTCAGGCAGTCACCCTCCGCGCGCAGCGCGTCCTCACCCGCCATGGCAGCCACCGACGCCCGCGACTGCTCCCGGGTACGCGGTCCGCCGCCGAGCATCCAGCGCATGACGTCGGGGCGGCGCTGGTACGCGTACACGTCGTCGAGGTCGTCCGTCGTGACCGGGCGCAGGGTGAGCCGGGCGGTACGGATCGGGTACGTCGGCTGGAACATCACGCGATCGTAGGGGAGCCGGCCCGTCCTGGTGCGGACGCGCGGAAGTCGGTGCAGGTCAGGCGCCGCGAGGTGTTAACAAGGGGCCCTTCCTCTACCGAAAGCGTTAACCGGGGGCCCTTCCTTACTGCCCTGGGGGGTGCGGGAGACTGGCAGCATGGCAGCTCGTGGCTTCCCGTACACCGACCTGAAGGACTTCCTGGCGGCGCTGGAGCGCGCCGGTGAGTTGAAGCGCGTCAGCGTGCCGGTGGACCCGACGCTGGAGATCAGCGAGGTCGTCACCCGGACGGTACGGGCGGGCGGACCCGCGCTGCTCTTCGAGCGCCCGACCCGGGGTGAGATGCCGGTGGCGATCAACCTGTTCGGCACCGAACGCCGGATGGCGATGGCACTCGGTGTGGACTCGTTGGACGAGATCGGGGCCCGGATCGGCGCCCTGATCAAGCCGGAACTGCCGGTCGGCTGGTCCGGCATCCGCGAGGGTCTCGGCAAGGTCATGCAGCTCAAGTCGGTACCGCCCCGCAAGGTGAAGACCGCGCCCTGCCAGCAGGTGGTGTACAAGGGTGCCGACGTCGACCTGAACCGGCTGCCCGGGTTGCGGGTGTGGCCGGGGGACGGCGGGATCTTCCACAACTACGGGCTGACCCACACCCGGCACCCGGAGACCGGCAAACGCAACCTGGGCCTCTACCGGCTCCAGCAGCACTCGCACAACACGCTCGGCATGCACTGGCAGATCCACAAGGACTCCACCGCCCACCACGCGGTCGCGGAACGGCGGGGCGAACGGCTGCCGGTGGCGGTGGCGATCGGCTGCGACCCGGTCGTCAGCTACGCGGCCAGCGCACCGTTGCCCAGTGACATCGACGAATATCTTTTCGCCGGGTTCCTGCGGGGCGAGCGGGTGGAGATGGTGGACTGTCTCACCGTCCCGCTCCAGGTGCCGGCGCACGCCCAGATCGTGCTGGAGGGCTACCTGGAGCCCGGGGAACGGCTGCCCGAGGGGCCGTTCG
This sequence comes from Micromonospora echinofusca, assembly GCF_017614955.1. GTDB lineage: Bacteria > Actinomycetota > Actinomycetes > Mycobacteriales > Micromonosporaceae > Micromonospora > Micromonospora echinofusca_A. The sequence continues at coordinate 13,503 of NZ_WVUH01000132.1, forward strand.
GCGACCACACCGGCTTCTACACCCCGGTCGAGCCGTTCCCGGTGCTGCACATCGAGTGCATGACCATGCAGCGGGACCCGCTGTACCACTCGATCATCACGTCCAAGCCGCCACAGGAGGACCACGGGCTCGGCAAGGCCACCGAACGCATCTTCCAGCCCCTGCTCAAGCTGCTGATCCCGGACATCGTCGACTACGACCTGCCGGCCGCCGGGGTGTTCCACAACTGCGCGATCGTGTCGATCCGCAAGCGCTACCCGAAGCACGCGCAGAAGGTGATGAACGCCATCTGGGGCGCCCACCTGATGTCGCTGACCAAGCTGATCGTGATCGTCGATGAGGACTGCGACGTGCACGACTACAACGAGGTGGCCTTCCGGGCCTTCGGCAACGTCGACTACTCCCGGGACCTGCTGCTCACCGAAGGGCCGGTCGACCACCTCGACCACGCCTCGTACCAGCAGTTCTGGGGCGGCAAGGTGGGCATCGACGCGACCCGCAAGCTGCCCACCGAGGGGTACACCCGGGGCTGGCCGGAGGAGATGACCATGTCGCCGGAGGTCACCGCCCTGGTCGACAAGCGCTGGAAGGAGTACGGCATCCAGTGACCGCCGTTGCAGAGCAGCCCGGCCGGGTCAAGGCGTTCCTGCGGCTGGTCGCGATCGAGCACTCGGTCTTCGCGCTGCCGTTCGCGTACCTCTCCGCGCTCACCGCGATGCAGGTCCACGGCGGGCGGGTCCGCTGGCTGGACCTGCTGCTGATCACCGTCGCCATGGTGGGTGCCCGGACCTTCGCGATGGCCGCCAACCGGATCATCGACCGGCGGATCGACGCCCGGAACCCGCGTACCGCCGGACGGGAACTGGTCACCGGCGCGGTCAGCGTGCGGACGGCCTGGACCGGCGCGGTGGTCGCCCTGGTCGTCTTCCTCGGCGCCGCCGCCCTGCTCAACCCGCTCTGCCTGGCCCTGGCGCCGCTCGCCGTGGTGCCGCTGGTCGTCTACCCGTACGGCAAGCGGTTCACCGACTGGCCGCACCTGATCCTCGCCGTGGCCCAGGCGGTCGGCCCGGTCGGCGCCTGGCTCGCGGTGACCGGCACGTTCGCCGGATCGTGGCCGGCCTGGCTGCTCGGCATCGCGGTGGGCCTCTGGATCGGCGGCTTCGACCTGATCTACGCCTGCCAGGACGCCGAGGTGGACCGGGAGATCGGGGTACGCAGCGTGCCGTCCCGGTACGGGCTGGCCTTCGCCCTGCACGTCTCGACCGTGGTGCACGTGGTGACCTTCGTGCTCTTCGTGTGGTTCGGCGCGCTGGTCGGGTTCGGCTGGCCGTTCTGGATCGGTCTGGTGCTGACCGCGCTCGCCTTCGGGTACCAGCACGTGGTGGTCAGCCCGACGGACCTGTCCCGGGTGAACCGGGCGTTCTTCACCGCGAACGGTTTCGTCGGGATCGCGCTCTTCGTCTTCGCGCTGGTCGACCTGGTGTTCCGGCTCGGTCTGCGCGGCTGACCGGACCGGTCACGGCGGTGGGACCGGGAGGGCGGTCGGGTACCGGGCGCTCTCCACGGACCAGTCGATGGTGCCCCGGACCGCGTCGGCCACCCCGTCGAGATGCGCGCGTACGGCCCCGTCCAGCCCCGGACCGAACGACGGCACCGCAGCGCGCAGGTCCACGAACTGACGCATCCGCGCCTCCCACCGCCGGACCACCAGGTCCACCGCCCCGTGCAGCGGTACCCGGTGTTCCCGGGCCATCGCGAGCACCAGGTTGTGCCCGCCGTCCGCAGCCCGGTCCCGGTCCAGCGAGACCAGGTCGTTGAACCAGGAGAGCAGGTCGTTGCCGGCGGTCCCGACCGCCCGTAGCGCCGGATGGTGGTACACCGCGTCCGGCAGAGGCCGTCCGGTGGTGAACTCGACCAGCGGGTACGACACGTAGGCGGCCGAGGTGGCCCGGCGCAGTTCGACGTACTCCTCGACGCCCGGTTCCCGCCCGGCGGTCCGGTTGCCGATCTCGGTCAGCGCGCCGGCCAGGTGGTCGTCCACCGCGTCGGCGAACCTGGTCCGCCAGTACGCCGGCATCCGCCGCTTCGGCTCCCGCCAGGCGGCCACCAGCAACTGCCGCAGTGGCCCGTCGAACGCGCTGTTCCGGTTGCACGGGCCGGGACGCAGGATCTCCCGGGCGCCGCTGCGGAGCTGCCGCAGCCACCGGACGCCGGACCGGACCGGAGTCGCCTCACAGGCGTCGTCCACCAGGAAGAACCAGGTGAAAAGGGCGGTGACGGTACGCAGGTCGGCGGGAGTGGCGGTCGGATGGAGCCGACCCGCGTAGCGGGCGAAGCCGGCAGCGGTGAGGCGGTCCCGGGCCGCCGCGTCCAGGGGCAGGCCGAACCGGTCCAGCCAGCCACACCACCACCGGTGCACGTCTTCGGTGTGCGGTGAGATCCGGGGCGGGATGGGACAGGCCGCGCGGAGCGACCATGCCGCCTCACCGGTCAACGGAGCCTCCCTCGCCCGGCCGATCGACCGGGCCGCCGGTGGCCGGTCGCTCCTACGATGCCGTCCGTCGACGCGGCCCGCACCCCCGGGGGCGGCTCCGCCGGTGACCGGGCACCCTGGAGTCGGGGGTGCCGGCCCGGCACCGGCCGCGACCAGGCACGCTAGACGGCATGCGCGAGCCGTGGGTGGTCGGGGTTTCAGGAGCATCGGGTACGCCGTACGCGGCGGCGGTGATCAGAGGACTGCTGGATGCGGGTGCCGCCGTGGACCTGGTGGTGTCCCGGGCCGCCCGGTTGACGATCCTGGACGAGACCGGGCGGCCGTTCCGGGACGCGCACTGGGCCGGTGACCTGGCCGGCTGGTTGGGGCGGGACCTCGACGGGGCGGACGTCCGGTACTGGCCCGCCGGTGACCTGGCGGCCGGGCCGAGCAGCGGGTCGTACCGGGTGCGGGGGATGGCGGTCGTGCCGGCGAGTACGGCGGCCTGCGCCGGGATCGCGATCGGCCTCTCCAAGGACCTGCTGCAACGGTCGGCGGAGGTCAACCTGAAGGAGCGGCGGCCGGTGGTGGTGGTACCGCGCGAGACGCCGGTCACCCGCAGCCACCTGGAGCACCTCATCGCGTTGCACGACGCCGGTGCGGTGGTGCTCCCCGCGAGCCCCGGGTTCTACGGTGCCGGGGCGGCGGCTTCGGCGCAGCAACTGGTCGACTTCGTCGCCGGCAAGGTGCTCGACGCGCTGGGCGTGGAGCACACGCTCTTCCGGCGGTGGTCGGGGGAACTGGCTGCCGACCGTGGCTGAGGTCGGCGGCGCCGATGGTGGCGCCCGGCCTTCCGGCCGTTGGTCGGTCCCGGACTGGCGGTGACCGACCCGTCGTTGCCGGGTGGCGTCAGTAGAGTCCGGCGTTGGCCGGGCCGGGGCCGCCTGCCGGAGCCGGGCCGGCGTTACGCGGCCGGTTGGCCACGTCCTCCGACTCGTCCAGCATGCCCTCGCCTTCCAGCAGTGCGCGCACTTCCGATTCCCGGAACCGGCGGTGCCCGCCGGGGGTCCGGATGCTGCCGATCCGACCGGCTGCGGCCCACCTCGTCACGGTCTTTGGATCGACGCGGAACAACGCGGCCACCTCACCTGGCGTCAGCAGACGATCTCCAGTGTCCACAGCCCCCTCCTCGCGTCGACGAAGCCCTCGGCTGATCACACCCCCCGGCCGGTGTGAACCCAGAGCCGTCGTGAGGGACGTACGGCAATTACAACACCGGCAGTAGGCCGTGTCCGGCAAACGCGAAAAACGCACTGAGTGGGAAGTTAGTAGACTCGATCCCCCGCCTTCTGTGGTGACGAAGCGACTACCCTTTGTGATGTGCAACTGCTGTGGCCCGTCCCGCGTTACGCCTGCCGGGGCACTAGGGTCTCTAATCTGTGGACGCCATCGACCTGAGTCTCGTCGAACTGCTGCGCGGCAACGCCCGGCTCTCCTACGCCGAGCTGGCGCGGCAGGTCGGTCTCTCCGCGCCCGCCGTGCACGAGCGGGTCGGCAAACTGGAGGCCAGCGGGGTCATCCGCGCCTACCGGGCCGAGGTGCAGCCGGAAGCGATCGGGCTCGCGGTCACCGCGTTGATCGGCATCGTGCAGGACTCCGGGGGCGACACCGAGGACGTCCTGGAGGCGTTCCGGCAGATGCCGGAGATCGAGTCCTGCTACTTCATGGCCGGGGTCGAGTCGTTCCTGCTCAAGGCCAGGGTCAGCACCATCGCCGAGCTGGAGCAGCTGATCGTCCGGCTGAACCGGACCGCCGGCGTGGCCTCCACCCGGACCACCGTCGCCCTCTCCACCAAGTGGGAGAACCGTCCCCAGCCGGCCACCCCGCCGCC
>NZ_WVUH01000133.1 GCF_017614955.1 Micromonospora echinofusca
GCCCGAGTCGCGCAGCGAATCCTCGCCATGACCGCCGCGATCTGGCACAACCGCGCCACCGGCCAACCCGTGACCAGGTCCCTGATCGCCTACGACCACTGACCCGACTTCGGACTTACTCGTCTAGTGCGCTGACCAAGAACGTTCACCGGGTTGGTGACACGCCGGGTGGGGTGCACCGCGTCGGGCCGGGTGGGTTTCAGGCTCGATGGCGATCGTGATCGCTGTCGGGAGTGAGGTGTCGGGATGGCCGAGCCGGTGAGGGCGCGGCGGTTGAGCGATGAGGAGGGCCGCCGGCTGCAGCAGATCGTGCGGCGTGGCAAGCACGAGTCGATCCGGGTCCGCCGAGCCTTGATCATCATGGCGTCGGCGTCGGGTACCCCGGTGCCGGCGATCGCCCGCCTGGTCGCCGCGCACGAGGACACTGTCCGGGACGTGATCCACCGGTTCAACGAGATCGGACTACGCGCGTTGGACCCTCAGTGGGCGGGAGGCCGTCCCCGCCTGATCACCGATGATGACCAGCTGTTCATCGTCGCGACGGCCACGACCCGACCGAAGAGCCTGGGTCGCCCCTTCACGCATTGGAGTATCCGCAAGCTCGCCGACTACCTGGCCACCAACCGGGTCAGGCGAGTGGCCATCGGTCGGGAACGGCTACGGCAGATCCTGCGCCACAACGACGTCTCCTTCCAGCGCACCCGCACCTGGAAGGAGTCCCGCGACCCGGACAAGGACGCCAAGCTCGACCGCATCGAGGAGGTGACCAGCCGGTTCCCGGACCGGTGTTTCGCCTTCGACCAGTTCGGCCCGCTGTCGATCCGCCCGCACCACGGCAGCGGCTGGGCGCCGGCCCGCAGACCGGACCGGCTGCCGGCGACCTACACGCGTACGCATGGCATCCGCTACTTCCACGGCTGCTACAGCCTCGGCGACGACCAGCTCTGGGGCGTGATGCGCCACCGCAAAGGCGGCGACCACAGCCTGACCGCGCTCAAGTCGATCCGCGCCGCCCGCCCGGACGGCGCCCCGATCTACGTGATCCTGGACAACCTGTCGGCGAACAAGACCCCAGCAATCCGGGCGTGGGCTGCCCGCAACAAGGTCGAGCTTTGCTTCACCCCCACCCAGGCGTCCTGGGCCAACCCGATCGAGGCCCAGTTCGGGCCGCTACGCGCGTTCACCCTGGCCAACTCCAACTACCCCAACCACACCGTCCTGGCCCGTGAGCTGCAGCAGTACCTGCGTTGGCGCAACGCCAACGCCCGCCACCCCGACATCCTCGCCGCCCAACGACGGGAACGAGCCCGCATCCGCAGCGAACGCCGACAACGATGGGGCCGGCCGCGAGCCAAGGCCGCCTGACGCTCACACCCGGTGAACGTTCTTGGTCAGCGCACTAGTGGCCGGCACCGTCCGCCCCCGCCGGCCGGTAGCCGATGGCCGGCACCGCCTCTCCTGTCGTGGCCGGCACGCCCGTCAGCCGGTGGCCGGCACCGTCCTGATCTCTGATTGGTTCGAGATCACCACCGGCTGGGTACGGAACAGACACCGAGCCGAAAGGTCAGAACATGGTGAACAGTTACCGCGTCGCCCGCAGCCAGGATCAGGTCCGGACCACCCGTGAGGTGACGGCATGAGCGCGCACGCCAACCCGGCGACCGTCGCCGACTGCCTGCGCCTCGGCGCCGGCTTCTCGCAGAACGACCGGAACTGGATCGTCGAGCAGTTCGCACCGCTGGACGCCCGGTTGGCTGCCTTCCCGGCGGACGGCACGGACCTTGAGCTGATGGTGAAGGACCGGGCCGCCCGGGGCCAGAAGGTGACCCTGGAGTGCCACATCCCCGGTCAGCCCCGGATCGTCGCCACCTCCGCCGAGGAGGCGCTGCACGACGCGCTGAACGACGTCCGCAACGACCTGCGCCGGCAGCTCAACGACGCGAAGACGCGCACCGAGCCGGGCAGCAACAAGCACCTGCGGACCACCGGGCCAGATGCGCCGGCCGCGCCGCTCGACCCGGAACAACTGGTCGACTGAGTACCGGGCTGGTGCTGGTGCCGGGCGGGTTCCCCCACCCGGCACCACGGGTCGACCGTCAGACCGAGCCGACCGTCAGACCGGGTCGACCGTCAGACCGGGGCCGGAACCCGACTCCGCCCACGCCGGACCCGGCTGGCGGGACGCGCCGGCTCCGCCCCGTCCCCGGCCACCGGCCCGTCCGCCGGTTCCGCCAGGTCCAGCGGGGCGACCGGGTCGGCGTGCTCGGACGACTCCAGCGGGGCGAGCAGATCGGCCGGATCGGCCGGATCGGCCGGCTCCAGCGGATCGGCCGGGTCGGCGTGATCGATACGGTCGAGTGGATCGGCCGGGTCGGCATGGCCGAGGAACTCGGCCAACTCGTCGTCGGTCAGGACCGCACCGGACCGCACCGGGGCGCCCGCCGATCCGGCAGTGCCCGCCCGGTCCGGGCCGGCACCCAACGGGTACCCGAAGGCCGGCCCCGGACCGCGCCCCGGGGCGTACCCGGTGGTGCCGTCGCCGACCCCCGGCCCGGCCGGCGGGGTGAACCGCAGCTCCGGTGGCTCGAACCCGTCGTCGACCGGGCCGGCCTGCGGAACGGTCGGCACCTGGTCGTCGGGTACCGGTTCGGTCGGCTCACCGTGCACCCGGCTCTCTGCGGCGGCGTCCTCCACCGTGCTCGTCGCCAGGGTCGGCCGGTTGCGCAGGAAGCGTCCCCGCCCCCGGGACAGGTCGTGGCCGACGGCCACCGCCTCCAGCTCGTAGAGCGTCCGGTGGTTGCCGGCGTCGTCGATCCAGTCCCGGGTGTAGAGGCGGCCGACCACGACCACCGGGTCACCGACCATCACCGAGGAGGCCACCCCCTCGGCCAGCTTCCGCCAGCAGTTCACCCGTACCCGCAGGCTGTTGCCGTCGACCCAACGACCACTGTCCCGGTCCAGCCGGCGGGCCGTCGAGGCGACCTTGAAGTTGGCCACCAGGGTGTTGCTCTGGGTGGTCCGCCGCCACTCCGGCGCCGTCAGGACGTTACCGACGACCGTTACGTAGGTATCGAACACGATCCCTCCACGGGGTTCCTGGGTTTGCATCGTCCGAGTCGACTCGCCGCCGAGCGTGCCCCTCGGCAGCGCCCCGGTCGACCCACCGTCGCGTACCTGTGGACAACGGAACCGCCTGTGGAAAAGAACCTGATCACGTCACGATGTGCTATGCACCGCCCCACCTACCGTCCGGTAGCTTTCCGGCGTACCGTCGGCTGACATGGAACCGGACGTGCTGGGAGCGCCGTACGAGCGGCACACGATCGACCTGGGCACCGACGACGAGGGGCCGGTGGTGGCGACCCTGGTCCGGCGCCGCGCCGAGCGCCCGACCGGACGGGCCGTGCTGCACGTGCACGGCTTCGTCGACTACTTCTTCCAGACCCACGTGGCGGACTATTTCACCGCACGCGGGTGGGACTTCTACGCCCTCGACCTGCGCAAGTACGGTCGCAGTCTGCTGCCCCACCAGACCCCGAACTTCTGCCGCGACCTGAGCGACTACTTCCCCGAGCTGGACGCGGCAGCGGAGATCATCCGGGGCGGGGACGGCAACCGCACCCTGCTGGTCACCGGCCACTCGACCGGCGGTCTGATCACCTCGCTCTGGGCACACGCCCGACGCGATGCGGGCATCGTCGACGGCCTCTTCCTGAACAGCCCGTTCTTCGACTTCAACGCACCCTGGTTCGTCCGTCGGCCGCTCGCCGCCGCCGTCTCCCGGCTGGGCGGCCGGTCCCCCTACCGGATCGTGCCGCTCGGGCTCCGTCCGGTGTACGGCCAGAGCCTGCACGCCGAGCACCACGGCGAGTGGACCTACGACCTGGCCTGGAAGCCGCTCGGCGGGTTCCCGGTACGCGCCGGCTGGCTGGCCGCGATCCGCCGGGCCCAGCAGCAGCTCCGTGCCGGTCTGGCGATCCCGGTACCGGTGCTGCTCGCCTGCTCCACCCGCACCTTCCGGGGCACGAGATGGCACGACTCGGCGGCCCTGGCCGACGCCGTACTCGACGTGGAGCACATGGTCCGCTGGGCTCCCCGCCTCGGGCACCACGTCACCCTGGCCCGTTTCGACGGCGGGATGCACGACCTGACCCTCTCCGGCCCGGTCGTACGCGAGAAGGTACTCACCGAACTGGGCCGCTGGGCCGACGCGTTCCTGCTTCCCGACCGGCCTATCGGGGTCCGGGCCCCGGCCGGGGCTGACGCCCCTCCCCCGGCCAGGGTGCCCGCCGCTCGGGGTACGACTCCCGGTCCGGACGGCCCGGCGGAGCACCCGGCGGCGGTACCGGCCGGTTGACCGGTCCGGGCGGTACCGGCAGCTCACCGCTTCCCGGGCCGGGCCCCGGCGGCGCCGACGGTCCGGACGGTGGGCCGGGTGGCGGGCCGGGTTCCTCCGGTCCGCCCGGGGTGAACGGCAGCCACACCCCGTCCCGCCAGATCAGCAGATCCCGGCTGAGCAGGTGCGCCCCACCGGCGAAGAACACCCGGTCGACCGCGCGGCGCACCTTTTCCAGCCCCGGCACGGAACGGCTGCTGGTCACGATCACCACGTCCCGGGCCGGTACGCCCACCACCAGCTCACCCGGCACCGACTGCCGCAGGTCCGCCCAGAACTCGTCGACCAGCAGCACACTGCACTCCAGGCCGGCGAAGGAAAGCATCAGCGCAGGTGGTTGACCGTGCACCCGTAGCCCGTCCAGCGCCGCGTCAAGGTTGTCCAGGGCGGCCCGGCGCAGCGCCCGCCGGTTCACCCGGAGCGCGTCGAGGTCGGCCCAGGTGACCAGCCGCTCGCCATAGGGCGGCCCGAAGGAGTACGCCACCCGGAGCGAGTCCGCGAAGTCGTCGAGCAGGTGGTCGGGGCCGACCTGCTCGTCCTCCACGGACACCAGGAGCGGAAGAAAGCGGGTGCTCGTCACCTGCACCCATGAAAACCTAGTATGTGCTGGCCAGCCTGGCATCCCCCCGTGCGGCCCACGCCGCGTCGGGCGGCGGTACCCTGCTGACGCGAAACACCGCGCGCCCGTAGCTCAGCGGATAGAGCAGGGGACTTCTAATCCCAAGGCCGCAGGTTCGAATCCTGCCGGGCGCACAGGCACTTCTTCCAACCGACCGGCTCGCATGGAGCTATTCGTGGAGCCATCGAGCTAGGGTCAGCCTCGTGGCAGGCGTGAAGCGGCAGCGCGGCGAGATCATGAAGCTCCCCAGCGGATCACTCCGCGTGAGGGTCTACGCGGGCGTCGACCCGCTCACCGGCAAGCGGCACTACCTCACCGAGACGATCCCGGCCGGTCGGACCGCCGAGCGAGAGGCGGAGAAAGTACGGACCCGCTTCCTCAACCAGGTCGACGAGAAGCGCAGTCCGCGCACCCGCGCCACCCTGAACCAGCTACTCGACCGCTGGCTTGAAGTGGTGGACATCGAGCCGACCACCCGCATGGGGTACGTGAACAAGCTGAACAAGCACGTACGGCCGGTGCTCGGCAAGCTGCCGGTCGGCCGACTCGACGCTGAGACGTTGGAGTCGTTCTACGCGAGCCTGCGCCGCTGCCGGGACTGGTGCGGCGGCAAGGCGTTCGTGAAGCACCGCGTAGAGGGTGAGCACACCTGCACGACGAAGTGCCGGCCGCACGTCTGCAAGCCGCTCAGCGCCTCGTCAGTGCGACAGATCCACTGGATCCTGAGTGGTGCACTGAGCCGGGCCGTCCGGTGGCGTTGGATCGCCGTCAACCCCGCCGGGCAGGCCGAGCCACCCGCGCCGCCGCATCCTGATCCGCAGCCGCCGAATTCAGCTGACGCGGCGCGCATCATCAACGAGGCATGGCGCGATCCGGACTGGGGTGCGCTGGTCTGGCTCGCCATGACGACCGGCGCCCGGCGCGGCGAGCTGTGCGCGCTGCGCTGGCAGCATCTCGACCTGACCGCCGGCGTGCTGACGCTGCGGCGCAGCTCCTACCTGGACGAAGATGGTGAGCTGCGGGAGAAGGACACCAAGACGCACCAGCAGCGGCGGGTAGCGCTCGACCCGGAGACGATCGAAGTGCTGCGGGAGCTGCACGGCCGGTACCTTGACCGCCTGGCCCAGCTCGACGCGGACAATGATCTCGCTGACTACGTCTTCTCCCCCGAGCCGGACAACAGCCGTGGCTACCGCCCCGACACCATTACCCAGCGGTACGGCCGGCTCGCCACTCGGCTCGGCATCGACAGCCACATTCACGCGCTGCGCCACTACTCGGCTACCGAGCTAATCAACGCGGGTGTTGACGTGCGGACCGTTGCCGGCCGACTTGGTCATGGCGGTGGCGGGACAACGACGCTCAGGGTCTACGCCGCCTGGCTGTCAGAGTCGGACCAGCGTGCGGCTGGGACGCTAGCCGCTCGGATGCCGCCGCGTCCGGCCGCACCCACACTGCGAACGGCGGAAAGCAGCCCGTACCGAGCAATAGCGGCAGAGCTTCGCGAGCAAATCGCGACCGCGATGCTGCGGCCCGGTGATCAGCTTCCGGCGGTTGCTGAACTAGCGGCAGCTTATGGCGTCTCCGTCGGCACCGCTCACCGGGCTGTCGTCCTTCTGACAGCAGAAGGGTTGGTCAACGTCTCCCGCGGTCGTCGAGCGACCGTCACGTATGCATGAGCTGCGGATTCACCCTGAACTGCGACTCGAACAGGTTGCTATAGGGAGCACAAGAGGGACGGTCCGTCGGTACCCCAGCGACATCAAGTAGGGCAGACTTGGCACGTCCATCGCTCTATCCGCTCATTGATCTATGGGAGCCAAGTTGACGGCGGTCAAGCGAATCTTATGCCTTGCAAATTCTCGCAAACCGCAGGGGCGATGTATAGCCGGGCTCGAGCTAGATGGAGCGAGAGCTAGAGGATGGATCCGGCCCATAAGCAGCCGACCTCACCAGGCAGTAGCAGAAAGTGAGCGGCGATACAAGGATGGCAGCGAACCTCAAGTCTTAGACGTTATCGCCATCCCACTACTTTCTCCGCAACCGAGAGGGCACCAACAGGAGAATTGGGTACTCGATCATAATTTCTACTGGGCGAAGGTTGGAAACTTTGCCCCCAGGGAGCTCGCGGTGCTGGCTGACACTTCCGGTTCGCTCTGGAAGAACGGTTGGCACACGCGTAACGGCCTAAATGATTGCATACCAGCCGAAGAAACCGACGCTGCAGGTGGCTCCCTAAAGCTAATACTCCTGAGAGGCGGCCTGAAGCTGCGTGTCTATACAACCGGCGGATCTTTCGGCAACCCGAAACGGCGAGTCCAAGCAGACTTTTATTTTGGCGGCGTACGGTATAATATTTGGGTCACAGACCCAGCTATAGAAGACGAGTACCTACCTCGACCAGACGGTGAATACGAACTCGGCGCTAGCTACTTGACGGTCAGCCTTGGCGAGCCATACGTCGATGAACGTTGCCACAAACTCGTCGCTGCAATTATTGGAGCCTAGAATGCCTGCACAGAGCTTACAAATTTTCACAGTTGGACACTCCACACACTCACTGAATAGTTTCGTTAATCTCTTAAGGGTTGCACGGATATCAGCCATAGCCGACGTTCGCTCAACTCCCTACAGCCGGCACCAGCCTCACTTCAATCGAGAAGCGTTTAGATCTTCACTCAAGGACGCTAACATTTCCTATGCTTTTCTTGGACATGAGCTTGGCGGACGCGGCGTCGGGCCATCTGTCAGGGATCAGCATGGCCGAGTTCGCTACGAACGAATTGCAGAGACGGACCTCTTTCGCGAAGGGCTCAAGCGCCTGCGGGAGGGCGGCGAACGCATGCCAGTTGCAATAATGTGCACCGAAGGGGAACCACTAAGTTGTCACCGCACCATCCTGGTCAGCAGATACTTAGCCGAATACGGCGTAGAGATAGCGCACATTCATCCCGACGGCATGCTTGAATCGCACCGCGATACGGAGGAACGACTTTTGCGCATTACGGGCCTCCACCAACCAGAGATGTTCAGGACCAGAGATGAGATACTGAAAGAGGCCTACCAGCGACAAGAGGAGCGCATAGCCTATGTGGCACCGCGTGCCGAGCTCCAGGAAAGCATCCCGTCGTGAAAATCTACACTATCGGCTTTACGCGAAAGTCCGCTTCGCAGTTCTTCGAAACGTTACGAAGTGCGCAGGTTAAGCGGGTAGTCGATGTCCGACTGAATAATGTCTCCCAGTTGGCCGGGTTTGCCAAGAGGCACGATCTGGAATACTTCCTCAGGGAAATCGGATCAATTCGCTATACTCACGCTTTAGATCTTGCGCCTACCCAGGACATGCTAGATGCATACAAGAAGGGCGCGAGCATCTGGGGCGAATATGAAGCCCGCTTCGTAGAGTTAATCCAAGGAAGACACGTAGAAGTGAGCTGGGCCAACGAGCTGCGCGATGGCGACTGTTTCCTTTGCAGCGAGGAGCAGCCGCAAAATTGCCACCGTCGACTTGTTGCCGAATACTTCGCAGACCACTTCGGCAAGGTGGAGATAAAACACCTTGTCTGATTCGATCCCTTCAACGCCAAGCTATTGCGAAGACACAGACAGCTTCGCGAGTTTCTGCACCTGGTCAAGGATTATATTAGCGGCCCGCTGAGTGATGCTCTAGCTCGCTCCTGACCACACCCTGAATGCCTAGGCGAAGCTGCAACCCCGTCCAAACAGCGCGACGGAGCCCTAGTTGCTGAAGCCCGACAGCCGCCGGCAGGACGGGGTCTGCAAGCGAGACTCGCTGCAGGCTGTCTTAACCAGGGAGGTAGGTCGATTCGGCACCTGATCGCTATATCGGCATGATGTGCCTATGCGTTTGCTAGTGCTCGGCGGGACCTGGTTCGTAGGCCACGCGGTCGTAACGGCTGCTATCGCCTCTGGCTGGGAGGTGACGACGTTCAACCGGGGCACCTCAGATCCCTTCCTAGAAGCAGTGCGGCCCACCCGGGGCGACCGGACCCGCCCTGAAGACGTCACCGCCCTCGCCGCTGCTGGCCCTTGGGACGCCGTGGTCGACACCTCGGGCTACGTGCCTAGGAACGTTCTCGACGTGGCTCGCGCGCTCGCTCCCGTCGCCGAGCGCTACGTCTTCATGTCGACGGTCAGCGTCTACCGGGACTGGCCGCTGAAGCCGCTCAGCGAGCAGTCCGAGGTGCTCTACTGCCCGCCTGACGCCGGCCCGGACTACGGCACCGACACTGAAGACGGGCCGACCCAGTACGGCTACCAGAAAGCCGGCTGCGAGGCAGCGGCCGTCACCACGTTCGGAGCGGACCGGACCACGATCCTGCGCCCCGGTGTCGTGCTCGGCCCGCGTGAGTACGTCGGCCGCCTGCCGTGGTGGCTGCGCCGCGTGGCTGCTGGTGGGAACGTTCTAGCCCCCGGCTCCCCCGACCGCACCATTCAGCCCGTGGATGTACGCGACCTGGCCGCGTTCGCACTCCACACCATCACCGAAGGTTCCTCCGGCGCGTTCAACGTCTGTGCCCCGGTGGACAGCGCCGCCTTCGGCGAACTACTGGCGGACTGCGCCCACGCGACCCAGGCCGACGCCTCTTTCGACTGGGTGCCAGATGAGGTCTTGCTCAGCCAAGGCGTCCGGCCGTGGTCCGAGTTGCCCCTCTGGCGCACGTTCGACGGCGTGTGGCGCGTCGACACGACCAGGGCACAGACAGCCGGCCTACGCTGCCGGCCGCTCTCCCTGACCGTCCGAGACACCTGGCGCTGGATGGTGGAGAGCGGCGAGGCCAGCAACCACGATCGTGCCGCCGAGATCGGCATCAGCCAGGACAAGGAAGAGCAGGTGTTGGCCGCCTGGCATCGGTCAGGTAAGCGGACGGGCTGAGGTTTCCGACAGCCACGCCGAGATGCGCTCGGCAAGCTGGCGCGCGTCCGCGTCGTGGCCCCACGGCGACTGGCTCAGCAGGTGCTCTATCCGCGACAGCCGGCCAGTTAGCGAGACGTTGCGCTTCTGCGGCGGCAGGTCCAGGAGAAAGCCGCTATCGCCGCCGCGAACGCCGATGCGTCCGGCCGGGACACTCTGCTTGCCGAAGCGACCGCTGCCGCGATGAGCGCCGACGCCGTGACCGTGCCCGTCCTGCCGCAACTGGTCGCCGACGACGTCACCAGCGAGGAAGCCGCGTCCCTGCTCGCCGAGCAGGGCGGACGCCTCGCCGTGCTCTCCCCGGAAGGCGGGATCTTCGCCACCATCGCCGGCCGCTACTCCGGCACCCCCAACCTGGAAGTGCTCTTGAAAGGCCACGCCGGGGACATGTTGCGGGTCAACCGCCGTTCCCGCGCCCCCGAACACGTCGAGCACCCCGCGCTCACCCTCGGCCTGGCCGTACAGCCCGACGTGCTGCGCGACCTCGCCGACATGCCCGGCTTCCGAGGCAAGGGACTGCTGGCCCGAATCCTGTTCAGCCTTCCCGAGAACACCGTCGGCCGCCGGAAAATCGGTGCCGACCCGGTACCTGAACCCATCGCCACCGCCTACGCCGCCAACCTCGGCGCCCTGGTCGCCAGCCTTGCCGAATGGACCGACCCGGCCGTGCTCCCGCTCACCCCGGAAGCCAACGAACGGGTGTTGGACATCGAACGGGCCGTTGAGCCACGCCTCGCCCCCGGCGGAGCATGGGGACACGTCGTGGATTGGGGCAGCAAGTACACCGGCGCAGTGGTCCGCCTCGCCGGGCTGATCCACCTCGCCGGACACCTGCGCGACGGCTGGGGCACGCCGGTCACGGCTGAGACTGTGGAACGGGCCGCGCTGCTCGGCGAATACTTCGCCGCTCACGCCCTGGCCGCGTTCGACGACATGGGGACCGACAAGAGCACCCGATACGCCCGACTCGTGCTCGCCTGGATCGAACGCACCGGCTCCACCACCTTCACCAAAAAGGAGCTGTACCGGGCCGTCCGCAGCCAGATCCCCACCGCCGCCGACCTCGACCCCGTGCTGTCACTGCTGGAAATCCACGGGTACGTGCGCCAACTCGACCCACCCGCCCGGGCCGGCGCCGGACGGCCACCCTCGCCGGCCTTCCTCGTCCACCCGGACGTACACCAGGCCACCGGCACCATCCACGCCCTGACCGCGAGGGCAGACCGCAGACCCGCGTAGCCCCGCTGGTCTAAATGGCCGCAATGGCAGAAACCCCACGTGGCTGGGGTTTCTGCCATTCTCACCATTTAAACCAGAGCCCTCGCCGGGCTGCCGGCCACCTACTCACTGGCTTTCGACCCGGCGCGCACGCAACGAACACCCTGGCCGAGTTGGCTAGAGGCGGAGAGCATCACTGACCGGGCGGACTTGCAGAGTGAGCTTGATTATCTCGGCCACAGTAGATGCCACGGCCCACGTGTCCGGGTTGAGGGAAAGCAACCGTTTCGCAAGGTAATCTGACACCGCCGGCCGGGCAAGGACTCGATCGACAGGCTCGGACCGGAATTTAAACTCCGCGACGGCGGGCATTGCATTTGCGCCAACCTCGTCTACTCGGATCCCGTCGAGCACTATTAAGAAATCGTCCCACGCTTTCCGGTCCTCCTGGACGAAGGCGTCAGGACAATGTTCGCCATTGCCACCCGCCCGAATATAATCGGCAAGTGTGGAGCGCATCCTGCTCGCCCCGCCGGCGCCGGCGCGCTCGGACTTCATCAGAGAGTCGTTGATGCGCCCTAGCGCCCACTTGGTGCCGTAGTGATCCCGAAGGGCCTCAGCAAAATTCGATCCGAGTTCGGAAAGCCCACCCTGCACACGCTGTCGGCCGAGAGCGGCCAACGCCCCGGTTCCCTGGGCCCACACACGCATCATGATCGCTGTGGTGATGCGCTGAGGTGGGTCAGCCGCCAGGCTGGCCTTGGCGACATCGGCGACGAACGGGCTAAGCATGGCCGAGCCGGTGATGGTGGCCCGCTGCATGCTCTCGGCTGCATAAACCAAATCCATAGAAGGCGGGCGTTGCATAACACCGACAGCGGTTCGAATAAGCTTCATTTCGACCCTGGGTGACGGTGCGGCAAACTTGTCCTCTAGCAAATCCAGGGCAAGCCCGGCGGCTGGATGCAAGTAAATCGCCAGGTAGCTGCCAGAGTCGATATCCTCGACCATGTTTAAAATTTCATCGATAAGATGATCGCGATCATTGGCGAGCCTTCCCGCAGCAAGGAGGAAGGTGTTGCGCCAGTGCGATGAGAGCGCTATTGCTCGCAGCCTGGCCATGATCCTCTCATCTGGACCGGTGGTCACCGCACGCGCCGCCATCAACTCCTGCAAGCTGCGCACATCGAATCCGACGTCGTCGGTATTCTTGGCAACCAGCAGCACGAGCCGAGTTGTCGCGGCGCCAGCAATTTTTTCAGCTAGCCTTCGAGCCTCATCCCTCGGGTGATCCTCCTTGTCGAGGATCTGTCTCGCCAAGGCCTGCAACTCAGAATTTGGCAGGGAAGCCTCAGTCTTATGGGTATCTTCGGCCTGAATCTGCAAACGCAGTCCGACCTGCTCATGCAGTTGGTCAACAGTCCGGCGGTGCTGATCCAGCAGACGGGCAGTAGCTGTGTTCTTGCCGACCTCTCTGCTGTAGATCGTGCGGTAGTAGTCAGCAAACAATGTGTAGCGGTCTTGAGGTACTCGGGCCCGCCCCTCTAGCAGCAACGACATGATGGTCACCTGCAGTGGGGTGACCATCAGACGTGCGGTTAGTGGATCCTCGGCCGCCTCACTGATTCGGGCCAACACGTTTGCGTGCGCATCCGGGTCGTCGGCGAGGCGCACATCGGCCAGTTTTCGGGCGAAAGCCTCTGCCTGCTCGCTGGTCAACTGCATCAGGTGCAGGTGCTGATACCGGTCGGGGCTAAACTCAGCGCTGTAGCCCTGGGGCCGAGTCGTAGCAATGACCATCAGGTCGGCGTCGACACTGGCCGCATCGATGAAAAAGTCGGCGATCCGGTCGATCATCGCCTCACGGACCTGCGGAGCCGCAACCTCATCAAAGCCGTCGAGGACGAGCAGCCAGGGCCACGAACTGAGCCAGGTCTTAAGCTGTCCCGCCGTTACGGTCTCCGCGCCCCGGTCGCTGATTTGGATTGCAAGATGTCGCAGTATGGAGGTGGTGGGGGATCCGCCAAGGACGTCCGCGTACTTGCTCAGATCGAGTCGCAGCGGCCACCGTTTGTTGACGGGCCCGGGAAGCCCACTGTCGCCAAGATGCTGGCGCAAGGTGGCGACCACTGCCGCAGCCTGCGCTCCGATCGCACCAAGGTCGCTAATCAAATTGGCGCGGTATATCTGACACAGCAACTGGCCGACCGTAGTCTTGCCCTGGCCTGGCCCGCCAACCAATACACAGTGCGGCTCCGAACCCTCGTATATACTAGGCCGCAGCACATGATCCCCAATCGCGATCACATGTTCGAGAACATTGACTGCCCGGTGCTTAGAAGGCGCCTCATTGGCTGCCGTCGGCAGTGCTTTTAGATCAATTCCAACTTGCCCGATTTGCAGCTTCTCATTCCTGCGAGAACCAGATTCGCCGAGGCGGATCCATTGCTCGGCAACAAGTTCCTTCGCAGCGTGTCGATGCAGAACCTCACCTATGTCGACCGACTCGCCGATCAACGTCTGTCGCAGTTGAGTCAGCACGTCCCCCGAAGTAAGCAGCCCAGCATAGGCAGCCCGAACTCCGGCCTGACCGTCTAGGAGCCGACACACGTGGTCATAGTGCCAAATCGCGTAGGCTTTAAGCGGCAGTTGGTCCGCGAATTCGTCGAATACGTCTTCGACGGCGTCCAAGCCGTGGCCGGGCACAGCCGACAGCGGAACGTTACTTATGAATAGAAGATTGTCCGGCTTAGGCTGGCGGTTTTTCTTCGGGCTTGTCCAATCCTGCAACTCAGCTCGAATCTGGCTCCTGAGCCAGGTTGCATTAGCTTCCGCAGTTCCTGGCCGGGCCCGAAACTTCGCCTGAGCGACTGTATATCCGCTCCACTGAAGGCCCTCTTCTATCTCGAACAAGGCGGTCGTGGTCAACTCTCGGCCGCCGTCACGTCCAACGCCGTACACCTTTACATTGGACGGGCCTGCTAGGGCTGCGAGCAGCGACTGACTCATGTGCTCAAACTCGGTGGTCCCGAGTTGGGTCAGCGGATAGTCACCCACGACGACACCACGTTTCCTGCTTGCTCTAGCCGGAGTAGGGAACTGGCAGCCTAACTGGTGTTGCAGCACCCTCACCACCCCAACTCCTGCCATCCGCATGCCGTCGACTCGCCCTGCCCGCCACTCCAAGACGGCTGACAGCTCGTACGGATGCTGGCCGGTCGGGCTGTGACCTGTTCGGCTCGCTCGGATCGACGGCAGGCGGAATGGCCTATCGCCATCACCACGAACGGACCTGCTTGCAGCTCCGGCCATCTTGGAGGGCATCCTCGCCGAGGACGACATCAACGCATGCGTCCCGGACGCCTGCCGGGGTGGAGGCGGTGATCTGCGCGGAGCACGCGGACATCCTGCCAACTGCCGGGATCTCCAACCGTCAAGGTGGCGCGCCTTCTCAATGGAATCCATCAGCGGCTTCCAACTCTCGCGCCGCTGATCCTGCCGTGCCGGCTTGGCATCGACGGAGATGATGTCGTACTTCTTGAACGCCTCGTCGCTGTCCAGATGTCGGAAGTTGATCGGGTAGAGACGCACCCACTTCGGCCTGAGCATGTCCGTCCGCAGCCCGGCCACACAGACAGTTTCTCCGTACTTCTCGGACGGATTCGGAGCAGCCTTGACGGTGATCAGAAGTTGCAGCCGGACTGTGCGGTTATCTCCGGGCTTCGGATCGGGGCCGGTCTCACTGGAACGGAACAGCGACATCTGGGCCACACATGCCTCCAGCCAAGATCACTATAGGTAGTTGTGTGATCACACAAACATTCAGGTTCTCATGGACCGGCCGAAACACACAGCGGACACGGCGCCTTCCGCACACGCAAAGCGAGAGCAGTTCGGTGCCACCCGGCGAGCAGAGGCCCGATCAAAGGAGCCGCTGTCGATACGCGCGGTGGCGCGAAATCAAAGCGACATCGAGGTTGGGAAGAGGTCGAAGGCGACAGCCGCCACCTGGACGAGGTTGAACCACCCCCGCTCCCACACATGGCCGACCCGCCGTAGCAGGGCTCCGCGCATGCGCGACATGCCGCTCACGGTTAGGCAGTTCCCGCTGCGCTCCCATGGTCGTTTCGCGCCTCCCGCCGTACCGCGAACCGGTCTGGTCGGCCGCCTGGTGGGGCGCCCTAAAGGGGGCGCGTCGACGACGCGGCTCGTGTCAGGATGCTCGGCGTGTCTGGTCGCGCACGGAGCTTCGGAGCGGTGGCGGAGGCGTACGAGCGGTTCCGGCCCGGGTACCCTGCGGCGCTCGGCGACCTGGTCCTGACGTACGCGGGTCGGCCGGTACGGACCGCCCTGGAAATCGGTGCGGGGACCGGCAAGGCCACCCGGCTGTTCGCCGAACGAGGGGTGACGGTCACCGCGACCGATCCTGACGGGGCCATGCTCGCCGAGTTGCGTAGACGGGTGCCGGCAGATGTCATCACCGTGCGGGCCGCGTTCGAGGACCTGCCACCGGGCGAACGGTACGGGCTGGTCTTCGCGGCGGCGGCACTGCACTGGACGCACCCGGATGGACGCTGGCCACGGATCGCCGGGCTGCTGGAGCCGGGTGGGGTGTTCGCCTCGTTCGGTGGGCCGGTCCGGCTGGCCGACCCGGGTGTGGAGGAGGCCGTGCGCGCGGCGCGGGCACCGTTCCTGGCGAGCGACGAGATTCCGTCTCCGGATGGGACGCCGCCGGAGCAGGACATGCAGTGGCCGGGTACGGAACTCCAGCGGTCCGGGTGGTTCACCGACGTCCAGCAGTCGGTGATCGAGCGACGCCTGACGATGGGTGCGGCCGACTATGTGGGCCTGCTTACGACCATTTCGGCCTATCTGGAACTACCGGCTCCGGCGCAGAAGCAGGTGTTCCGTCGGATCAGGCGGGTCCTGCCCGAGCGGGTGGAGATCGTCGGCGACGTCACCGTCCATCTGGCGCGTCGGCGCGATGGGTAGCAGCGCCGGGCCGGTCGGGCCGGGTAACAGCGCCACGGACCCGGCACCCACCTGGCGCAGCCCGCGCCTGGCCGACGTCGTCGCGGAGATCGAGGCCGAGATCCGGCAGGCGTGGGCGGGTCTGCGGCGCGACTTCGGCGTCGCCCCCGACTCACCGGACGAGACGGCGCTGGCCTGGCTCGTCGCGGACGATCCGGCGGGGTACGACTGGCGGGCGGTGGACGGCGCACTGGACCGGTTGCGCTGTCCCGATTGTGGGTCGCGGTTGACCGGTGGGCCGGTGGGGTGCGGGACGTGCGACTACTACCACCGGATGCGGTTCGGTGCGCGCGAGGTGGACCGTCAGCATGTCCCGCCGGGGAACGAGCACGGACTGCGGGTGGCGACTGCGGTGGCGCGCGCTCGTCACCGGTACGCGCCCCGGGCCCGGGTGGGCTACGAGTTGGTCCTGCCTGATCTGGTCGCCGGCACCCTGCCGACCACCCGGCAGGCTCAGGCCGCCAAGGCTCTGATCAACAGGCTGACCGACGACGAGTGTGACCGGGTCACCAGTGTCGCCGAGGTGGAGCGCCTGGCGCAGGGCCGCTGACCGGGCCGCCGCAGCAGCAGCAGGGACCGGAAGAAGCCGCAGCAGCACCAAGGGCCGGAGGAACAGGCTGCGAACCAGGTCGTAGCGGCTGTCAGCCGTCCTGCGGGCCGAGGTGGTCCTGCGGGCCGCCCTGGAACTCGCGTACCTCGACCGGCAGTGTCGTGGCCCGGGCGAGCTTGCGCGCCCACTCCAACGCCGCCTCCCGGTCGGGGGCCCGGATGATGGACAGGCCGCCGACGTGTTCCCGGCCCTCCGCGTACGGGCCGTCGGTGACGACGATGCCGCCGTCTCCCGGTCGGACCACGGCCGCCGCACCCGGCTCGTGCAGGCCACCGGCGAGGACCCAGGCACCTGCCGCCATCATCTCCTGGTTGACGGCGGCGACGTCCCGCATGATCGGTTCCAGGATCTCCGGTGCCGGGGCACCGCCGTCGGGCTGCTGGATGCTGAGCAGAAAGTGTTTCATCGTGGCGTCCTCCCGGGCCCTTCTCCGGATCACGGTACGGCGGGAGGGTGGGTACGCGCCGGGCGTACCGACTCCCACTGTCCTAACGGAGCAGCGACGCTGACGGCCCGTCGCCGCACGCCGGGGGTTCTGTCACGCGGCAAAGGTGACAGCAGAACGCAACGCTACTCGGGGCCCACGCCGGCCCGACGAAAAACTGGCCCCCGACAATATGTCAAGGGCCAGCACACATTCGGGATCAGAGGCCCGACTCGGCGACGCCGCGCATATCGATCCCTCCCGCCTCATTCGTTGATGCACCAGGCCAGGTGGCAGATCGTGCCGCCTGGTTCAGCAGAGCATAGGACCCGGCTATGGCACTTGTCGATAGCGCGCGACGTAACAGGGCCAGCCGGGGCAACAAACCAGGTAAATGGCGCGATGGTTACTCGACATCCATCTCCGGCGCATGCCTGTTGGCGCCGAATTACGGCACTTTCATGACATCACCGATTTTGTGCTTGATCTTCGGGTACCGGCAGCCACGCCCACCC
>NZ_WVUH01000134.1 GCF_017614955.1 Micromonospora echinofusca
CCATTACCACGGTCTGGGCGCGGGGCAGCCGGTGGCCGTCGGCGGTGATCTCCCGTTGGGCCAGCAGGTACGCCACCGAGTAGGTGGCGTTGAAGCCGTCTCCGAGGTCCGCGACGTAGTCCAGCCAGAGCCCGCCGTCCGGGCCGACCTGCTTCGGCACGTCGGTGGCGAAGGTGTGCTGTAGCTCCCGCTTGTCCAGGTACGCCCCGAAGAGCATCGCGAGTACGGTGCGGATACCGGTGCTGATCAGCAGGAACGGTGCCAGCCACGGCACCGGGCGACGGGGGGTGAAGCCGAGTTCGCGGGGGTCGAGACTGCGGGGGCGCGCTGACGACACGGCGACCGGGGTGGCCGGGGATTCCTGATCATCGGTCACCGATCGGAGCCTAGTGCGTACCACACGGAAGCGCTGTCCGCTGCCGGACGCTGGGACCGGACCGCCGCCACCGGCTGCGGAGAGCCGGCGGAGGCCGGCACGGGACGGAACGGCAACCGGTTGGGTCCCCGGCCGGGGTGTGCCGTACACTTGACGATCGTTGCCGCCTTAGCTCAGTCGGCTAGAGCGACGCACTCGTAATGCGTAGGTCGACGGTTCGATTCCGTCAGGCGGCTCGGTACCGAAGCCCAGGTCAGATGACCTGGGCTTCGCCGTTTTCCGGTCTCGTCGCCCCTCACCAGGTCGATCACGTCGCCCCTCACCAGGTCGATCACGTCGCCCCTCACCAGGTCGATCATGAAGTTGTTGTCACTCTCCTGCGCGTGTCGCGACAACAACTTCATGATCAACGCGATTGAGGGGTGGGTGGCGGGGGCCATCGCCACTGCGGAGCGGCCCCGGTCGGGTCGGGTTCCCGACTCAACGGCCCTGACCTGGCCGGATCCTTGATGACGCGCGTCACTATCGGGGTACGGGCAGCGATGCGGATCCTGCCCGGTCGGTGCGACCCCCTGGAGGCCGGGGTGCCCACGTACGCGCAGCTACGGGCGGAGCGGTGGTGGGACCGCGAGATCGTCACGCCGGCCCTGGACCGGCTCGGCGACGAGCTGTGCCGGCGGACCGGTCGACCGCGTACCGCTGCCGGGACCAAGGGGGACAACGCCCACCTGTGCGGCGCGCACCGGTCGCAGGAGTGGATCCTCCGGTCGCGGTACTGCACCGACCGGGACTACCGGGTACAGCCGGGGCTGACCGCCGAGCAGCTCCGCTGGGTGTCCGGCTTCGACTTCACCCCCGGCTCGGCGGGGCAGATGATCGCGCAGTCCCGCCGGCTGATGGCGGCCATGAAGGCCGGTCGGCTCGACGAGGTGCTGGAGTTCTACGGCAACGTGGACGGCGACCGGGTGGTCGACGGCTGGGACAACCTGCGCGACCGGGCCGCCCGTAGCGACCGCAGCCACCTCTGGCACTGGCACCTCTCCATCGACCGGCGGTACTGCGACAACCGGGACCTGATGGCACGGATCCTCGCGACGGCGCTGGGCGACGCCGCGGTACGGGAGGACGAGATGAGCGAGCAGGCGGAATCCCAGATCAACAGCCTATTCGACGGCATGTTCCACGGTGGGAACAGCATGGGCCGCAGCGTGGACCCGGACGGATCGGGGGAACGGACGGCCAGCAACAGCGTGGTGGCCAAACTGGACTATCTGCTGGCCCGGCTCGACGCGGTGGAGCGCAGGCTCGCCCAGCCGGTCCAGGCGACGGTCGATCCGGCTACGATCGCCGCCGCGCTACCCGCCGAACTCGTCGACCGGATCGTGGACGAACTCGCCGCCCGGCTGCGGCAGGACCGGTAACCGCACTGCGTACCCAGGAGCTTCAGATGCAGAAGTACGGCAAGGCCATCGCCTCGGCGGTCTTCTTCGTGCTCACCGCCGTCTACGCCATGCTCAGCGGCGACCACCGGATCGACCCCGAGGAGTGGGTGGCGGTCGCGATCGCCGCGACCAACGCGATCGGTGTCTACCTGGTGCCGCTCACGCCCCAGTTCGGCTGGAGCAAGACCCTGGTCGCCGGCCTGCTCGCCGCGCTCCAGGTGGCCGCCACGGTGATCCTCGGCGGGATCGACCCGGACGAGTGGCTGCTGATCCTGCTCGCGGTCGGCCAGGCGCTCGGCGTCGGCTGGGCACCGGCCGTGTCGGACAACGGGGTGTCCAGCGGTGTGCGGCGCAACAACCGGTCGGCGGCGGGCGGTTCGACGCAGAGCGGGCCGGCAGAGGGCGGGTCGGGGCGCCCACCGGCGCGTACCGGGAACTGACCGGGCCGGCGCCACGGACGCGTCGGGAACGGACTCCGTCAACTCCGGCGACCGCGCGGCAGGTGCGGGGTGCCGGTGGCGTCGAGGTACGCGTGGGCCGAGGCGATGGCCAGGCAGTCGGGTACCCGGCAGACCGGGCAGCGCCCGTCGTCCGCCGGCCAGTGCTCGGCGACGATCCACCGGGCGGCGAGGACCATCCGGCTGCGCAGTTGTGCCGCTGACAAATACGCCCCGGTCATCGTCGGCCGCCTGCGGGGTAACCGTGGAACCGGCACATCGGCGCCTCCCGGTGTCAGCGGACGCGGCCTGCCGGTGTCCGAACCGGGGCACCGTGTCCGACACTGCCGTTCGTCGTTGGACGGCCCGTCCAGTGTGACCCGGCCGCCCGGCCCGACGGAACCACGAATCCGGCGTCCGCCACCCCAGAAGACCCGGAGAGGCGGCCGGGAAGACGCGGCCCGGGGGCGCTCAGCCGTAGAGGTTCCGGGCGTACTCCGGGCCGTACCGCTGCTCCAGCTCGGCCAGGGTCAGCTCGGTCCGCTGCACCGCCTTGGTGATCCGGGCCCGGGACGGGAGCCGGTCCGGCTGCCAGCTGCCGGGTTCCCACAGCTCGGACCGGAGGAACGCCTTCGAGCAGTGGTAGAAGACCTGCTCGATCGACACGAGCAGGGCGAGCTGCGGGCGGTGGCCCCGGACCACCATCCGGTCGAAGAACGGCGCGTCGCTGACCAGCCGGGCCCGTCCGTTGATCCGCAACGTGTCGCCCCGACCGGGGATCAGGTAGATCAACCCGACGTGCGGGTTCGTCAGGATGTTGTGGAAGCCGTCGGCCCGCCGGTTGCCGGGGCGCTCCGGGACGGCGATGGTGCGGTCGTCGAGGACCAGGGTGAAACCGGGCGGGTCGCCCTTCGGGGAGACGTCGCAGGTGCCGTCCGCACCGGCGGTCGCCACCAGGCAGAACGGCGACGCGGCGAGCCACCGCCGGTCGAGTTCGTGCAGGGCGGTGCGTTCCTTGCCGGTGGCGAGCGGCACCGGGCTGCCGATCAGGTCCCGTAGCTGCTCGGGCGAGGTGATCTCGGTGATCCCGTCGGCCGTCGCCGACCCCACACCGGTCGTGTCGGAGTCCGTCGGCTCCGCACCGGTCGCGTCGGAGTCCGTCGGCTCCGTGCCGGTGGTGTCTGCTTCCGGCGCGTGTGTCATCTCCGCTCCCCGTTCAGATGATCTTCGCGGATCCCAGCGTACGGCGACCACCCGTTGCCGGACAGCGGCCGATCGGGTTTACCACTCGGGGCCCCGGGTACGGCCGGAGCCGAGAGCGGTGACTGGGAGGCCGACATGGAGAGCCGACTGAAGGTACTGGGCCACCCGGTACATCCGATGCTGGTGATGTTCCCGGTGGCGCTCTTCGTCACGGCGGTGCTCTTCGACGTCATCGACGTGGCCGGTGGCCCCGACGTGCTCGGCGAGGTGGCGTACTGGAATATCACCGTCGGTCTGGTCGGCGGGCTGCTGGCCGCGGTCGCCGGTTCGTTCGACCTGTTCGCCATTCCCAGCGGTACCCGGGCGAAGCGGGTCGGGCTCAGCCACGCGGGGACCAACCTCGCGGTGGTGCTGCTCTTCGCGGCGGTCTGGGCGGTCCGGATGAACGCCGACTCCCGGCAGGCCGGCGGCGCGCTGCTCGCCATCGAACTGGTCGCCGTGGCGGCCCTCGGGGTGAGCGCCTGGCTCGGCGGTGAACTGGTCGACCGGCTCGGCGTGGGTGTCGACCGGGAGGCCGGGCTGGACGCCCCCAGCTCGTTGCGCGGCCCGGCCGCAACGGAGCGGATCGGAGGACGGGCGCGGTGAACGGGCAGCCACCGGAGGTGGAGCTGACCGAGACCTCCCACGGCTGGACGGTGCTGGTCCGACTGCCCGGCGTGGCTCCGGAGGAGGTCGCCCTGGAACTGGACGACCGGGAACTCTGCGTCCGGGGACGCTCGGAGGCCGAGGTCAACGCCGACCAGGGGATCGCCGGCGGGATGCGGGCCCGGGCCTTCGAGCACCGGATCGCCCTGCCGTCCCCGGTGGACCCGGACCGGATCGACGCGGTGATGGACCACGGGCTGCTGCGGGTGACCCTGCCCCGGGCGGCCCGGCCCGCGCGCCGCACCATCACCATCGGCCGGATGCAACCCGGCCCGACCGCCACGCCCGGCTCAGTTCCGACCCGGGGGGCCGACGGCCGCCCGCCGCTGGGTACCGGTCAGCGGGCCGGGCACGCCGTGGTGGGCGCCGTCGGTGGGGCGGACCCGGCGGCGGACCGGGAACTGCACCACCCCGACGTCGTCACCGGCGGTCCCGACCGGTCGCAGCGGGACTGAGTGGACACCCCCTCGGCCATCGGGCCGGTCCACGAGCGGATCGCCGGGGTACGCCGGATCGCGGTGCTGCGTGCCAATGCGCTCGGCGACTTCATTTTCATCCTGCCCGCCCTGGACGCCCTGCGGGCCGGCTACCCGGAGGCCGAGATCGTGCTGCTCGGCGCCCCGTGGCACGCCGGGCTGCTCGCCGGGCGGCCCGGTCCGGTCGACCGGGTGCTGGTGGTGCCACCGGCCCCGGGTATCCGTTCCGCCGGACCGGACGAGCCGGAGCCCGCGTCGATGGACGACTTCCTGGCCGGTGCCCGGCGGGAGAACTTCGACCTGGCCCTGCAACTGCATGGTGGCGGCGCCAACTCCAACCCGGTCGTGGCCGGGCTCGGTGCCCGGATCACCGCCGGGCTGCGCGCCGAGGACGCCCCGCCGCTGGACCGTTGGCTACGGTACGTCTACTACCAGCCCGAGGTGCTGCGCTACCTGGAGGTCGTCGGCCTGGTGGGCGCCGGGGCCACCACCGTCGTCCCCAGCCTCGCGGTGACCGACGCGGACCGGGCCGAGGCGCGGGTGACGCTGGGGGCGGCCACCCGGCCCCGGGTGGCGCTGCATCCGGGCGCCACCGACACCCGCCGCCGCTGGCCGGCCGAACGCTTCGGTGCGGTCGCCGCCCATTTGGTCGCGGAGGGGTACGAGGTGCTGGTCACCGGTACCCCCGCCGAGCGGGACGTGGTGGACCTGGTGGTCGCCACGGCGGTCGAGCGGGCGGGTGACCGGGCGGGTGACCTGCCGGTCCGACCGCTGGTCGGCGCACTCTCGCTCAGCGGCCTGATCGGCTGCTACGCCGGCTGCCGACTGGTCGTCTCCAACGACACCGGCCCGTTGCACCTGGCCGCCGCCGTCGGTACCCCCACGGTCGGCGTCTTCTGGGTCGGCAACCTGATCAACTCGGCGACGCCGCTGCGGGCCCGGCACCGGCCGATCGCCTCGTGGACGATCCACTGCCCGGTCTGCGGGGTCGACTGCAGCCCGGGGGTCTACCCGGACCGGCCCGGGGACGGCAACTGCCCGCACCGCGACTCGTTCGTCACCGACGTACCGGTGAGCGAGGTGTTGGCGGCGGCGGCCGAGCTGCTCACCGGGGGGTGACCCGATCCGGGCCCGGCGTCGTCGGTCAGCACCACCTCCCACGCCTCGACGTCCCGCTCGGTGACCGTGGTCGGCGACTCCAGGTGGTACGCCCCGCTGGGCAGGATCCCGGCGCCGCCGAAACGCTCCAGCACGGCGAGTTGGGCGGCGACGTCCTCGCCCTGGTGCCGCTCGGGCAGCCGGTGCCAGAAGTCGAAGCCGCCGGAGGCGACCAGGCACGCCCGGTCGTACAGTACGCACCCGCCGATCCAGGAGATCTTGTACGCCCGCCATCCGCCGGGCTCCAACTCCAGGCCGGCCGTGACGTGCAGCAGGTTCGCCGCCGAGTGGATCCGGGCCCGGTCCCATTCCGGGGTGCCCGGTCGGATCCGCTCCGGCACCGGTTTCCCCGGCCACTCCGCGTAGTGCCGGTGCGTCTCCGGTCGACAATCCTCCAGATAGGACAGTCCGTGCACCGCGTTGCCGACGAATCCGCAGCCCAGCTCCCGGATCGCGGTCCACAGCCGGGCGACGGTACCCGGCTCCAACCAGACGTCGTCGTCGAGGCAGAGGACGTACCGGGCGGACGAGGCGGCCAACAGGTACGCCCGGTGCTCGGCCAGCCCGCGCCGGGGCAGCCGCCGGGTCAGCAGCACCGGACAGCCCCGGTGCCGGAGCGCCCGGACCATGGCGGCCACCGCCGGATGCGCCCAGGGCGGTGGGCCGTCCGACTGGTCGCTCACCACCACCCCGAACCGGGGTACGTCCTCCTGCGCGGCCAGCCCGGCCAGGGTGACCGCCAGTTCGGTGGCCCGGTTCCGGGTGGGTACCAGCACGTCCAGTTCCCGGCCGGCGGCCCGGAACGCCCCGGCCGACCTGGTCTCCAACGGCCGACTCACGACTGCTTTCCGGTAAGGAAGGGCCCCCTGTTAACGCTTTCGGTAGGTAAAGGGGCCCTTCCTAACACCTCGCCGGCGGCCTGGGCCCGGATCCGTTCGATGATCGCCGACGTGGAGCGGTCCGGCACGTACCCGAGGGTGCGCACCTCCCCGCCCAGCCGGCGTACCAGGGGCGCCTCGGGGACCAGCTCGGACGGGTAGTCGCCGCCCTTGACGTAGACGTCGGGGCGGACCGTCTCGATGAGGGACTCCGGGGAGTCCTCCTCGAAGACCACCACGTGGTCCACGCAGCCGAGTGCGGCGAGTACGGCCACCCGGTCCTCCACCGGGTTCACCGGCCGGTCCGGTCCCTTCAGCCGGCGTACGCTGCTGTCCGAGTTGACCGCCACCACCAGCAGGTCGCCCTGTTGCCGCGCCTGCTCCAGGTAGCGCACGTGCCCCCGGTGCAGTACGTCGAAGCAGCCGTTGGTGAAGACCACCGACCGTCCGGCCCGGCGTGCCTCGTCGACGAGTACGGCAAGCTGGCCGGGATCCACCACCACGCCGTCGGGTGGGGTTTCCGGCTCGTCCGACAGGGCGGCCAGCAGGGAATCCCGTTGGCAGACACAGGTACCCGTGCCGGAGACGGTGATGGTCGCGGCGAGCTGGGCGAGCTGCGCGGCGGTCGACAGTGGCGCGTCGGCGGCCAGGGCGAGGGTCATCGCCGCCAGGTAGGCGTCGCCCGCGCCGACCGCGTGGCTCGCCGGCACCGGGGTGGTGTGACTCCGGCTGGGGGTACCGTCCGCCCCGCCGACCACGGCACCCTCGGTGTCCAGGGTCACCGCCACCACGTCCGCGCCGGTCCGCTCGCGCAGCGCGGCCAGTTGCGACTCGGCGAGTACGACCCGGTCGGCGACCGCCGGGTCGCCGACGGGAACGGTGACGCCGGTACGGATCGCTGCGGGCAGACCGCGCTCCTCGGCCGTGGTCGGCTCCCCGGCCGGGCCGGCGGTGACCGCGTTCCCGGCGGTCGGGCCGGTGGTGATTCCGTTCCCGCCGGTCGGGCCGGCGGTGAGTCCGTTTCCGGCGGTCGGGCCGGCGGTGATGGCCGGGCCGGGGGCGACCCCGATGGCCAGGTCGGGCGGTTCCGGCGCGGTCCGTTCCGACGAGTCGAGGTGCAGGCCGCTGTCCGGTCCGGCCGTGCGGGCCAGCAGCCGGGTCGCCTCGGCGAAGCTGGGCGTGACCACGGTGGGTGCGAGCCCCCGCCAGTCGGCGAGGTCGTGCGCGTCGAGCGCGACGGTGGCGAAGCGGTCCCGGTTGCGGACCAGCCAGTCCCGGACCGGCGCGTTGAGGGCGCCCAGACCGTAGTCGCAGACCACCAGGGTCGGCGCGGCGCCGCCTGCTGCGGCGCGCAGCTCCTCGGTGGTGCAGGCCAGGGCGGTGAGCAGCCGGGCGGTGGCGTCGGCGGGGAAGCCGTCCGGTTCGCCGGAGTCCTCCCGGAGCAGGATCTGGTCGGCGGCCAGCAACCGTCGTTTCACCGGGGTGGGCCGTCCGGGTTGGCTGACCGTCCGGTCCCACACCCCGGCCCGGTCGAGGCAGTCGTGCAGTTCGTCCCCGGCGACGTCGGCGCCGATGGGTGCGACCAGCGCGGCGCGACCGCCGAGCGCGGCCAGGTTGACCGCCGTGTTGGCGGCTCCGCCGGCTGCGGCGATCCGGCGCCGGAGGGTGAGTACCGGTGCCGGAGCCTCCCGGCAGAGGCGGTCCGAGTCGGCGAACCGCCACTCGTCGAGCATCGCGTCCCCGATCACCAGCACCGGACGCCCGAGCCAGCTCTCCACCACGGCGGCGAGTCGCCGCTGTTCCGCTGCTCCTGCCATGTCGGTGAGCGTCCCCCGGTCCGGGCTGGTCAAACCTGGCGCCGCCACGGCCACGTGCCCACGGCCGGCCACGTGCCCACGGCCCCGGCCCGCGCGGTCCCCGCCGGGTCCGCGCGGGGCGGCGTCGGCCGGAGCCGGGGTACGCGTGCCGGGTACGGCGTCTCGCCCGACCGCGTCAGAGCCGGCTGACCGCGAGCACGTCGATGCGGCCCCACCGGCCCGGTATGTCGAGCAGGGCCAACCGGTTGATCGAGCCGGGGAGCGCGGCGTCGCTGATCAGGTGTTCGCCGACCGGTTCCAGGCCGAGCAGGGTCCGTAGCAGCAGCAACGGGGTACCGGCCGACCAGGCCTGCGGGCTGCACGCGGTCGGGTAGTCGACCGGGTACCGGGTGAGTTTCCGGTCGTACCCGCTGAACGCCTCGGGCAGCCGCCCGCCGAAGTACCCGGCCGCCTCGATGATGCCCTCGGCGATCCGGGCGGCCTCCTCCTCGAAGCCGTACCGGCGCAGGCCCCAGGCGATGAAACTGTTGTCGAAGGGCCAGACGGTGCCGATGTGGTAGCCGAGCGGGTTGTACCGCCCCTCACCTTCGGCGAGGGTACGCACCCCCCAACCGGAGAAGAGCCGTGGCCCGACGAGGTGCCGGGCGACCCGTTCGGCCCGGGAGGTGTCCACGATCCCGCTCCAGAGCAGGTGCCCGATGTTCGAGGAGAGCGCGTCGACCTTCCCGCCGTCCCCGTCGAGGGCCAGCGCGTAGTATTCGCCCTCCTCGACCCAGAAGTCCCGGTTGAAGCGTTCCTTGAGGTCGGCCGCCTCCCGTTCCAACCGGTCGGCGAGGGCCGGGTCGTTCCAGAACTCGCGGGCCAGCCGGGCGCCCCGGATCCGGGCGTCGTACGCGTAGCCCTGGAGTTCACAGGTCGCCCGGGGGAACCCGGGCAGCCGGCCGTCGGCGTACGAGATGCCGTCCCAGGAGTCCTTCCAGCACTGGTTCTCCAGCCCGTTGCGGGTGTTGCGCCGTTGGTACCAGATGTAGTTGTCGCCCATCAGGTTGGCGTACGTGCCGATCCAGTCCAGCGCCGCGCGGGCCTCCCGTTCGAAGCGGCGTACCAGGTCCCCGTCGCCGGTCCACCGTTCGTACTCGTCCATCAGGATCAGGTAGAGCGGCGTGGTGTCCGCCGCCCCGTAGTACGGCGACTGCGGGTGTTCCTCGAAGGCGGTCGCCTCCCCGTAGCGGAACTCGTGCAGGATCTTGCCCGGTTCCTCGTCGCGGAAGTCGTCCAGCCGGCAGCCCTGCGGTACGGAGAGGGCGTACAGCGTCGCGGCGGCCAGTTCGGACGCGAACGGCAGTGCCTGGATGCTGGTGAGGATGCTGTCCCGGCCGAAGATCGTCATGAACCAGGGCAGTCCGGCCGCCGGTACGCTCAGCCCGCCGGAGACCATCGGCGTGTAGCGCAGCGCCGCGAGGTCGATGAGGCTGCGCCGGTACGTCTCGTGCAGGGTGGGGTGTTCGCACTCCAGCTTCGGCGCCTGGGTCATCCAGCGGTGCAGGTCCTCGGCCAGCCGGGGCCGGGGGTTGCGGAGCCCCCGCAGGCTCTCCCGGACGGTCCGTCCGTTGTGGGACAGCATGGACGCGTTCAGGTTGGCGATCCAGGTACCCCGTGCGGGAATGCAGCCGGTGATGGTCAGGCCCGCCTCGTCGAGTTCGGTCCGGGGCCCGACCGGGCAGTCCGGGTGCTCGACCGCACAGTGGATCACCGTCTCCCGGACGAAGTCGTCCCGCTGGTACACCAGGTGCAGGCAGCCCTCCTGGATCCGTACCTGGTAGGTGCCCTTCCGCTCGACGAGCTGGCCGATGGTGGAGATGTCGGCGAAGTCGCTGGCCGCGTCGATCCGGATGTGCAGGTCGAGTGGTTCGTCGGCGTGGCTGACGATGGTCAGCTGCTCCTCGAAGCAGTCGTTGATCGTCTGCTGCCGGATGATCGACAGCTTCGAGTCGAAGCCGTGCGTGGCGTTGGCCGGGGTGAGGAAGAACCGGGTCTGGAAGTACTCCGCGTCGTCGACGGAGAGCGCGTACAGCGGACTGTCGTTGATCCGCAGCATCCACCTCGACAGGAAGCGGGTGTCCCAGGAGAAGAGACCGGTGGGGAAGGTCGGGGAGGTTTCGAAGTCCCCACACCGGTCGGTCACCACGAACGTGTTGCCGTCCAGGATGCGTACCGCGCTCATCGGTGGCCGGCTTCCTGGCCCGACACGAGGTCCCGGGGGTCCCGCGCGGTCGGCGGCCCGGGAAGCATGCGTTCGAAGAGCCGGAACAGCTCCAGCCGGCCGTCGACGTTGATGCGCCCGCTCAACCAGGCCGCGGTGAGGTTCTGTTCGCCCCGGATCGCCCGTTCCAGGAGTTCCCGACGGCAGTGGATGACGCAGTGCGCGGTCTTCCCCTCCGCCTGACGGGCGCTGACGTTCCCGCTGCTGATCTCCAGCAGCCATCCCTCGGTCGCGCCGTCCGACACGACCTCGAACCGGATGCTCCCGGTGATCCGTTCCAGCCGGTCGTGGTGCGCCTTGCTGAGCCGGCCGAAGAACTCGGCGATCGGACTGGCCATGCAGGGTTCCCCGTTCGTTCCGCGGCGCGACCGCTGGTGGGGCTGAGGGGCGCCGCCCGGTCGCCGGTCGCTCTCCTCCCGATGGCACTGCCCGGGGCCCCGACGATCGACATCACCGTCATTATCCCACGAAACGCCCTATTATCAGGTGCTTCCTTCATAGGCTGGCGACTGTCGGCCGGCCCTCTCCGGGGTCGCGCCGGTTGTCACGTGACGGCAGACCAGGGGGGCACGATGGACAGGATTCTCATGATCACCGGGGATGCGGCGGAATCCCTGGAGGTGCTCTACCCCTACCAGCGGCTGATCGAGGAGGGGTACGAGGTGCACCTGGCCGGACCCGAGGCCCGGCCGTTGCAGTTCGTGATCCACGAGTTCGTGCCCGGCTTCGACACGTACACCGAGAAGCCCGGCTACGTGTACCCGGCGGACAAGGCGTTCGCGGACGTCGACCCGGCCGACTACATCGCGCTGGTCGTACCCGGCGGACGGGCTCCGGAGTACCTCCGCAACAACCCGGAGTGCCTCCGTATCGTCCGGCAGTTCGCCGAGGCGGACAAGCCCATCGCCCACCTCTGCCACGGGCCGCTCATCCTCGCGGCGGCCGGCGTGCTGACCGGGCGCCGTTCGGCGGCGTACCCGGCGCTGGCGCCGGACATCCGGGCCGCCGGTGCCGAGTTCGTCGACGCCGAGGTGGTGGTCGACGGCAAGCAGGTGTCGGGCCGCTCCTGGGCGGACAACGCACCCTGGATGCGCGAGTTCGTCAAGATGCTCCGCGCCCGCAAAGCCTGACCCGGGTCGGCCCCGGCATCGGTACCCGGGGCCCGCCTACTTCAGCACCATCGAGCCGGGGGCCGCCTACTTCAGCACCATCGAGCCGGGGCTCGCCTACTTCAGCACCATTGCGCCGGTCTGCTCGAAGGCGGCCAGGTCGGCCAGGGTCTCGGTCACCGAGGCGGAGAGCGGTGCGGGGAACTCGTCGGGCCGGTAGAACCGGGCGTCGGTGGTCTCGTCGGTGCTGGTCAGCAGCTCGCCGTCGTACCCGTTGACCCGGAAGGCCACGGTGAACACCTGGTACGTGTGGCCGTACATGTTGGTGTGGATACGCTCCGGGCCGGTGTACATGGCGAACGGGGTGACCCCGATCGCCCGCAGGCCGGTCTCCTCGCGTACCTCCCGGACCGCGCAGTCCATGATGGACTCGCCCAGCTCCATCGCACCCGCCGGCATCGCCCAGTGGCCGTTGTCCGAGCGCTGGATCAGCAGCACCCGGCCGGCGTCGTCGCGCAGCACGGTACGGGCGCCGACGAACAGCAGCACCCGGTCCCCGGCGATCGCCCGCAACTGCCCGAGGTAGGAATCAGCCCAGGAAACACTCACCCGGCCAATCTACGGCCTTTCCAAGATGTGAGCCGCGACACTACTTTCTTACCCATGCGTAGCACGATGATGGACGCCCCTCTCCAGGTTTCCCGGATCCTCGAACACGGCAGCACCGTGCACGGTTCGGCCGAAGTGGTCACCTGGACCGGCGGTGAGCCGCGCCGGATGACGTACGCCCAGGTGGGGCGGGAAGCCGCCCGCCTGGCCCACGCGCTGCGCGACGGACTCGGCGTCACCGGGGACCAGCGGGTGGCCACGTTCATGTGGAACAACAACGAACACCTGGTGGCCTACTTCGCGGTGCCGGCCATGGGGGCCGTGCTGCACACCCTCAACCTCCGACTCTTCCCGGACCAGGTCGCCTACATCGCCAACCACGCCGAGGACCGGGTGGTCCTGGTCGACTCGACCCTGGTGCCGCTCTTCGCCGCGGTGCTGCCGAAGCTGACCACCGTGGAGCACGTCGTCCTGGTCGGCGACGGTGACCCGGCGCCACTGCGCGACGCCACGGCCGGCCGGGTCGCCGTGCACCACTGGGACGAGCTGCTCCGCGACCGGCCGGAGAGCTACGACTGGCCGGAGGTGGACGAGCGGGACGCCGCCGCGCTCTGCTACACCTCCGGGACGACCGGCCACCCGAAGGGCGTGGCCTACTCCCACCGGTCGATCTACCTGCACTCGTTGCAGATCTGCACGGCCGAGGGCTTCGGGCTCGGGCCCACCGACCGGGAACTGGCCATCGTACCGATGTTCCACGCGATGTCCTGGGGGCTGCCGTACGCGTCCTTCCTCTCCGGCGCGTCGCTGATCATGCCGGACCGCTTCCTCCAGGCCGCCCCGGTCGCCGCCATGATCGCCGCCCTGCGGCCCACCCTGGCCGGGGCGGTACCCGCCATCTGGAACGACCTGCTCGGCTACCTGGACGCCAACCCCACCGACGTCTCCTCGCTCCGGGAGGCCATCGTCGGCGGCTCGACCTGCCCGCCCGCGCTGATGCACGCGTTCGCGGAGCGGCACGGCATCGACGTGATCCACGCCTGGGGGATGACCGAGATGTCGCCGCTCGGGTCGGTGGCCCGCCCGCCGGCCGGTGCGACCGGTGAGGCGGCGTGGGCGTACCGGTACACCCAGGGCCGGATCCCGGCCGGGGTGACGGCCCGGATCGTCGGCCCGGACGGCACCCCGATGCCCGCCGACGGCCGGTCCGTCGGCGAGCTGGAGGTACGCGGGCCGTGGGTGACCGCCCGGTACGTCGGCGACGACACCCCGGACCCGGAGAAGTTCCGGGACGGCTGGCTGCGTACCGGTGACGTGGGCACCCTCTCCCCGGACGGGTTCATCACGCTGACCGACCGGGCCAAGGACGTGATCAAGTCGGGCGGTGAGTGGATCTCCTCCGTGGAGTTGGAGAATGCCCTCATGGCACACCCGGCCGTCCTGGAGGCGTGTGTGGTCGGGGTGCCGGACGACCGGTGGGACGAACGCCCACTGGCCACCGTCGTGCTCCGGGAGGGCGCCACGGCCACCGCCGAGGAACTGCGGGACTTCCTCGCCGGATCGGTCGCCCGGTGGCAGTTGCCGGAGCGGTGGGCCTTCGTCGACGCCGTACCGAGGACGAGTGTCGGTAAGTTTGACAAGAAGGTCGTCCGCGCGCGGTACGCCGAAGGGGCTCTTGCCGTCCGTCAACTGTCGACGACGTAACGTTTTCAGGCGCAACATCGCCTGAAGGGGAGAGGGCCATACTCCTTTATCCCCCTCCCCAGGGCGGCCCCGGTGTCGCACCACACCGGGGCCGCCCACCCCCTCACCTGCCCGGTCCGGTCACTGTGCACTCGCGGTGACCAGCACCTTTCCCACCACGCCGTCCTGCACCGCCCGGTGCGCCTCGGCCGTGCGGTCCAGCGGGTAGTAGTGCAACGGCAGTCCCGCGTCGGCGCCGACGCGTACCCCGCCCTGGGCTACGGCGGCGGCCAGGTTGTCGATCGCGCGGGCCTTGGCGAACCACGGCGTGGTGTAGATCAGCACGAACTGCCAGCGGGCGTTCGGCACCATCATCGCCCGGATCGGGATAGTCACCTCGCTGCCGCCGTCGTCCGCGTACACCGCGACCGTGCCCGACGGGGCGAGCAGTTGCGCGTCGGCCGCCGCGTTCCGGGCCGCCGAGACCTCCACGACCACGTCCACCCCGTCCGGCGCGATCTTGCGGACCTCGGTGACCACGTCCTGCTCCCGGTAGTTGACCACCAGGGAGGCCCCGGCCGCCGCCGCGAGCTGCGCCTTCTCCGGGCTGCTCACCGTGGCGACCACGGTGGCGTCCGCCCACCGGGCCAACTGGATCGCGGCGTTGCCCACCGCCCCCGCGCCACCCTGCACCAGCACGGTCCGCTCGGCCAGCGCGCCCGGATGGAGCTGGTCCGGCACCGTCTCACCGACGGTCAGGCAGCGGTGCGCGGTCAGGAACGGGATGCCCAGACTCGCCCCCAGGTCGAACGAGGCAGCCCCGAGCAGCACCACCTGGCGGACCGGGACCAGCGTGTACTCGCTGGCCGTGCCCCAGGGCCGCCGCCAGGCGGACTCCCACACCCAGACCCGTTCCCCGACCAGCGACCCGTCCACGCCGGTACCGACCGCCTCGACGACCCCGGCCCCGTCCTGGTGGGGGATCTGCCAGCCGTCCCGGGGCGCGGTGCTCTGCCGGGACTTCCAGTCCGTCGGGTTCACCCCGGAGACCGCGACCCGGACCAGCACCTCACCGGGCCCCGGCTCCGGCACCGGACGGTCCACCACCGCGAGGACGGAGGGATCACCGGTCCGTTCGTACACGACCGCCTTCATGGTTCCGAAGGTAGGCG
This sequence comes from Micromonospora echinofusca, assembly GCF_017614955.1. Taxonomy (GTDB): domain Bacteria; phylum Actinomycetota; class Actinomycetes; order Mycobacteriales; family Micromonosporaceae; genus Micromonospora; species Micromonospora echinofusca_A. The sequence goes on from NZ_WVUH01000134.1 coordinate 15,329, forward strand.
CCGGGCCGGCGGAATGCGGCGGATCGGTTAGATCGCCTCGACCACCGCGTCGGTCAGCTCACCCACCGCCGACAGCACCCGCGTCGCCAGCCGCTCCGCGTCCGGGTCCAGCGGGTACCCGCCGTGCGGTACGGCCACCACCCGCATCCCGGCGGCAGCGGCGGAGCGCACCCCGTTCGAGGAGTCCTCCACCGCGACGCAGCGGGCCGGGTCGACCCCGAGCCGCCCGGCCACCGCCAGGTAGACGTCCGGGGCCGGCTTGCCCCGGGCGGTCTCCTCGGTGGAGAGGGTGAACCGGAACACGTCGGTCAGACCGGTCGCCGCCAGCGCCGCCGCGATCAGCCGGGTCGGCGACGAACTGGCCAGCCCGAGCGGCCACCGCCCGGCCAGCCGGCGCACCACCGCCACCGAGTCGTCGATCACCGGTACGCCCCGCGCGTAGCGCCGGGCCATCTCGTCGACCACCTCGGTGGCCACCTGCTCCGGGGACCGGTCCACGCCCAGTTCGGTGCTGAGGTAGGTCGACCACTCCCCGGTGCTCATCCCCATCAGCCGGCGCTGGGTGTCCGGCAGCCAACGCCCGCCCCGGTCGGCGACGTACGCCCGGCGGACCTCCTCCCAGACCGGCTCGGAGTCCACGATCACGCCGTCCAGGTCGAAGACCACCGCATCCGTCACGGCCCCATCCTGCCCGACCGGCGGCACAGGCGCCCTGTCGCCGGTCGCACTCAATCGGTCGGCGCGGGCAGACCGATCGGGTTGGCGGCCGGCAGAACCGTCCGGCAGGCCACGGCGATCGGGGCGAGCAGCTCCCGCAGCCGGTGGGCCCGGTCCGGGCCGAGTACCCGCCAGGGCCGCGCGGCTGCCTCGTCGGTGGCGTCCTCGACCGCCCGGAACGCGACCCGGGCCCGTTCGGTCGGCTGCCCGTCCCCGGTCAACCAGCCCCGCTCGACCAGCCGTCCGGTGGCCGCCGCCCACTCCTCGTCGGTCCAGCCCCGGCGCGTCTGCAACAACTCCCGGGACAGGTCGACGCGGCACCGCCAGGCGAGCGTCTCGACCGGGTCCAGCCCGGCCGCGACCAGCGCGGCCACGTGCCCGTCACCCCGGTGCTCGCGCAGCGTGGTGGCCGCCTGCCAGAGCCGGGCCAGCGGCCACTCGGCCCGGGGCAGCGCCGCGTTGACCGCGCCGAGCACCCGGCCCGCGTGGTCGAGCGCCCCGGCCGCCTCCTCCAGCAGGTCGGCCGCCTCGGCGACGTGATCCTCCGGCTGGGCGTAGGTCAGCTCGGCGAGCGCCTGGACCGCCCCGGTCAGCCGGGCCCGCAGCGACTCCTCCGGGCTGGCCAGTTTCCACACCGACGGCAGCGCCCGGGAGACCATGGTCGGGGCGAAGTTGAAGAACGCCGCGATCACCGGCGCCGCCTCGACCGGCCCCAGCGGGGCCGCGCGGCCGGCGAAGTATCCCCGCCAGTAGCCACGCAGCCCCACCGCCTCGTACGCGGCCCGGGAACGCGGGTGGAAGTAGGTCACCGCGTGCACCGGCTCGAAGTGCGTCCACATCAGCCGGGCCAGCCGGGCCGGATCGTCGCTCGTCGCCACGACTGCGAACCTAACCCCCGCCCGGTACCACGGAGAACCCCTCAGTGACGTTCAGCGCACCCCGAGGTTGACGTCCCGGACCGCGAACCTACCGGGATGCCGGGGGTGGACCTACTGGACCGCGAGGACGTCGACCACGAAGCGCAGCGGACCGCCCGGCCGCCCACCGGCCGGCTTCTCGCCGTAGCCCAGCTCGGCGGGGATGTCGAGCTGTACCCGGCTGCCCACGTTCGCACCGACCAGACCCTGGTCCCAGCCGGGGATGACCTGGCCACCGCCGAGCTGGAAGGTGAACGGCTGGGACCGCTTCCAGGAGGCGTCGAACTCCTCACCGGTCGCGTAGAACGCGCCCACGTAGTTCACGGTGATCTGCTGACCGGCCTGGGCCGCCGGGCCGGTGCCCTTGATCAGCGGGGTCGCGGTCAGCTTGGTCAGCGTGCCGGTGCCCTTGGCGACCGTGGGCTTGGTACCCAGCGCCGGGTCCGCGCCCGCCGGCAGCGGCGGGAACCCCTTGTCGGCCGGCTGCTCCGGGGCTCCGGCGGTGGCGCCCGCCGACGACGCGGTACCCGGCTCGGCCTTGTCGTCGTCGCCGCCCCGGCCGACCGCCACGAACACCCCGATCAGGACGACCACGACGGCCAGCCCGGCGAGCGCACCGAGCACCGCCTGGCGGCGGCGTCTCGCCGCGGCGGCCCGCTCGGCGGCGGCTTTGATGGCAGCCCGCTTCTCCGCCTTGGACATCGGACGCTGCTCCGTCGCCTGGCCCGGTACGCGCTCGCTCACTCGTCGACTCCCTGCTGCAAGAGGTGGTGGGG
>NZ_WVUH01000135.1 GCF_017614955.1 Micromonospora echinofusca
GACCGGGGAGCGGCGGACGGTCGCGGAGGCGACCCGCCGACCCGTGGGATGATCGCGGTGGGATCGTCCGTGTGTGCGGCCCGGTGCCTGCCGTTACGGCCGGCCGACCGGTCGTCGTGGTCGGCGGCCCGATCCCCGGTCGGTCCGTTCATTCAGGCACCTGGGCGGAGCGCAACGCTGTCGAGCCCTCGAAGGCGGGCACGGTCACGGTGGAGACGGTCTCGCGGTAGCCGAGCTGGTAGTGATCGACCACTTCCTTGAACAACCGGACTCCCTCGGACTCGGCGAGGGCCCGCTGGAGAGCGGCCGGATCGCCGATTGCCACGATCTTGAACGGTGGGGAGTAGACCCGACCGTGCAGCAGCAGCGTGTTGCCTACGCAGCGTACCGCGCTGGTGGTCAGGACGCGGACGTTCATGATGGACATGGCCTCGGCGCCGCCGGCCCACAGCGCGTTCACCACCGCCTGGACGTCGCCCTGGTGGACCACCAGGTCATCCGGGCTGGCGCCGTCGGGCAGGCTGCCGTCGCCACGCTGGGGAGCGTCGTCCAGCTCGACCGTCACACCGGTACCGGTGAGCGCGGTGAAGCCGGCCGCCTCCCGCAGCCTGGCGGCACGGTCACGCTGGGTGGCGATCGGCTGGTCCGAACCGGCCAACGCGGCGGTCTGCCCCTCGATCCTGGCGCGCAGCTCCGCCGCCCGCGCCTCGCTGTCCGCAACCTGCTGCCGCCGGTCGTCGATGAGCTGCGCGAGCTGTGGCCGGCGATCCTCGCGGAGGGCCGTCCCGCCGGCGGTGGTGGCGGTCGTGGTGAAGAGCAGACCGGCGGCGAGTGCGATCAGCGGTACGCCGACCGACCAGCCCGGCTGCCGCCGCTGTGGTCGTCGCAACAGGGCGGCCACCGCGCGCCGGAGCGCCTTCTGCCAGGAGGCGGCACCGGACGTGTACTCCACCGTCTGTTCCTTCCGCTCGTACCCGGCCGTCCGGTTGGCTCCGTAGCGTCACGGATGGCCGGTTGCTCGGCGTATTCTGGTCACCACGCGTATCCGCCTGACCCCATTCATGGCCTGCGAGGGCCTTCGCGACTACGCTATCTGTCGAAACATTATTGGCCATGGACCGTCGCCCCCGCGCCCGGTTGTCAGGCCGGACGAGGTCGTATCCCCTCAGGAGAGCGTCGTGCCCAAGTCTCAGGTCCGCAAGAAGAAGGTCTACACCCCGCCGTCCGACGTCCGGCCGACGGCGACGGCGGCGACCCGCAAGCCGAGCCCGGTCTGGCTGCCCATCTCCGCGGTCGCCCTGATCGTCTTCGGCATCGCGTGGCTGGTGGTGTACTACCTCTCCGAGACGGAGTACCCGGTCGCCGCCTGGGGCTACTGGAACCTCGCGGTCGGCTTCGGCGCGATGGTCGCCTCGCTGATCCTGCTGTCCCGCTGGCGCTGACCCGCTCACTGCCGGGGTGACGGGTCGCTCTCGGGCACCCCGTCCCACGGTCGGTGGCCGGGCCGCACCCACCCTGACCGGCGGATCTACGGCCGTGCGCCTAGGGTGTGCGCAGGGCAGCGCGGCCTGGTGCGAGAAGACTCACGTTACTGCTGGGTAACCTTGCGCGTAGGCTGCATGCCATGACCGCGCTGAGCGAGGTCATCGGCCGGTCCGGTCCAGCTCCGGGCGACGACGTCCCGTCGGCGCCCCGCTGACCCGTCCCGGTCGCCCAGCCGCTCGCCAGCAGCAGACCGGGAGGCCAACGCATGGGCAGCGTCCAGATCGTCACCACGGTCCTCGCGGCCGCCATCACCGCGGTAGCGGTGTGGCTGGCGGCACGCGCGGTACTGCGGATGGTGTCGGTGATCCGGCTGGGTCAACCGGACCCGTCCCGCTTCACCGACCGGGGCACCCGCACGAGGACCATGCTGACCGAGACGGTCGGCCACACCCGGATGCTCCGCTGGAGTGTCGTCGGTGCGGCCCACTGGTTCGTGATGGTCGCCTTCGTGGTGCTGTCGCTGCTCGTGCTCGAGGCGTACTTCGAGGTGGTGAGCCCGACCGGCGGGCTGCCGCTGATCGGCGGCTGGGCGGTCTACGGACTGGTCACCGAGATCATCGCGGTACTCGGCGTGGTCGGCATCCTGGTGCTGATCGCGATCCGGCTGCGCAACCGCCCGACCCGGCCCGGCGGCCGCTCCCGGTTCACCGGCTCGACCATGTGGCAGGGCTACTTCGTCGAGGCGGTCGTGCTGGCCGTACTGGTCCTCGGCTTCCTGATCCGTGGTTTCAAGGTCGCCACCGACCACTTCGAGTACCCGCTCTGGGCCACCCCGGTCAGCCACGCGGTCGGCGCCCTGCTCCCGAACTGGGACGCCGGGGTCAGCATCGCCGCACTGTTGAAGATCAGCGTCTCGATGACCTGGCTGATCGTCATCGCCCTGAACGTCACCATGGGCGTCGCCTGGCACCGCTTCGCGGCCTTCTTCAACATCTTCTTCAAGCGCAACCCCGGGGCGGCCGGCTCGGGTCTCGGCGCGCTGCGCCCCATGATGAGCGGGGGCAAGCCGCTCGACTTCGAGGAGGCCGACCCGGAGAAGGACCAGTTCGGTGTCGCCCAGGTGGAGCAGTTCACCTGGAAGGGCCTGCTCGACTTCACCACCTGCACCGAGTGCGGCCGGTGCCAGTCGCAGTGCCCGGCCTGGAACACCGGCAAGCCGTTGTCGCCGAAACTGCTCGTACTGAGCCTGCGCGACCACGCGTACGCCAAGGCGCCGTACCTGCTGGCCGGCGGCGGCAAGGACCTCACCGGCGAGGAGAAGGCCACCGCCGCCCAGCTCGCCCACGTCGACGTACTCGCCCTGGCCGAGGCGGAGAAGCCGCTGATCGGGGGCGCGGAGGACGGCGGCGTGATCGACCCGGACGTACTCTGGTCCTGCACCACCTGCGGGGCCTGCGTCGAGCAGTGCCCGGTCGACATCGAGCACGTCGACCACATCGTCGACATGCGCCGCTACCAGGTGCTCATCGAGTCGAGCTTCCCGTCCGAGGCCGGCGTCATGCTGCGCAACCTGGAGAACAAGGGCAACCCGTGGGGCGCCCCGCAGAACACCCGCGAGGACTGGACCAAGGGGCTCGACTTCGAGGTGCCCCGGGTCGGCGAGGTCGACGACTTCGAGTACCTCTTCTGGATCGGCTGTGCCGGTGCCTTCGAGGACCGGGCCAAGAAGACCACCCGGGCGGTGGCCACCCTGCTGCACGAGGCCGGTGTCAACTTCGCCATCCTCGGCGAGGGCGAGACCTGCACCGGTGACCCGGCCCGCCGGATCGGCAACGAGTTCGTCTTCCAGATGCTGGCCCAGCAGAACGTGGAGACCCTGAACGAGGCGTTCGGCGACCGCGAACCCACCAAGCGCAAGATCGTCGCCACCTGCCCGCACTGCTTCAACACCCTCGGCAACGAGTACGGCCAGCTCGGCGGCGAGTTCGAGGTGGTACACCACACCCAACTGCTGGCCCACCTGGTCGCCACCGGCAAGCTCACCCCGGTCCAGCCGGTCGACGGCGGGGTCACCTACCACGACCCCTGCTACCTGGGCCGGCACAACCGGGTGTTCACCCCGCCGCGCGAGGTGCTCGACTCCTCGATCAAGGGTGAGGTCACCGAGATGCCGCGCAACAGCGAGCGCTCCTTCTGCTGCGGCGCCGGTGGCGCCCGGATGTGGATGGAGGAGAAGATCGGCAAGCGGATCAACGTCGACCGGGTCGAGGAGGCCATCTCCACCGGGGCGAAGACCATCGCCGTGGGCTGCCCGTTCTGCAGCACCATGCTCAACGACGGGGTCAACGGCAAGGGCGCCGGCGAGCAGGTCGAGGTGATCGACGTGGCCAGCGTGCTGCTCCGCTCGGTGAAGCCGGAGCCACGCCAGGGTGAGCCGGAGCCGGCCACCGCCGGCTGACCCGAGCCCTCAGCCGGCCACCGTCGGAGCCGACCGTGCGCTGAGTCGGCCACTGTCGGCGAGTTCAGGTGTTGAGAAGGGCCCCTTCCTATACCGGAAACGATAGGAAGGGGCCCCTCCTTACCCCTCAGCCGCGGTGACGACCGCGGTGCGGGCGACCGCGCAGCCGGGTGACCAGGAAGTACGCCGCAGCGACCACCACGACCACGATCACCACCTTCTGGAACAGGCCGGCGTACTCCTCGACCCGCCACCAGTTCTCGCCGAGCAGATAGCCGGCGAGTACGAAGACGGTGTTCCAGATCAGGCTGCCGAGGGTGGTGAAGAGCACGAACGTGCCGAGCGGCATCCGCTCCACCCCGGCCGGGATGGAGATCATGGACCGGAAGATCGGGATCATCCGCCCGAAGAACACCGCCTTCTTCCCGTGCCGGGCGAACCACGCCTCGGTACGGTCCACGTCCTCCAACTTGACCAGGGGGATCCGGGCGATGAGCCGGCGGGTGCGGGACCGGCCCAGGGCCGCACCGATGTAGTAGAGCGCCAGGGCACCGACCACCGAACCGATGGTGGTCCAGACGATCGCGGCGGTGAGACTCAGATCCCCCCGGCTCGCGGCGAACCCGGCCAGCGGCAGGATCACCTCGCTCGGCAGTGGCGGGAAGAGGTTCTCCAACGCGACCGCGAGACCGGCACCCGGCGCCCCGAGGGTCTCCATCAGATCGGTCGCCCAGCCGGCGATCCCGCCGGGCGATTCAGGGGTCGACTCGGCGGCGAGGGGAATCATCCGGTCGAGGCTAGGCCGGTGATCCTGGGAGCCTGCTGTGAGGGCCGGTGACCGCACCGGGGCACGCCGCAACGGAGACTCGTGCCGGCCGTACCGCCGTGGGAGAATCTGCGGCGAGGTGAACCGACCATTGACGGCATACTCCTGACCACGCTGTTGCCCCTGGTCGGCTTCGTCCTGCTGACCGCAGGCAACGCGTTCTTCGTCGCGGCCGAGTTCGCGCTGGTCACCGTGGACCGGGCGGACATCGACCGGCGGGTGGCCAACGGCGACCGGCGGGCCCGGACGGTCCGCCGCGCCCTGCGGGAACTCTCCTTCCAGCTCTCCGGCGCACAGCTGGGCATCACCATCACCGCCCTGCTCACCGGGTACCTGGCCGAACCCGCCCTGGCCAAGATCTTCAGCCCGCTGCTGCGCCCGGTGGCCGGTACGCTCACCGACCGGCTCACCCCGCTGCTGGCGCTCGCCCTGGCCACCCTGCTCTCCATGCTCTTCGGTGAACTCGTCCCGAAGAACGCCGCGCTGGCCCGGCCGCTGCCGGCCGCGCTGGCCACCGCCGGGCCGATGCGCGGCTTCTCCCGGACCTTCGGCTGGCTGATCCGGACCCTCAACAACTCGGCCAACTGGCTGGTCCGCCGGCTCGGCGTCGAGCCGCAGGAGGAACTGGCCAGCGCCAGGTCCCCGGAGGAGCTCGGTCTGCTCGCTGCGATCTCCGCCCGGGCCGGCGCGCTGCCGTCCGACACCGCCATGCTGCTGCAACGGACCATCCGGTTCGGCGACAAGCGGGCCGCCGAGGCGATGACCCCCCGGGTGGACGTGGTCGCGCTGCGGTCCACCGCCACCGTCGCCGAACTGCTCGCCCTGTCCCAGGAGACCGGCCGGACCCGGTTCCCGGTCTACGAGGAGACCCTCGACCTGGTCACCGGCGTGGCGGGGGTACCCGACGCGCTCGGCGTACCACTGGCGCGGCGGGCCGGCACGACCGTCGCCTCGGTCGCCCGGGAACCGGTCTACGTGCCGGAGAGCCTGGATCTCGACGGGGTGCTCGCCGCCCTCACCGCCGCCGGCGCCGACCTGGCCATCGTGGTCGACGAGTACGGCGGTACCGACGGGGTGGTCACCGTCGAGGACCTGGTGGAGGAACTGGTCGGGGAGATCGCCGACGAGTTCGACCCGGACGCGGTGGACGACGCCGGCCGCTTGGAGTTGACCGTGCCCGGCGGGGAGCGGACCGTCCTGGTCGACGGGGTGCTCCGCGAGGACGAGTTGGCCGAGCAGACCGGTTTCCGGCTGCCCGAGGGCCCGTACGAGACCCTCGCCGGGTTCCTGCTCGCCCGACTCGGTCACATCCCGGTGCCCGGGGAGACCGTGGAGGAGGCCGGTTACGAGTTCACCGTGGTCGAGGTGGAGCGGCACCGGATCGAGCAGGTCCGGGTGGTCCGGCCGGAGGAGCCGGGTGACCGTGCTTAACCTCGCGATCACCGCCGCCCTGCTGCTCGGCAACGCCTTCTTCGTGGGCAGCGAGTTCGCGTTGATCGCCTCCCGGCGTACCGTCATCGAACCGCTCGCCGCGACGGACCGCCGGGCCCGGTGGGCGCTGTCCGCGATGAACCAGATCCCGCTGATGATCGCCGGTGCGCAGCTCGGCATCACGATCTGCTCGCTGGGTCTGGGCGCGATCGCCGAACCGGCGCTGGCGCACCTGCTGGAGACCCCCTTCCACGCGCTGGGCCTGCCGGCGAAGGCGATCCACCCGGTGGCGTTCGTGATCGCCCTCGGCGTGGTGGTCTTCCTGCACACCGTGGTCGGCGAGATGGTGCCGAAGAACATCACCCTCGCCGGCCCGGAACCCGCCGCGCTCTGGCTCGGGCCGGCCATGCTCGCCTTCTGCCTGGCCACCAAGCCGCTGCTGCTGGCCATGAAGTGGGCGTCCCGACGGGTACTGCGGCTGTGGCGGATCGAGGCGGCGGACGCGGTGAAGACCGTGTTCACCGCCGAGGAACTCGCCGGCCTCGTGTCCCAGGCCCGCACCGAGGGCCTGCTCGGCTCGGAGGAGCACGCCCGGATCACCGGTGCGCTCGCCCTGCACCAGCGGACCGCCACCGACGCGATGCGCCCCTGGACGGTGGTGACCACGGTCGCCGAGGACGTCTCACCGGCCTCCCTGGAGGTGCTCTCCACCCGTACCGGCCGGTCCCGGTTCCCGGTGGTGCAGCGGTCGACCCGCCGGGTGCTGGGCTTCGTGCACGTCAAGGACGTCCTCGGGTACGCCGGCGCGAGCCGCCGGGCCCCCGTACCGACCGAGGTGTTCCGGCCGTTGGCCGTGGTCCCGCCGGACCGGACGCTGGCCGACCTGCTGCTGGCCATGCGGCGTGAGCGACGGCACATGGTGCTGGTCTCCGACGGCCGTCGGCCGCTCGGTGTGGTGACCCTCGACGACGTCCTCACGGCGGTGGTGGGACGCCCGTCCGACACGGTTGGTACCCGGCCGAACACCCAGAAGTGATGGTGTTTCATGCGCTTTCCGGGCCGCCTTGATTCGTTCCCGAACCTTCCCTAATGTGATGCACCGACCGCTGTGGTCGTCGGCCTCCCTTCCCCCTCGCGAGGCGCCCGGCGGTCGGGTCACAAAGGAGTCGGTGCCGGTGGCACTCCTGCCCCCATATCGCCCTTCGCCAGACCAGCAGTCCACCCGTCGGGGTGGCCTGCGTCGGCTCGCGCGCCAGTTGACCACCGTCGTCGCCGCCGTGGTCGTCGGTACCGGTCTGCTCACTGCGGCTCCCGTCCACGCCGAGCCGTCGGTGGACGAGATCGAGGCGCAGATCGACAAGCAGTGGGAGCAGCTCGAACCCACCATCGAGCAGTACAACAAGGTACGCAGCCAGCTGAAGGTCAACCGGCAGAAGTCGGATGACCTGCAGAAGAAGATCGAACCGTTGGCGTTGCAGAGCCAGCTCGCGCTGAACCGGGTCGGTGTCATCGCAGCGCGCTACTACATGACCGGCCGGTCCGGCGAGCTGAACGCCCTGCTGGCCACCGGCAAGCCGGACAACCTGGCCGAGCAGCTCGCCATGCTGGACCGGCTGGCCGCTCACGAGCGCGCGCAGATCGCCGGGGTCATCGCCATCCGTGACAAGTACGACGCGGAGAAGCAGAAGCTGGACACCCTGATCGCCACCCAGGTCAAGCAGGAGCGGGACCTGGCGACCAAGAAGAAGCAGATCGACACCGAGATCAAGCGGCTCCAAGCCTCGCTGCCGAAGACCGTGGTCATGACCACCAAGTGCCCGACCGTGACCGGGGTGGTCAGCGCGAAGGCGGCCATCGCGATCAAGACCGCCTGCGCGCAGGTCGGCGACCCGTACGTCTGGGGCGCCACCGGCCCGAACGCCTTCGACTGCTCCGGCCTGACCCAGTACGCCTACAAGGCGGCCGGGATCTACCTCACCCACTTCACCGGGGCCCAGTGGCGCGAGGGCAAGGCGATCAGCAGCTCCGAGGCCCGCCCGGGTGACCTGGTCTTCTTCTTCAGCGACCTGCACCACGTCGGCCTCTACCTCGGCAACGGGCTGATGGTGCACGCACCGCGCGCCGGCAAGCCGGTGAACGTGTCACCGATCAAGTACATGCCGGTCGCCGGTTTCCGCCGGGTCACCTGATTTCGTTCCTGCCAACGTGAAGGACCCCCGGCCTCGGCCGGGGGTCCTTGCTTCGTACCGGGTGGACCTCGTACCGGGTGGCTGCGACGCTGTCGAGCTGCTGGCGTAGCCGGAGCGCTCCATCCGTGCCAGCAGCTCGACAGCGTCAGCTTCCCGGTGTGCCAACTGCCCGGTGTGCCGGTCGCCCACCGTCGTGACGGCCGGGCCGGACCACACCGCCCCCGGTCAGGCCGGGGCGCCCACCGCCGACGGCAGCAGCTGTACGTCGTCCAGGTTGACGAACATCACCCGGTGACCGAACTGGATCTGCACGTACCGGTTCTCGCCCCGGATCACCGTCCAGTCGCCCGGCGAGGAACCGTCGAACGTGGTGGCCCGGTAGTACTCGCCGGGCAGAATGTTCCCGACGGCGTACCGCTGGCCGGCGGAGAGCGTGTACTGCAACGGCGAGATCGGCTGGTACGGCACGCCGGGCGGGTAGGCCGCGGCCTCCGGGTACGCCCGGCCGTACACCGGGATGGTCGCCCTGCCCGGCTTCGGGGTGGCCACCATGCCCACCGTCCACTGCGCGGTCGGCGCTTCCGCCGGGTTGTGGAACCAGGCATTCTGTCCGAGGTACCAGATCGCCGTCCAGTCACCCTGCCGGTCCGCGATGGCGTACGTCTGACCGGTCGACGCGCGGGCCCCGTGGTCGGAGATGTGCATCGTGTTCGGGGTACCGTCCGGACGCAGCGCGATGTCGTTGACCAGGGGCGCGTTGTGGTCCGGTGCGCTGCGCAGGATCACCGACGACGAGCCGCGCGGCGTGCACGGCACACCGGCCCGGACGCAGCCGGTGAAGGCCGGCCGGTTGGTGGCGAAGTCCGGCGCGATCCGCACCAGCCCCGTCGCCGGGGTGCCGGTGTCGACCTCCGGGGCCTTCATCAGGTCGAAGTAGTGGTCCCAGTCCCAGTACGGTCCCGGGTCCCAGTGCATGCCGCGCACAGTGGACGCGACGGTACCCGGCACGTTGTCGTGCCCGATGATGTGCTGCCGGTCCAGTGGGATGCCGAGCCGAAGCGCCAGATGCCGGACCAGCTTCGCCGAGGTCCGGTACATCGCCTCGGTGTACCAGGTGCCCTGGGCGGCGAAACCCTCGTGTTCCAGGCCGATCGCCTTGGCGTTGACGTACCAGTTGCCGGCGTGCCAGCCGACGTCCTTGGCCTTCACGTGCTGGGCGATGTGGCCGTCCACGGAACGCAACGAGTAGTGCCAGCTCACGTAGGTCGGGTCCTGGACCAGCTTCAGCGTGGTCGCCCAGGTCGCCTCGGTGTCGTGGATGACGATGTACTCGATCTTCTGCCGGGCGGGCCGTTCGGACAGGTCGTGGTTGCCGTAGTCGCCGCCACCGAGTTCCTGGTAGGGGGCGGGGATCCACTCGCAGGAGATGTCGAGCGGGCACTCCAGCCCGTCCGGACGCTCCAGTCTGCGCAACCCGAGCCGGTCCAGCCAGGACCGCTCCGGCGAGATGTCGACCCGGGCGGCGAGCGTCACCTGCTGGCCGTCGTCGGTGCGCCGACTGACCCCGGTGCGGATGGTGTCGTACACCTGGTCGGCGAAGGCCGCCGCCGCATCGGCGCTGTCCGCGCCCGCGTACCGGGCCACCGCGCCGTACCAGGCGGCCGGGTCGCTGTCACTGCCCGTCGGCCCGGCCAGGTGCCGCTGGTACGACGCCAGCAGCGCCGCGCCACCCCGGATGTTGACGGCCGGCTCGACGCGCAGCGACTCCTCGGCGGCGCCGGTGAGCCCGGCGGCGGCGTCCAGCGTCTGCAACGACCCGGCCGGCGGCGTCGGGCTGTCCGTCCCGGTACCGGGCTCCGGGCTGTCCGTCCCGGTACCGGCACGGCTCGGCCGGGAGTCGTCACCGCGCGGGTCCTCGTCACCGGAGTCGTGGTGCTGACCGGGGAGGGAGAGTACGTACTCGGCGTCGGTGAGGTGCATCGGCCCGAAACCACCGCTGGTGCTCGGGGTACCCGCGTTGGTGTCCCACCGGGACTGGAGGTAGGAGACGCCGAGCAGCACGCTCTCCGGTACGCCGTACTCGGCGGCTGCGGCGGCGTACTCCTGCTGGCGGGTCGGGGTGGTCGAACCGGCAGCCGGGGCGGTCGCGGTGAGCGGGACGAGCGTCGCGGCGCCGGCCACGACGGCACTGAGCAGGATCCGTCTGCTCGTCGGCACGTTCGGACGGAGCATCGAACCTCCATTCGGGGGGATGGGTGAGTCCGTCGTCACCCTCGCGCGTGCCGGAGCGTTCGTCAACAGATTCCGATGCGATGGGTATCGGTGAAATTTACTTTCGTCGTCCGCAATCGAGGAGTGTCGCAGCTTGCGACCATCCTGTGACCTTCTCTAGTGTGGTCATCTGTCGAGACGGCAGCAGGTCACCCAGCCCGGGTGGCATCGGCTCGACACCGCCGAGTCGCTCGCCTGGCGAGCCGGGGACCCAGTGCACCACCGGGGTGAATCCGCAGTCCTGCGGTAGGGCGCCTCCCTTCCCGCCCGAACCCGTCAGCTAACCCGGTAGGCGGTAGGGGAAGAAGGAGTAGAGACCTCGGTGGCACACCATGCCCCGCGGTCGATGTCCACACGACCGGCCCACGCCGGCCGGCGGACGATCGTGCCGCGCCCACGCTGGTTTCACTTATCCACCGCACTCGCCGCATTCCTCGGCTTCGCCGTCGCCCTGACCGGCGGAGCCACCGCGGTACACGCCGAACCCTCGATCGCGGAGATCGAGAAGCAGATCGACGAGGACTGGAACAAACTCGAACCGATCATCGAAAAGCACAACGCCACCCGTCAGGACCTCGCTGTCCGCCGCAGGCAGGCCGCCGCGCTCGCCCAGCAGATCGAACCCCTGCAACTCCAGGTCGACCTGGCGATGAACAAGGTCAGCGCACTCGCCGTCCGGGCCTACAAGGGTGAGAACACCTCGGCCCTGAACGCGATGCTCGCCGGTGGTTCACCCACCGTCCTCGTCAACCAACTGGAGATCCTCGACCAGTTCGCCAAGCGCCAGCAGGCGGACATCCAGGCGGTCGTCGACCTCAAGCGGAAGCTCAGCGCCAAGAAGGAGCCCCTGGACGCGCTGGTCGTCCAGCTCACCCGCACCGAAGCCGAACTGGCCGCGAAGAAGAAGCAGATCAACGCCGAGATCGACCGGTTGCAGAAGCTCCGGATCCAGGTGTACGGCAACGGCGGCGGCGGTCCGCTCCGGCCCGCCCCCTGCCCGGCCACCTACCCCGGTGGCAGGGCCGGCATCGCGGTCAAGTTCGCCTGCGCCCAGATCGGCAAGCCGTACGTCTGGGGTGCCGAGGGACCCAACTCGTACGACTGCTCCGGGCTCATGCTCGCCGCCTGGGCCAAGGCAGGTGTCTCCCTGCCGCACAACGCCGCCGCCCAGCGGCGCTCGGTACCCAGTGTCAGCCGCGCCGAGCTACGCCCCGGTGACCTGGTCTTCTACTACAGCGACCTGCACCACGTCGGGATGTACGTCGGCGACGGTTGGCTGGTACACGCCTCACAGGCCGGCGAGCCGGTCAAGATGAAGCGGGTCGACAACGGTCCGATCCACAGCTACGGCCGCCCCGGCTGAAATGTAAGGACTTGATGTAAGGAAGGGCCCCTTCTTAACGTTTTCGGTATAGGAAGGGGCCCTTGTTAACGCTCGGACGCGGGCGCGCGGCAGCATCAGTGGATGCCGGTGACGGTACGCAGGGTCAGCGGGTCGGCCAGGTCCGCCAGTGCTGCCAGGCCCGGCTCGGCGTCGGGCCGCGCTGCCCCTGGTAACGCGACCCGTAGACGGCAGACCCGTACGGATGCTCAGCCGGTGACGAGAGCCGGAAGATGCAGAGCTGCCCGATCTTCATGCCCGGCCAGAGCGTGATCGGCAGGTTCGCCACATTGGAGAGTTCCAGGGTGACGTGACCCGAGAAGCCGGGGTCGATGAACCCGGCCGTGGAGTGGGTCAGCAACCCCAACCGGCCCAGTGAGCTCTTGCCCTCCAGCCGACCGGCGAGCTGGTCGCCGAGCGAGATCACCTCAAGGGTCGAGGCGAGCACGAACTCCCCCGGGTGCAGCACGAACGGTTCCCCGTCGGGTACGTCCACCAACGAGGTCAGATCGTCCTGCTGCATTGCCGGATCGATGTGCGTGTAGAGGTGGTTGTTGAAGACGCGGAACAGCCGGTCCAGGCGTACGTCGATGCTCGACGGTTGCACCAGCGCGGCCTCGAACGGCTCCAGCGCGAGATTGCCCGCCTCGATCTCCAGCACGAGGTCGCGGTCGGAGAGCAGCACGGACACACCTTAGCGACCCGGCTGGTGGCGGGCTGCGTCGGCGTCGGGTCAAATGCCTGGTCGAGTGGGCGTTCGAACGTGTGTTCGATAAGATGGTGGCATGGCAACCTGGTCTGAATTCGCCGCTGACGAGCCCCGACTCGCCGACGGGATCCGCCACCTCATGCAGCAGTACGGGCCAGGTCTCGGCTATCTGGCGACGGTCCGCGCAGACGGTGGTCCACGGGTGCACCCGGTGTCACCGGTGATCACCGAGGAGGGGCTGTTCTGCTTCGTCATCGACTCACCGAAGCGCCGCGACCTGGAGCGCGACGGGCGGTACGCACTGCACTCGTTCCCGCCCGAGGAGAGTGACGACGAGGCGTACGTGGCCGGTCGGGCCCGCCCGGTCACCGACCCGGCCCGGGTCGCCCGCGTCGCCGACCGGGCGCACGCCGCGCGTCAGGTCGATTGGCGGCTCTTCGAGTTCACCATCGACGTGGCGATGCTCGCCCGACGCGGTGGTGGCGGTGGCCCGGCGTCACAATCCCGTCCCGACGTGCAGGTGTGGCTGGATCCGACCGGCGCCGGAGGGGCGTGCAACGGTTCCACCGCTCCGCCATCGGTGCGGCCGGGCCGACGGGGACGGCACGCCCGCCGCACACCCGTAGAAACGCCGGTGCCCGTCGCGGTTCCGGAAACGCCGGTGCCGGCCCCGTGAGACGGAGCCGGCACCGGACAGTGGTTGCGGTCAGGCCGCGCGGTACGCGTTCCACGCGGTGATCATGCGAGCCGCCTGGCCGGCGGTGAACTCGTACATGCAGGAGTCGTACGTGTAGTCCATGAAGTTGTGGATCGGGTCGACACCCGCGGTGGAGCAGGTGTCCCGACCGGTCGGGCACTGGTAGGCCGGCGACGACTCGGCCGGGGTGTCCGAGACGCTGTCGCCCGAGCCGGAGCAGCCACCCTGGAAGGTGTGGTAGAGGTTCAGCCAGTGGCCGACCTCGTGGGTACCGGTGTCACCCTGGTTGTAGTTCGTGGCAGTGCCACCCGGCAGCGACTCACCCAGCACGACCACACCGTCCATGCTGTCGAGCTTGCGCTTGGGGAAGGTCGCCCAGCCGAGCAGGTCGTCGCTCAGCTCGCCGAGGTACATGTTCAGGACGTTCTTGCCACCCTGCCGCAGCGAGGTCTTCATCGACCGCTCAGCGGTGGAGCCGTAGACGATCGGGTACCACGCGGGGTTGGTGACCCGGTTGATGCTCTGCAACTGGAAGGCGAAGGCGGTGGGGGCGCCACCGGTCGCGCCGCTGTATGCCTGGTTCAGGACGTTGATCTGCGAAGTGATCATCGAGTCCGGGATGTTGCCACCGGCGCGGGTGCTGTCCCGCTGGATCACGTGCACGATGACCGGGATGGTCACGGTGGCCATGGTGGCCGGACCGGCAGCCTCCGGACCGTTGCGGAGCGCGCGCTCGCGCAGCGCGGCGACCAGGTCTGCGTCACGCTCACGCACCTGGGCTGCGGTCAGCTCGTTCGGGTCGTGCTTTGCGGTACCGCCGGCCTTGACCTTGGCGTCCGTATGGGTGTCAGCCGGAGTGGCACACTCCTCGGCGTGGCCGGCGAGTGCTGCGGCGGCGGGCGTGACGCCCACCGCTGCGGTGCTGAGCAGCAGTGCGAGAGTCGTGGAGGCGACACCAGCGGCACGCCGGGTCAGCAGGTTGGGACGAAGTCCCATGGGGCCCACCTCTTTCTCCGCAGTGCGACCGGGGGTTGTGTCGCACCGTGTCCGGGAACGTGGGGGGAACGTTACAACTGATTGATTCATTTGAGAATGGCCATGTGTTGCACCAGTGGAAATTTTTGGGAGTTGACCATGGCATGGTGCCGAGCTGCACCGGGAGCCTTCCGAAGATCAACTCTCCTGGATGGGGCCCGGTGGGGGTGGTCGCACGCCTGCCGTCGACGACCGTTGACGGTGGTGGGCGCGGAGCCGGCGGTTGGCGTGGTGAGGGCGCCGGGTGAGGGCGTCGACGGCGTACCGGGGGTGGGTGAGTGCATGATCGGAGGCGACCAGGTACAGTGGGTTCCGCTTGCGGGTGTAGTTCAATGGCAGAACATCAGCTTCCCAAGCTGACAGTGCGGGTTCGATTCCCGTCACCCGCTCCACTACGAAGGCCCTGGTCAGGACGTCAGTCCCCACCAGGGCTTCCGTGGTTCTAGGGCATGCTGAAACAGCGGTGGGCCATTAGCGGGCCATTACCTCGCCTCGGCGGCCGGTCCGTCGCCCTCGGCAACCCGCTTGACCTTGCGCTTGCTCGGCTTGCGCCGGGCCGCCTTGACCGCCTTATCGATCGCGTCCGCGATGCCCTGGTCAGCCTCCCGGTTGGCGTGCTGGTAGATCAGCGCGGCACGCGGGCTGTCGTGCCCCATCCGCGCCATGATGTCGCGCAGGCTCGCCCCTGGTGCCCGCGAGGCGAGCGTGTTGCCGGTGTGCCGCAGGTCGTGGAAGTGCAGACCGGGAACGCCGACGGCGGCGACCGCATCGGGCCACTTGACCAGCTTGTTGAAGTTGCCGCGCCAGAGGTTCCGGCCGCTCTCCCCGGTGAACACGAACGCCTCGGGTGCCTCACCGACGTGGTCGCCCATGTGCTGTTTCAGCACGGGTAGTGCCGCCTTGGGCAGGGCTACGGTTCGCGCACCCGCACGAGACTTTGGCGGGCCGAGGATCAGGCCGGTTCCCCGGTGCTCGACGAACGCCTGTCGCACCCGCACCGTGCCGGCCGACAGGTCGACGTCGCACCGTTGCAGGGCGATCGCCTCACCCCACCGCAGGCATCCGAACGTCGTGACCAGGATCAGCGCCCGGAAACGCTCCGGCATCCGCTCGGCCAGCTCGAAGATCTGCGGGACGGTGAGAACCGGCCGCTCTGCGGGCTTCTCCTGGTCGGCACCGACGACGCGGCGCGAACCGCCGCAAGGAACTCGCCGCCGTCGCCAAGATTGATGTGGACTTCCGTCCCGAGGTGCCCCATTCCTTAGTGAACAACTGCACATCCGGTGCCCCGTTGCAGACGCAGGCGCGAGAGCTGCTGAACCGCGTTCTAGGTCTGGAGGCTGTCCGGTCATGAGAGCCGGCGTCATCCTGTACGGTCCGCCTGTCGAGGACACGATCACCGCCGCATTGAGGGAGCTTGACCACCGTTTCGCTCTCTTCCCGCGAGTGAAGGCCGGGGCTGGGCGGACGGACGGCTATCGCATGGTTTCGCATGAGCATTTCGATGAGCTGCGCGAACAAGGCGAAATCATTTGGGAGAACCGACGATACGGCTCGGTGTATGGCGTAGAAAAAAGCTTGTTGCTTAGTCTCGCTGATCGTTCAGTGCCGGTGCTGCACCTTGGGCAGCCTGCGGCGATTGGTGCTGTAAGAGAGGCGACCCCATCTATTCGGTGGGTGGTGGTTTCCCTCTGGTGCCCGAGGCGGATTGCGGCAGCGCGAATCGTGGCGCGCAAGACGGGTGATGCTGGAGATCGTCTAACGGCATGGGACGAGACGGAACCGCTTCCTTCCGCTGACATGGAATTCGATACTGCGGCGGCTGAGCCGGCCGCGATTGCCCGAACCATCCGCGCTTGGCTTCAGGAAGGTGGAGCGGACAGTCAACAGCGGATATGAGTACCGCACAATGGTGGGGCGTCGATCCGGCATACCTTCCAGCCGCCGCTAATGCCCTGCTCCTGCCTTGTGTGGAATTGCCACTCATGCTTGGTTCCGCTAATGAAGGTGATGCTTCCCGTTTCTGGATCGACCTTCGTGAACCGAAAAGCCGCCATCGCTACAACCAAGCCGCCTTTATTCGACTCTCGCCAGTCGGATGACTCAACCTTGACCCCGTCCCCGGCATGAGCCTCGAATTCGCGCCGCAGCTTCTGCGCTTGCCCTAGCGCGCTGCGCGGTTCGCCGCTGCACACAGCGATCGATTCCGAGTCCATCGCCTGTCGCGAACGTTGCCAACAAGTAGGCGTTGGCCGCCGCGATTGGCGTCGGTTCGCCCTGTCCCGCCTTGACCGTCTCCACTACGGCCCATCCGGCCGGCACGGCGATGCAGCCTGTGAGGGCGGTGGCAGCGGCGATGGATGCCCGGACGCGCCAGGATCGCAAGAAGGGGGCGAGCGCGATCATGGGCCGAGGCTAACCGGCGGATCAGTGTTGCGCTGCCCCGGGAGCCTTAGCACACCTGTACGATCCGGCTGTGCGGGAACAGGTGGCTCGGTGGTGGAACGGCTCATGGGGACGGCTGACGCGCCGCGATGTTTGGCTGTCGCGTGAGGTGCGGTGGCATGTAGTCGCGCGGACGGGAGACATCGAGACGGGCAGGGTTCTCCGGTGGGAGTTCGCCACCGAGGCCGAGGCGCGGGCGATGGTTCCGGCCCACGGGCCATTAACGGCCGTTACCTCCCCTCAGGCGGCCGGTTCGCCACCCTCCGCGACCCTCGGCCTGCGCCTGCTCGGCTTGCGCCGGAGTGCCTTGACGGCCTTGTCAATCTCGGCGGCGATATCTTGATCGGCCTCGCTGGTGGTGTGCTGGTAGATCAGGGCAGCGCGCGGGCTGTCGTGCCCCATCCGGGCCATGATGTCCCGCAGGTTCGTCCCGGGCGCCCGGGACGCGAGGGTGTTCCCGGAATCCATACGGACGTAGCCGCCGCACCGGGTCGGCTCCTCCACGGGAATCACGTGCCACCCGTTGTCTTCGCGCCTCTCGAAGCGCCAGGTGCACTCGTCGCTGCTGTACCTGGCATGGCCGCCAGCACCCCACCAGGTCGCAGCGACCTCCATTGTTACCTGCGCCTTGCCGCCGGCGATTTGCCAACCGTCAGGCCCGCGGGTGGCGGTGGCGGGGTGCGTCCAGGGAAGTGGTGTACGACTTGCCCG
Source organism: Micromonospora echinofusca (assembly GCF_017614955.1). Classification (GTDB taxonomy): domain Bacteria; phylum Actinomycetota; class Actinomycetes; order Mycobacteriales; family Micromonosporaceae; genus Micromonospora; species Micromonospora echinofusca_A. The sequence continues at coordinate 17,639 of NZ_WVUH01000135.1, forward strand.
TGATGGGCGTGTTGCGTAGATGAGAGACGGCCACCGCGCGATCCTTCGAGACGGCTAAGTCCGAGTGAAGGAGAGTGATGCGCGATGGCCGTATC
>NZ_WVUH01000136.1 GCF_017614955.1 Micromonospora echinofusca
GGGCAGGGCAGAGCAGGCGACGAGGGCCGAGTGCGGCGGGGCGGCCGACCCTGGCGTGCTAGCACGAACGGTGCAGCTCGACAGGCAGCGGCAGAGGGCCGCTGGGGGCGCCCCTCCGTCACCGGAGGGTCCGGCCAGCTATCCGGACCGCTATCCGGACCGTCCCGGCCGACCACCCCGACCGCTGTCCGACGACGTGGGGCCCCACAGACGACACCGGTACGCAGCCGGCGCCGGGGAGAGCGTGGGCTGCGTACCGGTGTCCGGCGACAGGTCAGGCGGTCTCGTTGAGCGGCCGGTCCACCCAGCTCATCATGTCGCGCAGCTTCTTGCCGGTCTCCTCGATCGGGTGCGCGGCACTCTCGGCCTGCCACTTGGCGAAGTTCGGCCGGCCGGCGTCGTCCTCGGCGATCCACTCGCGGGCGAACTCGCCGGACTGGATCTCGCTGAGGATCTTGCGCATCTCGTCCTTGACCCGGGCGTCGATCACCCGCGGGCCACGCGAGTAGTCGCCGTACTCGGCGGTGTCGGAGATGCTGTACCGCATCCGGGCGATGCCGCCCTCGTACATCAGGTCGACGATCAGCTTCAGCTCGTGCAGGCACTCGAAGTAGGCGACCTCCGGGGCGTACCCGGCCTCGGTGAGCACCTCGAAACCGGTCTGCACCAGCGCCGACGCCCCACCGCAGAGCACCGCCTGCTCGCCGAAGAGGTCGGTCTCGGTCTCCTCCTTGAAGGTGGTCCGGATCACGCCGGCCCGGGTACCGCCGATGCCCTTGGCGTACGCCAGGGCCAGGGCGAGCGCGTTGCCGCTGGCGTCCTGCTCGACGGCGACCAGGCAGGGCACGCCCTTGCCGTCGACGTACTGGCGGCGGACCAGGTGACCGGGGCCCTTCGGGGCGACCATCGCCACGTCCACGTCGGCCGGCGGGGTGATCAGCCCGTACCGGATGTTGAGGCCGTGGCCGAAGAAGAGCGCCTTGCCCGCGGTCAGGTTGGGCTCGATCGCCTCGGCGTAGAGCGCCCGCTGGGCGGTGTCCGGAGCGAGCACCATGATCACGTCGGCCTCGGCCGCCGCCTCGGCGGGCGTGAGCACCCGCAGACCCTGCTCCTCCGCCTTGGCCCGGCTCTTCGAACCCTCCGGCAGGCCGATCACCACGTCGACCCCGGAGTCGCGCAGGGACAGGGCGTGCGCGTGGCCCTGGCTGCCGTAACCGAGCACGGCGACCTTCTTGGCCTGGATCAGGCCCAGGTCGGCGTCGTCGTCGTAGTACACCTGAACGCTCATTGACTTCCCTTTCGTACGGCGGTCCTGCTGCGGCCCGTCGTGGACTGAGTGGCCTGACGGCCGGAGAAAACTAGGCGGCGCGCAGCGCCGGGCCGGCGGTGATCGAGCGGGAGCCCCGACCGATCGCCACCAGACCGGACTGGACCATTTCCTTGATGCCGAACGGCTCCAGATCGCGCAGCAGCGCGTCCAGCTTGTCGGGCGTACCGGTGGCCTCGATGGTCAACGTGTCCGGGGCGACGTCGACCACCCGGGCCCGGAAGAGGTTGACCGTCTCCAGTACCTGCGACCGGGCCACCCGGTCGGCCCGCACCTTGACCAGGAGCAGTTCCCGGGCCACCGAGACCCCCGGGTCCAGCTCGACGATCTTGAGTACGTTGACCAACTTGTTGAGCTGCTTGGTCACCTGCTCCAGCGGGGACGACTCGGCGTTGACCACGATGGTGATCCGGGAGACGTCCGGGTTCTCCGTCTCACCGACGGCCAGGCTGTCGATGTTGAACCCGCGCCGGGAGAAGAGCCCGGAGACCCGGGCCAGGACACCCGGCTTGTTCTCCACCAGCACCGAGAGCGTGTGCATCGTCATTGTCTGCTTCTCTGCTTTCTGAAGGTCACGGTCTGCTTCCCCGGGTACGGGCGGGGATCAGACGTCGTCCTCGTCGAAGACCGGACGGACACCGCGGGCGAACATGATCTCGTCGTTGCTGGTGCCGGCGGCCACCATCGGCCAGACCATGGCGTCCTTGCCGACCACGAAGTCGATCACGACGGGGGCGTCGTTGATGGCCATCGCGGCCTCGATGGTCTTGTCCACGTCGGCGGCGTTCTCGCAGCGTAGACCGACACAGCCGAGCGCCTCGGCGAGCTTGACGAAATCCGGGATGCGGTGCTTGTGGGTACCCAGCTCGGTGTTGGAGTAGCGCTCCCCGTAGAACAGGGTCTGCCACTGCCGGACCATGCCCAGGTTGCCGTTGTTGATCACGGCAACCTTGATCGGGATGCCCTCCAGGGCGCAGGTCGCCAGTTCCTGGTTGGTCATCTGGAAGCAGCCGTCGCCGTCCACCGCCCAGACCGTGGTGTCCGGCCTGCCCACCTTGGCGCCCATGGCCGCCGGGACGGCGTACCCCATGGTGCCGAGACCGCCCGAGTTGAGCCAGGTGTACGGCTTCTCGTAGGAGATGAACTGCGAGGCCCACATCTGGTGCTGCCCCACCCCGGCCACGTAGACCGCGTCCGGGCCGACGATCTCGCCCAGCCGCTTGATCACGTACTGCGGGGCGAGGGTGCCGTCGGCCGGCTCGTCGTACCCGAGCGGGTACCGCTGGCGCAGATCGTCGAGCTGCGCCCACCAGTCGGTCTGGTCCCCGATCCGGCCGGTGGCCCGTTCGGCGGTGACCGCACCGATCAGCTCCTCGATCACCTGCTTGGCGTCGCCGACGATCGGCACGTCGACGGCCCGGTTCTTGCCGATCTCGGCCGGGTCGATGTCGGCGTGCACCACGGCCGCGCCGGGGGCGAAGGAGTCCAGCTTGCCGGTGACCCGGTCGTCGAACCGGGCGCCCAGCGCCACGATCAGGTCCGACTTCTGCAGGCCGTAGACCGCCGCCACGGTGCCGTGCATGCCCGGCATGCCGAGGTGCTGCGGGTGCGAGTCGGGGAACGCACCCCGGGCCATCAGCGTGGTGACCACCGGGATGCCGGTCAGCTCGGCGAGCTGGCGCAGCGCCTCGGTGGCGCCGGCCTTGAGCACGCCGCCGCCGACGTAGAGCACCGGCCGGCGGGCCGCGGTCATCAGCCGGGCCGCCTCGCGGATCTGCTTGCCGTGCGGGTGCACGGTCGGCCGGTAGCCGGGCAGGTCCAGGGTGGGCGGCCAGGTGAAGGTGGTCTGCGCCTGGAGCACGTCCTTGGGGATGTCCACCAGCACCGGGCCGGGCCGGCCGGTCGAGGCCAGGTGGAACGCCTCGGCGAGCACCCGGGGGATCTCCTCGGCGGTCTGCACCAGGAAGTTGTGCTTGGTGATCGGCAGGGTGATGCCCTGGATGTCCGCCTCCTGGAAGGCGTCCGTACCGATCGACGGCCGGGCCACCTGGCCGGTGATCGCGACGATCGGCACCGAGTCCATGTACGCGTCGGCGATCGGGGTGACCAGGTTGGTGGCCCCCGGACCGGAGGTGGCGATGCAGACGCCCACCCGGCCGGTGGCCTGGGCGTAGCCGGTGGCGGCGTGACCGGCGCCCTGCTCGTGCCGGACCAGGATGTGCCGGACGGTGGAGTCGTAGAGCGGGTCGTACGCCGGCAGGATCGCCCCGCCGGGGATGCCGAACGCCACGTCGACGCCGAGCGCCTCAAGAGAACGGACCAGCGAGCCCGCGCCGGAGACCTCGACAGGCGCTTCGGCGCGTACCCCGTTGGCGGCGGCGGACGGGCGCGGCGCGGCCCCGACGGGCTGGTCGGTGTCGCGGGCCGGGTCGGCGACCGACCGGGCCCGCCGGGTGGAATGGGCGAGGGTCTCGGGCGTGGGTCTCGTCATGACGGTTCAGGCCTTCGGCTCGGGTGGTGACTCGTGAAGCGATGCAATGCGGGGGATGCCCGCCCCGACTTCTCCAACGGCAATAAAAACGGCCCTCGTGCAGATGCACGGGGCCAGCGCACTCTCAGCGGGGAGAGTGCGCTCAGGGAAGTACTCGGAACGACCGGCTCGACGACATGCGGTCAAGACTGCCCCATCTCACGCGATGAGTCAACTGATCTCAGATGTTGGACGGAGGAATCACTCCGGAGGAGGACTGGTCGTCCTCGGCAACCCGGTTGACCTGCTCCGACGTCGGATCGGGCGCGGACGGACCCCGAGGCGCCGGAGCCGGTGGCAACGCGGGACGCAGGGGTGCCGGCCGGGCCCCCGAGGTGGCCGCCTCCAGCATGGCCTCCAGGTGTTCGGCCGGTACCCCCCAGCCGAAGAGCTGCCCCTGACCGAACCGGCAACCGGCGGCCACCACCGCCGCCATCTCGGTGCGGTTCGTCACGCCCTCGGCGATCACCTCAAGACCCAACTGGTGCCCCAGCCGCATCACCACGTCCACCATCGGCGCGAAGGCCGGGCCGTCCCGGTCCACCGGACGGACCGGCTCGTGCTCGGCGACCAGACTGTGGTCGATCTTGAGAATGTCGATCGGCAGCCGGCGCAGCTGCCCCAGGGACGAGTACCCGGCCCCGAAGTCGTCCAACGCGATCCGCACCCCGGTCAGCCGCAACGCGGACAGCCGGGCGATCAGCTCGTCCACGTCGTCGGCGACGGTGTGCTCGGTCACCTCCAGCACCAGCCGCTGCGGCGGTACCCGGTGCGCCCGCAACGCGTCGGCCACCTGGTCGACGTACTGCGGGGCGTGCAGCTCGCGGGGCGACACGTTGACCGACAACCAGACGTCGTGACCGTCGGCGAGCCAGCGGGAGAGCTGGTGGCACGCCTGGTGCAGCACCCAGTTGCCCAGCCGGGCGATCATCCCGCACTCCTCGGCCAGCGGGATGAACTCGTCCGGCCGGACGTTGCCCAGCTCCGGATGGTGCCAACGGAGCAGGGCCTCCGCGCCGACCGGCCGCACCGAGGGGACCGCCACCACCGGCTGGAAGGCCAGCCGCAGCTCGTCCCGCTCGATCGCGCCGCGCAACTCGTGCTCCAGCGTGGTCCGGCGACGCAGCAGCGTGTCGTAGGCCACGTCGTACCGCTCGACCCGGTTCTTGCCGCTCTGCTTGGCGTACCGCAGGGCCAGGTCCGCGTTGCGCAGCAGCACCTCGACGTCGGACTCCCCCGCGTCGCCGGCCAGGCCGATGCTCACCGACAGGAAGACCGGCCCGCCCGGCTGGTCGTACGGGCGGCTGAGCACCCCGAGCAGCCGCTCGGCGACCCGCAGCGCCTCCTCCGGCCGGGCCCGCATCAGCACCGCGAACTCGTCCCCGCCGAGCCGGGCCGGCAGGTCCCCGGGACGCAGGTTGCCCCGCAGCCGGTTGCCCACCTCGACCAGGACCGCGTCCCCCGCGTCGTGGCCGTGCAGGTCGTTGACGTTCTTGAAGCCGTCGAGGTCCAGGGCGAGCAGCACACACCGGCCCCGGTCGCCGATGGCCTGGTGCAGGGCGCGCAGCAGGCCCCGCCGGTTGGCCAGCCCGGTCAGCGGGTCGCTGTGCGCCAGCTCACGGAAGTGCGCCTCCCGCTCGGCCAGCCGGCCCGCGTAGCCGCGCAGGTCCCGCAGCGTGACGTGCTGCCGGGCCACCAGCGCGAAGCCCTCCAGGCTGCCGGCGACGATGCCGTACGCGTCGAAGTCGCCGTGGCGCAGCAGGTGGTACATGGCGGACAGCGCCATGGCGAGCATCGGCACGAAGGCGTACCCGCTGTCCCGCCGGACCTCGTCGACGTCCACCGAGCCCAGCGGCCCCGGGTCCCAGCCGACCAGGGCACAGGTCAGCAGGCCCCCGGCGAGCACCAGGGCGCCCGTGCAGGCCAGCGCGAGCCCGCCCTGGCACAGCCCGGAGGCCAGGCCGAGCCCACCGGCGCTGACCCCGGTGATGCCGACGGCCAGCCCGGCCAACCGGCGCCGGGGCCGGGTGACCCGCAGCACGATGGTCAGGGTCAGCCCGGCGGAGAGCGCCGTCGTCGCCGTGGCCAGCAGAATGGGCAGGCAGGCCATCGGGGTGACGTCGCCGAGCAGCCGGGTCGGCTCGGTGAAGACCACCCAGCCGACGAACCAGAGCGCGGTACCCATGATGACCCCGTCCAGCACCAGCCGGACGGCGGCGGCCCGGGTACCGACGACACCGGGCAGGCGCAGCAGGCCGGCGCAGGAGAGCAGACCGCTCAGCGACATGCCGACCGCGACCACGGTGGCCAGGTCGGTACGCGGATCCTGGTGCCGGTCACCGCCGTTGAGCAGGAGCACCGCGCCGACCAGACCGAGCAGCAGGGTGAGCAGCCCGGCCACCGCACCGGCCGCCAGGAGGCCGTACGCCCCGCCCCGGCGGCGCGCCGCGACGACCAGCAGTACGGTGGCGAGGGCGGCAGCGGCCCCGCTCGTCGACGCGACGACCATCATCCCCGGGGTGAGGTGCACGCATCAACTGTGCCGGATCCCGCAACCCGGCGCCGGACCGGGTGTGCAACTGTTGGGACGCAACGGGTGGGGCGCCGGTCGTACGGCGTCGGCGGTGGCACACTGGGCCCATGCCTGACCTGCGGTCGAAGACCTCCACGCACGGCCGGACCATGGCCGGTGCCCGGGCCCTGTGGCGGGCCACCGGGATGACCGACGACGACTTCGGCAAGCCGATCGTCGCCATCGCCAACAGCTTCACCCAGTTCGTACCGGGGCACGTACACCTCAAGGACATGGGTGGGCTGGTCGCCGACGCGGTCGCCGAGGCCGGCGGGGTGGGTCGGGAGTTCAACACCATCGCGGTCGACGACGGCATCGCCATGGGCCACGGCGGGATGCTCTACTCGCTGCCCAGCCGGGAGCTGATCGCCGACGCGGTGGAGTACATGGTCAACGCGCACTGCGCGGACGCCCTGGTCTGCATCTCGAACTGCGACAAGATCACCCCCGGGATGCTGCTGGCCGCGCTGCGGCTGAACATCCCGACCGTCTTCGTCTCCGGTGGGCCGATGGAGGCGGGCAAGACGGTCGCCATCGAGGGCATCGTGCACTCCAAGATCGACCTGATCGACGCGATGATCGCCTCGTCGAACGACGCGGTCACCGACGCCCAGCTCGGCGAGATCGAACGCTCCGCCTGCCCCACCTGCGGCTCCTGCTCCGGCATGTTCACCGCCAACTCGATGAACTGCCTCACCGAGGCGATCGGGCTCGCGCTGCCCGGCAACGGCTCGACGCTGGCCACCCACGCCGCCCGCCGGTCACTGTTCGTCGAGGCCGGCCGCACCGTCGTGGAGATCGCCAAGCGGTGGTACGACGGGGACGACGCCTCGGTGCTGCCCCGGGCCATCGCCTCCCGGGCCGCGTTCGAGAACGCGGTCGCCCTGGACGTGGCGATGGGCGGCTCCACCAACACGGTGCTGCACCTGCTCGCCGCCGCCCGCGAGGCCGAGCTGGACTTCGGCGTCGCCGACATCGACGCCATCTCCCGCCGGGTGCCCTGCCTGGCCAAGGTCGCACCGAACTCGCCGAACTACCACATGGAGGACGTGCACCGGGCCGGCGGCATCCCGGCCATCCTCGGCGAACTGGACCGGGCCGGGCTGCTCAACCGGGACGTGCACGCGGTACACGCGCCGAACCTGACGCAGTGGCTGGCCGACTGGGACGTCCGGGGCGGTGCCGCCCGGCCGGAGGCGGTCGAGTTGTTCCACGCGGCACCCGGTGGGGTACGCACCACCGAGCCGTTCTCCACCACCAACCGCTGGTCCACCCTGGACACCGACGCGGCCGGCGGCTGCATCCGGGACCGGGAACACGCCTACTCCGCCGACGGCGGGTTGGCCATCCTGCACGGCAACCTGGCCCCGGCCGGCTGTGTGGTGAAGACCGCCGGGGTACCCGAGGAGTGCCTGGCCTTCCGGGGCCCGGCCAAGGTCTACGAGTCGCAGGACGACGCCGTCGAAGCCATCCTCGGCGGGCGGATCGTCGCCGGGGACGTGGTGGTCATCCGCTACGAAGGGCCGAAGGGCGGGCCCGGCATGCAGGAGATGCTCTACCCGACCTCGTTCCTCAAGGGCCGTGGCCTGGGCCGGGCCTGCGCGCTGCTCACCGACGGCCGGTTCTCCGGTGGCACCTCCGGGCTCTCCATCGGGCACGTCTCCCCCGAGGCCGCCTCCGGTGGGCTGATCGCCCTGGTCGCCGACGGCGACGAGATCGTCATCGACATCCCGGGCCGGTCCATCGAGCTGAACGTACCGGCCGACGTGCTCGACGCCCGCCGGGTCGCCCAGGACAAGCGCGACAAGCCGTACACCCCGGTGGACCGGGAGCGGCCGGTCTCCGCCGCCCTGCGCGCGTACGCCTCGATGGCCACCTCCGCCAGCGACGGCGCCTACCGCCGCGTCGACTGAGCGGTAAGGAAGGGCCCCTTCTTAACGTTTTCGGTAGAGGAAGGGGCCCTTCTTAACACCTTCGACAGCGCGTCGGACCGGACGACATCCCTCGTGTCACACGTCGTACGGAACCTGCGCTGCCGGACGGCGCCTACGAACCCGCACCGCCCTCGCCGGCTTCCGGCAACCGGTCAGAAGCCGCAGTGGACGTCGCTGCCCCGGTCGCTCAGCAGGTCGTCGCGGATCCAGCCCTGCACCCCGGTGGTGTCGTTACGGACGTACGTCCAGCTGTAGCCGTCGTTCCCCCACGTGTAGCAGTGGTAGTCCAGCACGTGGCTGGAGTAGGCGATCCCCTTGCTCGTGCAGCCGGTGCTGCTACCGCTGCGGATGTTGGCCCCGTTGGCCGACTTGACCCAACCGCTGCCGTCCTTGTCGCTGGCCGTCTTGCCGCAGGTCGCGTGCGCCGAAGCCGGGCCCGTGACGATCACCGGAGTGATCGTCACTGCGGTCAGCAGCACCGCCGCTCCGAGCGCCCCCCGCTTGTGCAGTCGCATGTGGTCCTCCTTCATCCGGCGGATCGAATATCCGCGTCACCGCCGAAACTACCGACTGCACACGGGTGGATCTGTCAGCGATTCAAGTAGACAATTGTCAATTAGCTACTTGCCTGCAATTTCCATCCGAATCACATCGGGGCGCACTGCCGGCGGTCCCAGCGACGACTGCGGCAATCATCCGCCCTCGACAACCGAGGCACCAGCAGCGATGATCTTCCCGGCAGCCGGCAACCGGCTCGGCTACGCCCCGGGAAGGGTGGCTCCGGAAACACGATCGAAAATGCCGCCCACACCGATTCCCACCTTGTAAGGTCGGACGCCTCCTGCCGGCATCGGAACCAATATCCGCGTTCCATTCCGGCATATTCCATGTTGCACAGGAGGCGGCAGAATGTTGCAGAGCAGGACTGGGCGTGAGCAGATGACCGAGGAAAGCGGGTCGACGGTACCCCGCCGGCAGCTCGGACGGATGCTCCGGCAACTCCGCGTCGAGGCCCGGATGACCCTCGACGGCGTGGCAGCGGAACTGGAGTGCAGTCGCCAGAAGCTCTGGCGCATGGAGAGCGGCGTCGGTGCCGTCCGCGCCGTCGACGTCAAGGGACTCTGCGACCTGTACGAGGTACGACCGGAACTGCGTACGGCGCTGATCGGGCTGGCCGGGGAAACCAGGGCACGGGGCTGGTGGCACGCGTACGGCGACGCGGTACCCGAGTGGTTCCAGCTCTACGTCGGCCTGGAGAACGCGGCTTCCCACTTCAGACGCTTCGACGAGTCGCTGATCCCTGGCCTGCTCCAGAGCCGGGGCTACGCGAACGCGGTGTACCAGCACCGGGCGGAGGTCACCGAGACCGAACGGCAGCGGCTGGTCGAGATCCGGTTGCAACGCCAGGCACTGCTGGACCGACGGTTGCCGGCAGCTCCGCAACTGGACGTCGTCCTCGCCGAGGCCGCGCTGCTCCGGGTGGTGGGCGACCACGCCACGATGGTCGAGCAACTCCGGAAGCTGTTGGCCGACGCCGAACGCCCGAACGTCTCGATCCGGGTGCTCCCGCTCACCGCCGGGCTGCACCGGGGCGTGGAGGCCGGCACGTTCGTCATGCTCGACTTTCCCGCCGGCCACCGCAGCACACCCGAACCACCCGTCGTCTACTGCGAGTCGTGGACCGGCGCGCTCTATCTGGACCGGCCGCAGGAGTACGCCGCCTACGAAGACGTCTGGTCGAGCCTGCGCTCCCTCGCCCTCGATGAGGGACAATCAGAGAAACTGATCAATAGGATCATTGGGGAGGTTCACCATGGTTGACCTGACCGGCGCCCGGTGGCGGAAGAGCACCCGCAGCGGCAGCAACGGCGGGGATTGCGTCGAGGTCGCCGACAACCTGGCCGGTGTGGTCGCCGTGCGGGACAGCAAGGACCCCGCCGGACCCGTGCTCGCCTTCACCCCGGCCGCTTGGGCTCGTTTCATCCGGTCGACCGGGCGCCGCTGACCCGCGTACCCCTGAAGGAGCAGGCCCCCGGCGGACCCGCCGGGGGCCGGTCACCGCTACCGGGACGGAGCTGGGTCCGTCGGGGCCGGGTAACGGCGGGCGACCTCCACCAGCTTCTCGCGCGCCGCCGCCAGCAGATCGATGCCGAGTACGTCCGCCAACCGGACCAGGTAGCTCAGCACGTCGGCCATCTCGGCGCGTACCCGTGCGCCCGCCGCCGGGTCGGTCATCACCTGCGCCGACTCCTCCGGGGTCAGCCACTGGAACTCGGCGAGCAGCTCACCCGCCTCCCCGGCGAGCGCCATCGCCAGGTTCTTCGGCGTGTGGAAGGGCTGCCAGTCCCGCTCGTCGGCGAAAGCCCGGAGCTGGTCGGCGTACTCGGCGAGACTGCCGGGCACCGGTCGGATGTCCATGCCGACCGACGATAGCGGCGCGTTCCGCCTCGTGGCTGACGGGTCGGCGGGCCTGATTCGCACAGGTGTTAACAAGGGGCCCTTCCTCTACCGAAAACGTTAAGCGGGGGCCCTTCCTCACATGTTGACGACCTGGTCGATGACCAGTTGTGCGGCGCCCATGACGCCGACGTCGGGACCGACGGTGACCCGTTCGATGAGCAGGGTCTCGGTGGCCAGCGGCAGGCAGCGCTCGTAGAGGGTGGCCCGCATGCTGGCCAGCAGCGGTTCGCACTCGGCGAGCCGGCCGCCGATCGCGACGACCTGCGGGTTGAAGAAGTTGACCACCACGGCCAGGATCTCCCCGATCGAACGGCCGGCCTGCCGGGCCAGGGCGGTGGCGTGCCGGTCGCCGTCGTCGATGAGGCGCATCACCCCGGCCAGGTCGTCGACGGGTACGCCCTGCTCGCCGAGGGCCCGGACGAGGGCCGCGCCGCTGGCCACCGCCTCCAGGCAGCCGGTGTTGCCGCAGCTGCACAGGGGCGCCGGGTCGGTGGCCACGACCCGGCAGTGGCTGATGTCACCGGCGGAGCCCTGCGAGCCCCGGTGCAACTGTCCACCCGAGATGACCCCGGCTCCGATTCCGGTACCGGCCTTGATGTAGACGGCGTGGTCCAGTTCGGAGTGCACCGCGCGGTGGGTACCGAGGGCCATCAGGTTGGCGTCGTTGTCGACGACGACCGGCACGTCGGTGTGGTCCCGGCAGAACGCGGAGACATCGAAGCCGTTCCAGCCGGGCATCCGGGACGGGCTGACGATCCGGCCGGTGGGGTGCTGGACCGGGCCGGGGATGCCGATGCCGATCCCGCGCAGGGCACCACCGGCCGGCGGGGACTCCGGGCCGGGGCCGGAGCCCGCCGCGGAGTCCGGACCGGGTTCCGCTGCGGCCAGCGCGGTCACCTCGGCGAGAAGTTCACCGAGCACCACCTCCGGACCGTCGTCGATGCGTACCGGTCGGGAGCGCACTGAGACGACCTGGCCGGCGAGGTCGAGGGCGCCGATCCGGGCGTGGTGGGCGCCGAGGTCGATGGCGCCGATCACCGCACCGCCGGTGGGTACCGCGAGTTGCCGGGGGCGACGACCGCCCCGGGACTTGCCGGCGCCGGTCTCCTCCAGCAGCCCCTGGCTGATCAGCGCCTCGACGCGCTGGGAGACGGTCGACGGGGAGAGCCCGGAGAGCCGGGCCAGGTCCGCGCGGCTGACCGCTGCTCCGCTGGCCACCAGTCGGAGCAGGTCACGGGGGCCACCCCGGAGGAGGTCGCGCGGCGCGTCGTCAATCGTCACGGGTGGTTCTTAGCATCCCAACTTTGTCCCAGCAAGCTGTTGACTTAATTTTCAGGCTAGCTTTAGATGGCGACGTTGCTTCGCAGAACAGCAAACTTTGTTCGACTATCGCAGAAAGTGAGGCGAGTGGTGGCACCGACAACGGCACCGGACCTCGTCGGTCGGGCCTGGTCGCCGCAGCCCGACCGGCCGATGGTCACCGTCCATGGCCTGCACAAACGGTTCGGTCCACTGCACGTGCTCAAGGACGTCGACCTCACCGTGGCGGCGGGTGAGGTGGTGGTCGTCGTAGGGCCCTCCGGGTCCGGCAAGTCGACACTGTGCCGCTGCCTCAACCGACTGGAGGTGGCCAGCGCCGGCCGGATCGAGATCGACGGGGAACCGCTCCCCGCCGAGGGGCGTCAACTGGCCCGGCTCCGGGCCGACGTCGGCATGGTGTTCCAGTCGTTCAACCTCTTCGGGCACCGGACGATCCTGGACAACATCACCCTCGGACCGGTCAAGGTCCGCCGGATCGGCCGCGCCGAGGCCCGGAAACAGGCCATGGCCCTGCTCGACCGGGTCGGCATCGCCGACAAAGCCGACCGGTACCCCGCCCAGCTCTCCGGTGGCCAGCAGCAGCGGGCCGCCATCGCCCGGGCACTGGCCATGCGGCCCAAGGTCCTGCTCTTCGACGAGCCGACCTCGGCGCTCGACCCGGAGATGGTCAACGAGGTGCTCGACGTGATGGTCTCGCTGGCCGCCGAGGGGATGACCATGATCGTGGTCACCCACGAAATGGGCTTCGCCCGCCGGGCCGCCGACCGGGTCGTCTTCATGGACGACGGCCGGATCGTCGAGACCGCTCCTCCGGACGAGTTCTTCGCCGCTCCCCGCACCGAACGGGCACGGGACTTCCTTTCCAAGATCCTCCAGCACTGAACGCGGTACCCGTGCCCTGGCACGACCCGCACCGCCCCGCACGACCCTGCACCGCCCCGCACGACCCTGCACCGTCCCGCACGACCCTGCACCCCGAAACCCCCGGGAAACCGGGAACCCCGCACGGCCCCGAGATCACTCAGTTTCGACCCCCGACGGAGGGTGGCATGTCAATCCTGCACAACAGCCTGACCCGGCGGCGCTCGCTGGCGCTGGCCGCCGGTGCGCTGGCCGTCGCGCTCGGCGCGACCGCCTGCGGTGGCGGCGACCCGTCCACACCCGCCCTGCCCGGCAAGCCGGCCGGTGGTGGCGACCTGATCCAGGCGATCCTCGACGCCGCACCGGTCGCCACGGACGCGGAGATCCCGGCCGGCTCGACGATGGAGGCGATCCGCAAGCGCGGTCAGCTGATCATCGGCGGCTCGCTGGACGCCCCGCTGCTCGCCCAGCAGAACCCGGTCACCGGTCAGGTCGAGGGCTTCGACGCCGACCTGGCCAAGCTGCTGGCCAAGTACATCACCGGCAAGCCCGAGGTGAAGACGGTGACCATCGGCACCCAGACCCGGGAGGCGATGCTCCAGGCCAAGTCGGTGGACGCGGTCTTCCAGACCTACACGATCACCCCGCAGCGGGCCACCCAGGTCGCCTTCGCCGGCCCGTACCTCACCTCCGGCCTGGCGGTCGCGGTCCGCAAGGACGACACCTCGATCAAGAGCGCCAAGGACCTGAACGGCAAGACCGTCATCGTCGGCGCGAACACCCCTGCGGTCACCGCGCTGCCGGAGGTCGCCCCCGACGCGAAGCAGGTCGCCTTCGCCACCGACCCGCAGGCCATCCAGGCCCTGCTGCAGAACCGCGGTGACGCGTACGTGCAGGACTTCACGCTGCTCGCCTCGGGCGCCAAGGCCAACCCGGGGATGAAGGTGGTCGGCGAGCCGTTCACCAGTGAGCCCTACGGGATCGGCATCAACCGCGAGGACGCCCAGTTCAAGGAGTTCGTCAACAACTGGCTCAAGAAGATCCAGGCCGACGGCACCTGGGCCAAGGTGTGGAAGGCCACCCTCGGCTCGGTCGTGGAAGGCGACGCCCCGACCCCGCCGGTGATCGGCTCCGTCGAAGGCTCCTGAGGACCCGTACGCACCGATGGACGCCCTCACCGCACACCTGAGCGTACTCGGCCACGGGCTGGTCACGACGGTCCAGTTGACCGTCGTGACCACCATCGGCGCGATGCTGCTGGGCATCGTCGTGGCGACCCTGCGGATCAGTCCGGTCCCCCTGCTACGCACCATCGGCACGCTCTACGTCGAGGTGTTGCAGAACCTGCCACTGCTCGCCCTGCTGGTGCTCTTCGTCTTCGCACTGCCACAGATCGGCATCCAGTTCCCGCTCTTCACCTCGGCCGCCATCGTGATCGCGGCCTACCAGGGGGCGTACCTGGCCGAGGCGATCCGGGCCGGGATCAACACCGTCGGCAAGGGGCAGGCCGAGGCGGCCCGCGCCATCGGACTCACCTTCAGCCAGTCCCTGCGGTACGTCATCCTGCCGCAGGGACTGCGCGCGGTGATCCAGCCGATCGGCAACATCTGCATCGCACTGCTGATGAACACCTCGCTGGCCGCCGCCGTCGGGGTGGTCGAACTCACCCAGGCCGCCAACAACGTGAACCTGGTCGAGGCCCAGCCGATCCTCATCTTCACCGGCGCCGGTCTCGCCTACATGCTGCTGGCACTGATCATCGGTCAGTTCACCGGCCTGCTGGAACGAAGGCTGGCGATCGTCCGATGAACCAGACCCAACAGATCCTCTTCGACGAGCCCGGCCCCCGGGCCCGGCGGCGCATCCGGATCGCCACCGTGATCGGCGCGGTTGCCCTGGTCGGCGCGCTGGTCGCGGCGGTGCAGCAGTTCGCCAGTCACGGCGAGCTGGCCTGGTCCCGCTGGGAACCGTTCACCACCTGGCCGATCTGGCGGTACCTGCTCAACGGCCTCTGGGCAACCCTGAAGGCCGCCGCCGCGACGGCCGTACTCAGCGGCGTGTTCGGTCTGCTGCTGGCGCTCGGGCGGCTCTCCACCAACCGGCTGCTCCGCTGGCTGGCCGGCGGCTACGTGGAGATCTTCCGGACCGTACCGGCCCTGCTGCTGATCTACGTGACGCTCTTCGCGCTGCCCGCGTACGGGCTGAACTTCCCGCTGTTCTGGAAGCTCGTGGTACCGCTGGTGGTGTCCAACTCGGCGGCGTTCGCGGAGATCTTCCGGGCCGGCATCCAGGCCCTGGACCGGGGACAGACCGAGGCGGGACTCGCGGTCGGCCTGCGCCGGGGCCAGGTGCTGCGGCTGGTGGTCCTGCCGCAGGCCCTGCTCCAGCTCGCCCCGTCCCTGGTCAGCCAACTCGTCGGGCTACTCAAGGACACCTCGCTGGGTTTCGTGGTCAGCTACACCGAGCTGCTCTACAGCGGCCAGGTGCTCTCCACGTACACCCATCTGCTGATCCAGACCTTCCTCGTGGTGTCACTGATCTACCTGGCGGTCAACGCCTCGCTGTCGAAGTTCGCCCGGATACTCCAGGCCCGGAACGGCCGGCTCACCGGCCGGGGTGGGGTCCCTGCGGGCCCGGACACGCCGGCCGACCCGGCGTCACCATCCCCCGAAGGGAGCATCGCCCGGTGACCACCCACCGCTACGCCGAACTCGCCCGGGTCGTCCGGGGTGGGTTCGTCGAGAGCCGGCACTACGGCAGCGTGGTCGTCCTCGACCCGACCGGGGCGATCCGGCTCTCCGCCGGGGTACCCGACGAGCCGGTACTGCCGCGCTCCACGCTCAAGCCGGTCCAGGCCCTGGCCTGCCTGACCGCCGCCGCCGCCGATTGCACCGCCGACTCCACCGCCGCTGCCGCGAGGCTGGTCGACGCGCTGCGGTACGGGCCTGCGCTGGCCATCGCGGCCGGTAGCCACACCGGGGACGACCGGCACGTCGAGCTGGTACGCGAACTGCTCGCCACCGCCTCGCTGACCGACGACGCGCTGGGCTGCCCGGAGGACTGGCCGGAGGACGAGGCGACCCGGGAACGACTGATCCGCACCGGCGCACCCCGGGCCCGGGTACGGATGAACTGTTCCGGCAAGCATGCGGCGATGCTGGTCGCCTGCGTCGCCCGGACCTGGCCGACGCGGGACTACCTGGACCCGGCGCACCCGTTGCAGCGCCACATCGCCGACACCGTCAGCCGGCTGGCCGGTACCCCGGTCGGTCCGGTCACCGTGGACGGCTGCGGTGCCCCACTGTTCGGACTGCCGTTGACCGGACTGGCCCGGACCTTCCAGGCCCTGGTGTCGGCCCCGGAGGGAAGCCCCGAGGCACAGGTGGCCGACGCGATGCGGGCGCATCCGGCGTACGTCGGCGGCTGGCACGGCCACCCCAACACCGACCTGATGCGGGCCCTGCCCGGGGTGCTCGCCAAGGGCGGCGCCGAAGGCGTACTCGGGGTGGCGACCCCGGACGGCCACGCGGTGGCGGTGAAGGTCGTCGACGGCAGCCCCCGGGCCACCACGGTGATCGCCCTCGCCGCCCTCGACGCAGCCGGCGTACCGGTCACCGGCGCCGACCCGCTACGGCAGGTACCGGTGCTCGGCGGCGGCGAGCCGATCGGTGCCGTCACCGCCACCATCGACTGGACCACACCCCGATCGACCCAGAGGACAGACTGATGACCACATTCGAGATCTGCATCGACAGCGTGGAGGGCGCGGTCGCCGCCGAGGAGGCCGGCGCCGACCGCGTGGAACTCTGCTGCGCGCTCTTCGAAGGCGGGTTGACGCCCAGCATCGGCACCATCGAGACGGCGCTGCGTACCGTCAACCGGATCCGGGTGCACGTCATCGTCCGGCCACGTGCCGGTGACTTCATCTACTCGCCGCCCGAGGTCGACGCGATGGTCCGGGACGTGTCGGCGGCGGTGGCAGCCGGTGCGCACGGCGTGGTGATCGGCGCGTTGACCGCCGAGGGCGACATCGACGTACCGACCACCCGGCGGCTCATCGAGGCAGCCGGCGGGGTGAGCATCACCTTCCACCGGGCGTTCGACATGGTGCGCGACCCGTTCGCCGCGCTGGAGCAGCTCATCGACCTGGGCGTGGACCGGGTCCTCACCTCCGGCCAGGAGGTGAGCGTGCTGGAGGGGGCACCCCTGATCGCCGAACTGGTCCGGCGCGCCGACCGGCGGATCATCGTCATGCCGGGCGGGGGCATCACCCCGCGCAACATCGCCCGGATCATCGAGGCCACCCGCGCCGAGGAGTACCACTTCGCCGCTCTGGTGAAATCGGACAGTCCGGCGGTGCACCGCAACCCGGCCCCGTTGATGGGCGGGGTACTGCACCGCCCCGAGTACGAGCGCTCCGGTACCTCGACGGCCCTGGTCAGCCAGGTCCTCACCGCCGCCCAGAGCTAGAAAGGGATGTAAGGAAGGGCCCCCTATTAACGTTTTCGGTAGAGGAAGGGCCCCTTGTTATTGAGCAGTAGCCCAAACATGCCGTGATCGTTGGGTGTGTATGGGTGTTGTGGTGCGTGATACGCGGTCGCTTTCCCCTGCGGCGCAGGAGGATTTGCGTCGCAGGGTGGTGGCGGCGGTCAAG
>NZ_WVUH01000137.1 GCF_017614955.1 Micromonospora echinofusca
GAGTGGGCTCCGCCCCCCCGGCGTCCCGGCACCCCGGCACCCCGGCGTCCCGGCACCCCGGCACCGTCGCCCATCGCCCATCGCCCGTCGCCCATCGCCCGTCGCCCGTCGCCCGTCGCCCGCCGGGCGGGGACGGGCCGCGCCGATCGTCAGCGCCGGGGTGCGCCGCCGTACTGGCGCTCGACCTCGGTCTGCGCCAACCAGAGGTACCGCTCGACGCCGTCCACCACCAGCGCGAGCATGTCGTCGGTCATCGCCTGGAGGTACTGCGCGCTGGCCCCGGGCAGTCGTAGCACGTCGGCGACGAGCGCCGACTCCCCGCTGGAGAGCCGCTGGAGCAGCACCAGATCGGAGGCGTGCAGCACCGGTACCCCCGACCGGTCCAGCTGGCGCAGCACGGTGAGCTGCGCCTGCCACGGACCGAGCGGCTGGGGGGCGACCGCGCCGGTCAGCCCCACGTCGTGGATGACCAGCACGGGCTGCCGGGCGGTGGCGGCCAGCGCCAGCGGCTGGTCGGCCGGGACCAGGGCGACCCGGTCGTTGCGGCCGGTCACCCGCTCACCGAAACCGTCCCAGTTACGCGGGTCGGCCGTGACCACGGCGACCCGGGCGCCCAGGGCGAGTACCCGGAAGGCCAGCAGCTGGCTGGCCCACACCCCACCGACCAGGGTCACCCGGGTCGGGTCGGGACCGAACAACCGGACCGGCACCGGACGCCGCTCCTGGTCGGCACCGATGATGACCCCGGTGCCGGGTGCCGACACGCGCAGCTGCGCGAGCGCCGCCGGAGAGGCGATGTGCGAGCCGATCCGTAGCCGGCTGAGCCGCTGTTGAGGATCGGCACCCCCCGGTGGCGGCGGGGCGTCCGGGCCGGGGGCCGGCGGATCCTGCCGCAGCACCTCGGGTACGGCCAACCGCTGCCCCGGGACACCGGCCAGCAACGGCCGGGCGGCGGCGGTCGTGGCGGCACTGGCCGCCGTGGTGCCGGTCGCAGCGCCGGCCCCGGCCCCGGTCGCCGCACCGGTCACGGCGCTGCCGGCCTGCGGGTCGCCGGTGGCCACCGCCGGCGGCGCGGCAACGGGTGCCGGCGCCGGGTAGGCCCCGGGGTACGGGGCCGACGCGTACGCCTGCCCAGGGTAGGGCTGCTGCCCCGGGTACCCCGACCCGGTGTACTCCTGCCCGGGGTGGGGCAGCGCACCGGCCGGGTACGCCGTGCCAGCGGGCGGCCCGGGCGGTCCGGGCGGGACAGCCGCACCGACCGGGGAGCGCCCGACGACGGCCCGGCCGATCGTCGGCGCGGGCATCCCCGGGTCTGCTACCGGCCGGTCCGGGTACCCGGGTGGCTGGCCGGAGCCGGGGCCGGAGCCAGGGGTCGTCATCGGGCACCACCTCCGGTGGGGGCCGTCGCGTAGACGGCCGGACCCTGCTCACCGTCCAACGGGAACAGTGTGGCCTGCCGTTGCTCGGCGCCCCGGACGAGGGCCTGGCAGAGCGGGGCCGACTCGTTGGCCGGTGCCGCGACCCGGACCAGACCGCGCAGGTCGGTCATGCCGTCGGTGTCCTCCGGCGCCAGGATCAGCGACACCGTGGTCATCGCCGAGGGGGAACTGCCGAGCCAGCCGAGCAACGCGCCCGCCTGGCCGACTTCCGGCCAGGAACGGACCCAGTACGAGCGGTGTACCAGCCGGCCGGAGTGCCACGCCGACCATTCCTCCCTGGGTGGTGTGGCGTGCGGCTCCAGGGTGCCGGCCGGGTCCAGGTCACAGGAGTTGAGCAGGGCCTGCACCAGCTCGTCGGCGTCCAGCAGCCGGTAACCGAGCCCGGCCCGGCGCAGCGGCTTGACCACCCGGCGCAGCAGCGCGGCCACCACCGCCGGTGCCAGGTCCAGGTCCGCCCGCTGGTCCACCGTGGCCTCGGCGAGGGCACGGGCGTCCAGGCGTACCGCGATCCAGGTCTGCCGGTCGGCGGGTACCGGTGGGGCGTCGAATCCGGTGAGCAGCTGCCGGTACGACTGCCCGGCCGGCGACGAGGGGTGCGCGTCGATGCTCGGGGCGGGCACGGTCTGGAGTACCACCTGGAGCACCGCCCCGGGCTGGTCGGCCTCGGCCAGCGCGGCGGCCAGCGCGTTCAGGTCCAGGTCGCCCTCGGTGGGGCCACCCGGGTTGCCCGGTTGGAGGGCTGCCACCGCGTACCAGCCGGCGTCGTCGCGGGCGACACCGACCTGACCGCCGGCGGTCAGCGGTACGTCCTGTACGACCAGACCCGGTGCCAGCGCCCGCAGCGCGGTCAACCGGGGGTCGGTACCGGCGGCCACCGTGGCCACCCCCCGGCGTCGCCGCCGGTAGGCGCGGTTCATCAACAGCCGCTCCACCCACCAGCGGCCCTGCCGCCGCCCGAGGGTGACCAGCAGCAGGAGCAGTGCACCGAGCACGGCGGCGACCAGCACGACCGGGTCGCGCCCGAGTACCGCCGCCACGGTGACGAGGGCGGCCTCGGCGAGCAGCAGCTGGATCAGGTGTACCGGGCCCAGTTGGCCGGGGCGCCGACGGGGACGCAGCACGGCTGGTCCGTCCGGGGCGGGCGTACGCGGTGCCACGGCGGTCACCGTGTCGCGACGAGCAG
Organism: Micromonospora echinofusca; assembly: GCF_017614955.1. GTDB lineage: Bacteria > Actinomycetota > Actinomycetes > Mycobacteriales > Micromonosporaceae > Micromonospora > Micromonospora echinofusca_A. The sequence continues at coordinate 2,623 of NZ_WVUH01000137.1, forward strand.
GTCGTCCAGGACCAGGGTGCGCAGGTCGTCACGGTCCGGCATCCGGCCCAGCGACCGCAGCCGTCCGGACTGCGCCTTGCGCATCCCCTCCAGCAGTTTGCGGGCCTCCCGGGCGTTACCGAAGTTCCGGTCCCGCTCGATCTGCCCGAACCACTCCAGCAGGGCGTCGCCCAGCCCTGGCGCGAGCAGGTAGTCGTCGTTGCGGGCGATCCGGTTGACGATCAGCACCAGCTCGTCCGGGGCGTAGTTCTCGAACTCCAGGGTCTTGGCGAACCGGGAGGCCAGACCGGAGTTGGCGTCGAGGAAGGTGAGCATCTCGTCGGTGTACCCGGCGACGATGACGGCCACCTGGTCGCGGTGGTCCTCCATCAGCTTCACCAGGGTGTCGATGGCCTCCTGGCCGAAGTCGGCGCTGGCCCCACCGGCCCGGGACAGGGTGTACGCCTCGTCGATGAAGAGCACGCCACCCATGGCCTCCTCGAACACCTTGGTGGTCTTCTCGGCGGTGTGACCGATGTACTGGCCGACCAGGTCCCGCCGGGAGACCTCCTTGAACTGTCCGTTCGGCAGCACACCGAGCGCCTTGAGCAACTGCCCGTAGATCCGGGCGACCGTGGTCTTACCGGTACCCGGTGCCCCCGTGAAGATCAGGTGGTGACTGGCCCCGCCGACCGCCAGCCCGGCACTGCGTCGCCACTCGTTGACCTGGATCTCGTCGATCAGGGCCCGGACCTCGGCCTTCACCCCGGCCAGGCCGATCATCGAGTCGAGTTCGGCGAGCAGCTTCTCGACCTTCTCGGTGTCCTGCGTGGTCGCGCCGGACACCGCCTGTACGCCCACCCGGGGTTGACCGGCGGTCGGCTCCTCGGCCCGGATCGTGGGGTTGGCGCCCTCCGCCACGTCGATGCCCGGCTGGGCGGTCTGCTCCACCCGGGTCGTCTCGACCAGGCCCCCGCAGCCCGGTCCAAACGAGATGCCCACCCCCCGGGTGTCGTGCACCCAGGTGGCGCTGATCTGCGGCGCGCTCTGGTGCGCCACCACGATCCCGGCGTCCCCGGTGGTCGAGATGTCACACTTCTCGATCGTCGGACGACCACCCTGGTAGACGTACACGCCCCGGTAGCCGCAGTCGGCGACCGTGCAGTTGCGGATCGTCGGGTTCGCGCCGAGCCGGACGATGATGCCGTCGTCGCTGATGCCTCGCACCTCGCAGGTGTCCAGCACGCCCCCGGCGTCCGAGAGGACGAACCCGTGCTGGCCGCCGAGCACCTTCACGTCGGTGGCGTCGACCACCGCGCCGTCGACGACCTGCACCCCGGCCGCGTACCCGGTGCGCACCTCGCACTTCTCGATGGTCAGCCGGCCCCCGGTGGCCTCGACCGCCGGGTAGTCGCCACCGGCGACCACCAGCCCGCGCAGGGTGACCTCCGCGCCGGAACAGGCGATCGTCGGCGCCCCGGCGCCACTGCCGTCGATGGTCACCGAGCCGGCCTCGCCCGCCGCCACCAGGCTCACCCGCTGGCGGGCCAGACGGACCGACTCGGGGTAGACGCCGGCCTCGATGGAGATCGTGGCGCCGTCCGGCGCGACCTCCAGTGCGTCGCGGATGGTGGGGTAGGCCCCGGCTCGCTGTGTGGAGACGGTGAGAGTACGCATGGCTCCGCTCGGTCCAGGAGGGACTTTTGAGGCAGGCTACCGCGTCCGGGCCGGCCGCCGGTGACACAGGTTCGCCGGGCGGACGGCCCGCCAGCCGTCCAGCGCCTGCCGGTGCCCCGTCAGGGCCGGCGGGTCAGCGCCGACAGGCCAGCGAACCGGCGTTGGTTGAGCCAGTCCGGGCCACGGTCGTTGACTGCGCACCCGGCGTTCTTCAACCGGTGGGCGACCTTCTGCATGGCCGGCACCGAACCGTCGAACCGGACGAAGTTGCGTCCCCCGATGTCGGAGAACGGGCGGAGCTGACCGACCTGGATCAGCACGGTCCGGGTCGGGTGCAGGGCGAACGCCATACCGGCCTCGAAGAGCACGTTGGGCCGGGCCTGTCCGGTCGGCTGCCGCTCGTGCTCCGGCTCCTCCGCGGTGTGCAGGTCGGGATGGAGGTACGCGACGTCGTCGGGGGTCAGCAGGACGACGGCCGCCTGGATGTTCTCGAAACCCTGCCGGACCACGTCACCGAGGTACGGGGTCGCCGCGTTCGTGTCGTTCACCACCTCCTCCCAGTCCACCGGGTGCAGGTCGAGCGCCCGGAGGAACCCGAAGAACGCGTCGACCACCTCAAGGTCGCGGCCGTGTACGACGAAGACGTTGCGCGGGTTGGGCACGGTGCTCCTCTGTTCTTCGGGGTGGGGGTCGTCGGATGGCAGGCGTGCCACGATGCCGGCCACCGTGCGCAGGTGTCCGGTGCTGACAGCCAACCCCGACAGGTCGTCGGCGAGCAGGGTGCGGAACCAGTCGACGAGCCGGTCGTCGTCGGCGAACGGACCGGTACCGGTCAGCAGCGCGTCCGCCTCGCCGCCGAGTGCGGTGCGCATGTTGTCGCGGGCCGTCTCCACCGAGCGGCTCATGGTGCGCAACTGCCGTTCCAGGGTGGCCGCCGTCACCTCGCCCCGGGCCAGTTCCGGTAGCGCGTCGCCGGGCGACCGGGCGACCAGGTCGGTCGTGCGGTCGACCTCGACGGTGGGGTCGTCGGCGGCCAGGCGGACCCGTAGGTGGTGCCGGACGGTCGCCGCGTGCAGCAGGTAGCGGGCCAGGGGCGGCATCGCCGGGTCACCCCGCGACCAGGTCCAGGCACTCAACCGGTCCCCGTCCCCGTCCGGTGCGAGTACCAGCAGCCGGCGCTCCGTCCGGCCGTCGTCGGTCGCGCCCACCTCCCACACGCCGAGCCCGGCCGGGGTCACCACCCCCGCCGGCCAGTACCCGGCCGTCCCGGTGACCGGCAGCGACGGCAGCAGGGCGTACGCCGGGGCCGGGTCGACGGTCGCCTGGTGCGTGAGCAGCCCCTGGTAGACGCGGGTGACGCCGAGCAGCCCACCGGCCGTCGGTGGGGCGATCGCGGACCACAGGCGGTCCAGCCCGGTCCAGCCGTCGGGCCCGGTCCAGCCGTCGGGCCCGTCCCCGTGTGGTCGCTCGACGGGGGCGAGGACCACCGACAGGTTCACCACGTCGTGGTGGCGCCGCAGAATGGCCTGGAACACCGGTTCGGCGGCCTGCTGCCCGGCCAGGGTCACGTCGTCGAGACCGGATGTGCCCCGGCGGATATCCGTCAGCTCCGGTAACTTGTCGGGGACCGGAATGCCACCGATCGGATGACGCATTCCGGCGAGTTCACGACACTGCGCCCAGATGTGTTGCAGATCTGCGTACGCCTCGACCGCCCACGGTCCGTGCAGTGGTGCAAAGACATGGACGACCAACTCCCGGGCATGGACCGTTGGTGATTCCGTCTCGTGCACGGCCAGATCGTAGACGGTGCGCCATAATCGTTGCTACAACGAGTCGATCAGCCGGCGGAGGGCGTTGACGTCGACCTTCTCAAGCTGATATGGGGACAGCACGATACGGAGTTCCCGGCAGATCGGAAAACGACCCGACGCGCGTAGGAATGAGAGCACGATCAGCTCCAGCAGTCCCTGATGGTCGACCGTGTCCAGCCGGGACCGGCCGGATCCGACGAGCGGAATCGCGACCTCGGCGAACTGTCCGTGCCGGTGTACCGCCTCCCACAGCCGGTCGAGGCTGTCGGCCAGCCACTCCAGCGAGGAGCGGGCGACCAGGTCGTTGCCGAGCCGGCTGTACGCGACGCAGAAGATCCGCCGCGCCTCGTCGGGCAGCACCGCCACCGTGCCCACCGGGTACCGGACGAGTTTGCCGTGGCGTTTGCCGGCGCGGGTCTCCCGATCCTGCTCGGGTGTCCCGGACAGGGCGCGCCGCAGGTCCCGGTCGAGCCGTTCCCGGTCACCCCGGTAGACCCGGTGCAGCAGCTGCCCCTGGATGCTGGTCGCGGAGATCACCCGGTCGCCCCGGGTGGACGTGTCGAAGGTGTCGGTGAACCCGACCACCAGGTCGGCCCGGTGCAGGGCGAACAGGTCCCCGACGGCCAGCACGAGGGTGGCCCGGGGGCGGTCGAAGGTGTGCCGCAGGACGACGTCCTGGTCGGCGGCCTCCCGCCGTCGCAGGTCGTCGAGGACGCTTTGGACCTCGGTGTCCCCGGGGCGTTCGGCGAGCAGCTCCCCGGCCAGGGACCGCGCCTCGTCCGGCAGTCGCAGCGCGACGTACGCGTCGAGGAGCCGACGCTGGACCGAGGTGCGCAGCTCCCGCAGGCGACGCAGCGCGCCCGTACCGGACTGGTCCGACCCGAGCTGGACGGCCGTGGTGTCGCGCCACAGCGCGAGCGCCGTGCGGGCGACGTCGGCGGCCCTGGCCGGCTCGGCGGTGCGGGCGATCTCGGCCAGGTCCTCGAACCACCAGACGTCCACGTCGTCCCGGGCCAGGGCCAGCTGGTACGCCGACGAGGTGCCCCGGGCGGTCAGGATGATCTCGGAGGTGTCACCGGGGCGTTCCGGGTCGACGATCCTGCGCAGTTCCCCGATCTGGCGCTGCACGAGGGTCCGGTTGCCCCGGCTCAGCGGTGCTGCCGTCCCGGCGTACCAGACGTCGCGGTAGAGCTGCTCGATCGCCACCGGCCGGCCACCGGCGACGAGGAGCCGGAGCAGCATCCGGGCGTTGGTGGGGGTGAGTTTCGCGGGCTTCCCGTCGACCTCGACGAGGAGTTGGCCGAGTGCCGCCACCCGCACATGAGGCATCGCACGTCCCCTCTAAAGGGTCTACCTGCGGAAATGACTCGATCGGGGGAGCGTACAACTGCACCTGGTCGGAAGCAAACCGGAAGCAGATACGGCATTGCGCTGGAAGCGTTTCGGCTGTGTGCTTGATCAGGGGAGTCGCACGTTGGACGGAAAAGGCAGGGAGCTGTTCCGGTCGATGCGTTACATCTGACCGAACCGGTTGAAGGTGGCAAATCACGGCCGGCTTACCCGGGCGTTATCCGACCAACCCGACCCTCTCGATCGATGTACATAACTCAATGGCTCGCTCTGGGCCTGAGGGGGTGATTTCATGACGGAGGTACTCCGCACCCTGGAATCGGACGTAAAGAACTTTCTCGCCGCGTCACTCATTCGCCTCGACGACGTGGAAACCGACGACGAACGTTTCTGGCCGAAGGTGCTCGGGGTGCTCGACACCCTGGAACCGGCCGTGCGCCGGCAGGACGCCGTGCAGGTACTGACCGCCGCCCGGCTGCTCGACCGGATCAGCGCACCCCGGGCGACCCCGATCGGCTCCCGACCGGCGCACCCTATGCCCCGCGCGGTCCGCGACCGGCGCAACACGCTGCTCCACGCCCTGGGCACCGATCCGCCCCGGCCCCGGGAGAGCCAGGACGGTGCGGACGAGGGCCAGGACGGCCCGCAGGGGCAGGACCGCCGCTCAGGACAACAGCGATGAGGCATGGAGCCGTCATGGGAGAGATCGTCTACGGGGACAAGGTCTACGGCAACAAGTTCGGCGGCGACCTGGTCCAGGGCGACAAACACGTCTACGGCCCCGGCCACGTCCCCGACGACGGCCGGCACTCCGGCAGCCGCCCCCACGGCGGCGGCGTCCACCGCCGGGAGTCCCGGGTGATCCTGCTGATGACCGCCAACCCACTGCGCACCTCGGCCCTGCGCCTCGACCAGGAGCGGCGGGCGATCGACCAGGTTGTCACCCTGGCACAGGCCGGCGACTGGCTGACCGTCCGCACCGCCGACGCGGTACGCCTCGACGACCTCCAGACCGCGCTGCTGCGGCACCGCCCGGTGATCGCCCACTTCAGCGGGCACGGCAGCCAGTCGCACGGGATCCTGGTCAACGACGACTTCGGCCTTCCCCAGCCGGTACCCCCGCACGCGCTCAGCGACCTGTTCGGCATCCTCCGGGGCGCCCTGCGGTGCGTCGTGCTCAACGCCTGCTTCACCCACGAGCAGGCCCGCGCGGTGGCCCGGCACGTGCCCTGCGTGATCGCCATGCAGGGGCCGGTACCGGACCAGACCGCCATCCGCTTCGCGACCGGCTTCTACCAGGGCATCGCGCACGGCAGTTCGGTGCGGGTGGCCTACGAACTCGGCCGCAACCTGCTCAGCCTGCACGGTCACGACGACACCCAGCTGCCCGTACTCGTGGCGGGCGAGGGTGTGGCCGAACAGACCGTGATCGCCGACTGACCAACTCCTCGAAGGGACGGACACGACATGGGATACGCACTGGAGACCGTTCAGGTAGCTGTCCGGAACCGTACGCTGTGGGTCGGTGACCACGCGTACCCGCTGCACAACATCGCCCGGGTGCGCTCCGCCGCCTACGTGCCGGACCGCAGCGGCGCCATCCGGGCCTTCGTCCGGAGCGCGGTGAAGACGGCCGTGGGCGGCCTCTTCGGGTTCGTCCTCCTCGCCTGCCTCGGCGACGCCGCACCGGGGGCGTTCTACGTCATCCTCCTGCTGGTGGTGGCCGGGGTCTTCGCCCTCCAGGGCCTCCGGCTGGCCCGCGCGCTCAACGAGACCAACATCTACGCGCTGATGGTGGAGACGGCGGGCAGCCCGCACGTGGCCCTGATGAGCCGGGACCGGGAGCAGGTCCAGTACCTGGTCCACCAGATCGTCGAGGCGATCGACAACCCGGCCAAGGAGTTCGCCATCACGGTGGAGAACATCCACGGTGACAAGGTTCTCGGCAGCAAGTTCCTCGGCGACAACGTGACCGGCAACAAGGTCGTGCACTGACCACGGTCACCGACCGGTAGACCCGGGATGCCCGCCACCGGCAAGGCGGGCATCCCGTCCGGCCGTCCGGGACGCCACCGTCCGCGCCGGCCGGCGGCAATCGATCTCCCTCATTGCGGGACGGGGCGGTGCCCCGGCATGCCACGCCCCATCATGGTGACGCGACGGGGTGCGGACCCCGCCACGGACGGAGGTCACGTTGGACACGGTCATGATTCTCACCCTCACGATGGTCCTCGGTGGACCGCTGCTGTGGTGGATCCTGGTCCGGACCGCCGGCCCGTTGTCGCCGGTCCGCCGCACCCGTGCGCGGATCGGACTGGCCCTGCTGCTGGGTGCGGGCGTCGTGCTGTTCGTGGTGCCGGTGTACAGCACCACCAACACCGTGGCGACCGCGGTCTGGCTGGCGGGTGGTCTGTTGACGGCGTGGGCCACCCGGCGGTCCGGCAGCGGTGGGGACGCCCGGACCCCGACCCCGTGACGGCGGCCAACCGATCGACGCCGTGCCGGTATCGTGCCGGCCGTGACGCTCATCGACTGGTCGGACGTACCCGCACGGCTCGGGCGGCTGTCGGCCCTGCCCGGCGCCGACGCTGTCTTCGGCTCCTCCGACCACGGATGGGAGCTTGAACCGCCCCTGACGCCCGGGGAGCTGACCGAACTGGAGACCCAACTCGGGGTCGACCTGCCGGGGGAGTACCGGTCCTTCCTGTCGGAGGCGGGCCGGGGCGGTGCCGGACCGGCCTACGGGCTCTTCCCGGTCCGCCGGGTGGACGGACGCTGGCGGTGGGCGGGCGACGGCGCGGAACTGACCGACCTGGACACCCTCGGGCAGCCCTTCGCCCACGTCGGGGCGTTCGATCCCGCCCACGGTCTGCCCGCACCGCCCGAGGAGGCGGACTACGACTCGGAGGAGGCGTACGACGAGGCGGCGGAAGCGTACTGGGAACGGTACGACGAGGTCGCCCTCAGTCCCGAACACTCGATCGGGCTGCTGTACCTGTGCCATCTCGGCTGCGCGTACCGGGAGGCTCTCGTCGTCACCGGTCCGGCGCGGGGCCAGATGTGGGCCGACGACAGAGCCGGCAACGGTCCTCTCCGGCCGTTGCGCGACGACGGCGGAAGGCCCCTCGGGTTCGCCCGCTGGTACCGGCGCTGGTTGGACGCAGCGGAAGCCGAGGTTCCGCACGACCTGCCCGGCTAGGGCCGCCGGGCGACAGGGCCGCCTGGCGGTGGCCGTGCCGGCCTGCCGGAAGCTGCTGGCCCGCGAACGGCCCGCAAGATCAAGGAAGGCTGAAACGAGAGCGGCCCAGGTGCGGTGATCGTGCCGCTGACCTGGGCCGGAGAGTGTGGAGCGGGCGACGGGAATCGAACCCGCACCGTCAGTTTGGAAGACTGAAGCTCTGCCATTGAGCTACGCCCGCGTACGCCCCGGTTCCCCGGGCCGTGGGAGGTAGCGTACCCGGTCCGTCCCGTCGACGCGTACGGGTATCCCGGCGCACCTACCGGAGCCGACCGACCGGAGCCAGGCGATCGGACCCGGCCCGGCGACCCGGCCCGGCGGACCTGCGCGACCCGCCGTGCGACCCGCCACCCCACCCGGACACGGACGGGCATACACTTCTCGTCGCAACGGGGTGTAGCGCAGCTTGGTAGCGCACTCGCTTTGGGAGCGAGGGGCCGTGGGTTCAAATCCCGCCACCCCGACTGTCGTCCGCGGCCTCGGCGTCCGGCAGCACCACCCGTGGTGCCGGGCGCTGATCGGGCGCCGCTTCGGCTCGCCTACACTCGATGGGCTGAATCACGCCCAGATCAAGACCGAGATCCGTCAAGGAGTACGCCTGTGAAGAGCACCGTCGAGACTCTGAGCCCGACGCGCGTGCGGCTCGCCATCGAGGTGCCGTTCGTCGAGCTCGAGCCGAGCCTCAAGAAGGCGTACCGGGAGATCGCCCAGCAGGTGAACGTCCCCGGTTTCCGGCGCGGCAAGATCCCGGCTGCGGTGATCGACCAGCGGGTGGGTCGCGGTGCCGTGCTGAACGAGGCCGTGCAGGAGGCGATCCCGGAGAACATCCTGGCCGCCGTCCGGGAGCACGACGTCAAGACGCTCGGCCGCCCCGAGGTGGAGATCACCGAGTTCAACGACGGTGACACCCTCAAGTTCACCGCCGAGGTCGACGTCCGGCCGGAGATCACCATCCCGGATCTCACCACCGTCGAGGTGACCGTCGACGAGCTCCAGATCAGCGACACCGAGGTGGACGAGCAGGTCAACAACCTGCGCGAGCGCTTCGCCACGCTGAAGACCGTCGAGCGGTCCGCCCAGGAGGGTGACTTCGTGCAGCTCGACCTGGTCGCCACGGTCGACGGCGCCGAGGTGCCGGGCGGCACGGCCAGCAACCTCTCGCACGAGGTCGGCAGCAAGCAGCTGCTCCCCGGCCTGGACGAGGCGGTCGTCGGTCTCTCCGCCGGCGAGGAGACCAGCTTCGTGACCCAGCTCGTCGGTGGGGACTTCGCCGGCAGCGACGCGGACGTGAAGGTGACCGTCCGGACCGTCAAGGAGAAGGAACTGCCCGAGCTGAACGACGAGTTCGCCCAGCTCGCCAGCGAGTTCGACACCCTCGACGAGCTGCGTGCCGACGTGCGCGAGCGGGTCACCAAGGGCAAGCGGATGGAGCAGATCTACGCCGCCCGGGACAAGGCCCTGGAGCAGCTGGTCGCCGCCGCCGAGGTGCCCGCGCCGGAGGGCGTCGTCCGCGAGGAGGTCGACCACCGCAAGCAGGCGATGGTCGACCAGCTGGAGCGGATCGGCGCCTCGCTGGAGGACTACCTCGCGGCTGAGGAGAAGACCGAGGAGCAGATCACCACCGAGCTGACCGAGGCGGCCACCCAGGGTGTCCGGATCCAGCTGCTGCTCGACTCGCTGGCGGACGCGGAGAACGTCCAGGTCACCGACGACGAGTTCGGCCACGAGATCGTGCACCGGGCGCAGCGCGCCGGCATGGCTCCGCAGCAGTACTACGACCAGCTGGTCCGGTCGGGCGCCGCGGGTGCCGTCTTCGGCGACGTTCGCCGGGGCAAGGCGCTCGCCTCGGTGATGGAGCGCATCAAGATCAAGGACACTGCGGGCAACGAGGTGACCCTCGACGCGCTGCGGGACGAGAACGAGGCCGAGCACGCGCACGACCACGACCACGAGCACTGATCGACGACCGGGTCTGGCCGCCGTCCGCCGCTTGCGGCGCGCGGCGGCCAGTCTTCTTTCAGGGGTACGCCCCGTGCGAGCTGCGCTCATAGCGAACAGTGCCCCGAGAGGGGCTCTGTGGGCCCGGTGACCGGTTAGTGTCGGGCGTAAGACGGTACGGAGAGCGAAGGGCTGCCATGACCGAAATGCACATCCCAGCGATGCCTCTCAGGGTGTCCGAAGCCCGCGGGGGCGACTCCATTGGCAACCTCGACGACTCGGTCTACAACCGGTTGCTCAAGGAGCGGATCATCTTCCTGGGCAGCGAGGTGACCGACCAGGTCGCCAACCGCATCTGTGCCCAGTTGCTGCTGCTCGCGGCGGAGGACCCGGAACGGGACATCAACCTCTGGATCAACTCGCCGGGTGGCTCGGTCTACTCCGGTATGGCGATCTACGACACGATGCAGTTCATCGACAACGACGTCTCGACCGTCGCCATGGGCATGGCCGCCTCGATGGGCCAGCTGCTGCTCTGCGCCGGGGCCAAGGGCAAGCGGTACGCTCTCCCGCACGCGCGGATCATGATGCACCAGCCGTCCGGTGGCATGGGTGGTACGGCGTCGGACATCGCCATCCAGGCCGAGCAGATGCTCTACACCAAGCGGATGTTCCAGGAGCGGGTGGCGGCGCACACCGGTCAGAGCCAGGCTCAGATCGAGGCCGACTCGGACCGGGACCGTTGGTTCACGGCGCAGGAAGCCAAGGACTACGGCTTCATCGACAAGGTGATCACCGGGGCCGCGCAGGTTCCCGACGGCGCCGGAACCCTGAGCTGAGGAGCTGACGATGACTGACCTGAGCCTGCCGCCACAGTTCGCGGCCGTGCACAACCGGTACGTCCTGCCGTCCTTCGTCGAGCGCACGTCGTACGGGGTGAAGGAGTCCAACCCGTACAACAAGCTCTTCGAGGACCGGATCATCTTCCTGGGTGTCCAGGTGGACGACGCGTCGGCCAACGACGTGATGGCCCAGCTGCTGACGCTGGAGGGCACCGACCCGGACCGCGACATCATCATGTACATCAACTCGCCCGGCGGTTCGTTCACCGCCATGACGGCGATCTACGACACGATGCAGTACGTCCGGCCGGACATCCAGACGGTCTGCCTCGGCCAGGCTGCCAGCGCCGCTGCGGTGCTGCTGGCCGCGGGTACGCCGGGCAAGCGGATGGCGCTGCCGAACTCGCGGATCATCATCCACCAGCCGGCCACGGAGGGCGGCTACGGGCAGGGCTCGGACATCGAGATCCAGGCCCGGGAGATCCTGCGAATGCGTACCCAGCTGGAGGACATGCTCTCCCGGCACTGCAACCAGCCGGTCGAGAAGGTCCGCAAGGACATCGACCGCGACAAGATCATGACCGCCGAGGAGTCCCGCGAGTACGGGCTGGTGGACACGATCCTGACCAGCCGCAAGAAGGGTCTGCTGGCGGCCAACGCCGCAAGCTGACGGGTCTGCTGACGGGGGGTCGGTCGGGTGCTGTCCCGGCCGGCCCTCTGACACACCGGGCCGGGGGTCGGCGAAAACCCGGCCAGCGGGTAACGTCAGTCTGTACCGCTCCGCTGGTCCGACCGTGGAGCGGGGCGGGACCGACGGGGGCGTAGCCTCCTGGAGGCGGCCGGGGAACACCGGTCGATGAGCGCAGGGAGAAATGTAGGTGGCACGGATCGGCGACGGTGGCGACCTACTGAAGTGCTCCTTCTGCGGTAAGTCGCAGAAGCAGGTCAAGAAACTCATCGCAGGGCCCGGGGTCTACATCTGCGACGAGTGCATCGATCTCTGCAACGAGATCATCGAAGAGGAGCTGGCCGAGACCGGCGAGGTCAAGTGGGAAGAACTCCCCAAGCCGATGGAGATCTGCCAGTTCCTCGACAACTACGTCGTGGGGCAGGACCAGGCGAAGCGGGCCCTCGCGGTGGCGGTCTACAACCACTACAAGCGCATCCAGGCCGAGGCGGCCGGGGTGGGGAGCGGCGAGGACGGCGTCGAGCTGGCCAAGTCGAACATCCTCCTGATCGGGCCGACCGGCTGCGGTAAGACCCACCTGGCGCAGACCCTGGCCCGGATGCTCAACGTGCCGTTCGCGATCGCGGACGCCACCGCGCTCACCGAGGCGGGTTACGTCGGCGAGGACGTGGAGAACATCCTCCTCAAGTTGATCCAGGCGGCGGACTACGACGTCAAGCGGGCCGAGACCGGGATCATCTACATCGACGAGGTCGACAAGATCGCCCGCAAGTCGGAGAATCCCTCGATCACCCGGGACGTCTCCGGTGAGGGCGTCCAGCAGGCCCTGCTGAAGATCCTCGAAGGCACGGTGGCGAACGTGCCGCCGCAGGGTGGGCGCAAGCACCCGCACCAGGAGTTCATCCAGATCGACACCACCAACGTGCTGTTCATCTGCGGTGGCGCCTTCGCCGGCCTCGACCAGATCATCGAGTCGCGGACGGGCCAGGGCGGTACCGGTTTCGGTGCCCGGTTGCGGTCGGTCTCCGAGCGGATGGCCGACGACGTCTTCGACCAGGTGCTGCCGGAGGACATGCTCAAGTTCGGGCTGATCCCCGAGTTCGTCGGCCGACTGCCGGTGATCACGAGTGTCCGCAGCCTGGACCGGGCCGCCCTGGTGCGCATCCTGACCGAGCCCCGTAACGCCCTGGTCCGGCAGTACCAGCGCCTCTTCGAGCTGGACGGGGTCGAGCTGGAGTTCGAGCCGCCGGCGTTGGAGGCGATCGCCGACCAGGCGATGCTGCGGGGGACGGGTGCCCGTGGGCTGCGCGCCATCATGGAGGAGGTCCTGCTCTCCGTGATGTACGAGGTGCCCAGCAACCCCGATGCGGCGCGCGTGCTGATCACCCGTGAGGTCGTCCTGGAGAACGTCTACCCGACGATCGTGCCGCGGGAGTTCACCGGGCGTCGGGCCCGGCGCGAACGCGAGGAGAAGTCCGCCTGACCGGCTACCCGGTGACGGTCGTGACCCGACCCGGTCAGGGCCGTCACCGGAGCCGGCGGCCGGCGGCTCTCCCGACCGGCCGCAGGTACCCGTAGGAGGCTCAGGTCATGCGTGTCGCCGTCTGTCAGCTCAACGCCCGGGACGACCGAGCCGCCAATCTGGCGCAGGCTGCGGATCTGCTCGCCCGGGCGGCGGATGCCGGCGCCGACATAGCCGTACTTCCCGAGTACGTCGACTATCTGGGCCCTGCCGCCGGGCTGCCCCGACCCGAGCCGGTGGACGGCGAGTTCGGCGAGTTCTTCGCCCGGACGGCACAACGGCTGGGTATCTGGGTGATCGCCGGGTCGTTCCACGAGAGCGGCCCGGACCCCGACCACACCTGGAACACCTCGCTGGTGTTCGACCGGTCCGGTGCGTTGGCTGCCACCTACCGCAAGATCCACCTGTACGACGTGGAGATCCCAGGCCGGGTCTCCTACCGCGAGTCCGCGTCGGTGGCCGCCGGCACCGAGCCGGTCGTGGTCACCGTCGACGGGGTACGCGTCGGCCTCTCCATCTGCTACGACCTGCGTTTCCCGGAGTTGTACCGGCGGCTCGCCGTCGAGGGCGGCGCGCAACTGCTGGTGGTCCCGGCGGCGTTCATGCTGCACACCGGGCGGGACCACTGGGAGGTGCTGCTCCGGGCCCGGGCGATCGAGAACCAGTGTTACGTGGCGGCGGCCGGGCAGATCGGTGACCACGATCCGGGTCGTACCTGTTTCGGCCGGAGCATGGTGGTCGACCCGTGGGGTCTGCCGTTGTGCGTGGCACCGGACACCACGACGTTCGCCGTGGCGGACGTCGACCTGGACCGGCTGGCCACGATCCGTACCGAGCTGCCCAGCCTGGCCAACCGCCGGCTCTGAGCCGTCCCGGTCATTCCCCCTGGAGCAGTACCCCGATCACCGCAAGGCCGATGATCGCCGCTGCGGTGACCAGCAGGGCGGTGGACATCCGGGAGGGCCCCCTTCTGGCCAGGGTGCGTACCGAGGCGAGCAGGGCCAGCAGCACGAGGATGCCGATGACCAGCTGCCAGATCGGCAGTAGCAGGCCGAGTAGTGCGTCTGCGGCCAGTACTGGCACGTCCCGCCGAGCCGGAGCCATGGTTGTCACTGTGTCACGTGCTGCCCTTTCCTGTCGTCCCACCTGCGCTGATCGGTCCGTACCGCCCGGCGACCCGGTCTCCGGCGGGCCCGGCTCGGATAGTGATGAGCGCTGATTTGTGTTCTCCAGGGCGGAAGCGTAACTTTCTCTCTGCACGCGGAAGGTCGGACAAACTGGCAGGAAGCGGGCATCAGGTTCGTGGCGGGTGACCGCCGAGCGAAGCTGGTACCGGGTGGTGTGATCGGCCGGTTGGACCGGGTTGCGATCGCGAAACTGACCGGGTAGAGTGCTGAAGCCGGCAGGAGCCGGGCGGGTTGCTGCAAGACAGTGACTGGCCGGTCTGCAAGGCTTCCCCAGACAGAAACGACCACCTTTTACAGGTGTGCGTCGTCCTGGGAATCTAGACGGAGCTAGCCGAGATCAGAAATTTGGTCTTGACACTGCGAAGTCGCTCTGGTAAGGTAGAGGAGTTGCCCCAAGGGGAATCCCACAATGTGGGAAACCGGCTTGGTGTGTGGTTGTTCTTTGAGAACTCAACAGGGTGCTTGATAAGCCAGTGCCAAATTTTGTTTGATACCCCGGACTGGCCGCATCGTTTGGTGTGGTTGGTTTGTGGATTCCTTTGGCAACACTTT
>NZ_WVUH01000138.1 GCF_017614955.1 Micromonospora echinofusca
GCGCCACACCCGCCGAAGCGCCGCAGAAGCCGGTAATGCTGACCACCCGGCTCGTCCCGCCCGCCCGGGACAAGCCGTCCGCCTGCACAGCAGACCTGCCACCCGAGTCGCCAACGCGCTGAGCTGCCTCATCCACCCCACACTCCAAGGACTCACCGTGATCACACGTGCCTTCGACAGGTCGGCGATGAGCTGGTCCTACGAGATGCACCTGCAACCGATGCTGTCCGCCGCCGACATCGAAGGGCTGCCGTTCGGCTCCGTCTTCGGCAGTGTCCCCGCGCACACCGTCTCGAAGCGGCACGCCCACCAGGACGGCGAGATGTTCATCGTCCTGGCCGGCACGGCCACCGTCGTGCTCGGCGACGAGGAACGCCAGCTGGGACCGGGTGGCGTCGTCTACCTGTCCCCCTTCGGCTACCACGAGATCCGCAACGACTCCGACGAGGCGTTCGACATCGTCTCGATCTTCTGGGAACACATCCCGAGCGCCGTCAAGGTCCTCGAACAGGCACCCCCACGCGACGCGCTCCCCGAGCGGATGCTGGTCTTCTGCCCCCCGCCCACGCCCAACGGGGGACTGCACCTGGGCCACCTCTCCGGCCCGTACGTCCGGGCCGACATGCTGGTACGCGCGCTGCGCAGCATGGGCCGCGACGCCCGGCACATCACCGGCACCGACGACCACCAGTCCTTCGTCGCCGCCACCGCGCGACTGCGCCGGGTGGACCCCGCCGACGTGGCCGCGACCGAGGGCGACGCCATCCTGGCGACCCTGCGCACGGCCGACGTCGGCTGCGACCGGCTCACCCGCCCCGCGACCGACCCGCAGCACGCCGACCGGATCCGGGAACTGTTCGCCCGGGTGGCCGCCTCGCCCACCGTCACGCAGCAGGAGCGGGAAACGGCCTACTGCCCGACCTGCGACCTGTCGCTGCACCAGGCCTTCGCGCGCGGACGCTGCGGGCACTGCGGCGCGGACAGCGAAGGGGAGATCTGCGAGGCCTGCGGCCGGCCCAACGAGGCCCGGGAACTCGTCGGCGTGGCCTGCCGCATCTGTGGCACCCCGGCCGTCACCCGCCCGGAGCGGGCCCTGTGGCTGGACCTCGACGCCCACGCCGAGCAACTCCGGGGCTACCTGCGCAGCTGCCACACCTCACCCGACCTGCTGGTCCTGGTGGAACGGCTGCTCGACGAAGGGCTGCCCGCGTACCGGCTCGCCCGGTTCACCGAGTGGGGCGTCACCCTGGGCGACGGCCAGGCCGTCGACGCCTGGGTGGACCTCGCGCTGACCTTCCTGGACGCGGCCGCCGCCGAATCCGAGCAGGACGGCCCGGCACGGATAACCCTCTTCCTCGGCTACGACAACAGCTTCTTCTACGCGGTCCTCCTGCCGATCCTGGCCTTCGCGGCCGGACTCACCGCACACCTGCCCGCCGCGTTCGTCACCAACCAGTTCCTGCACCTGGACGACGCCAAGTTCTCCACCAGCCGGGGCCATGCGGTCTGGGCCGACGAGGCTCTCGCCGCAGCCGGAGCGGACGCCGTCCGCCTGGCCATGCTGCGCAACGCCCCGGAAGGACGCGTCACCCGGATCACCCACGAAGGCGCCGACCGGCTCGCCCAGGACCCGCTGTACCGCCACGCCCACGAGTGGCTGGACGGCTTCGCGGCGCTCACCGAGCAGTGCGACGGCCAGGTGCCGGGTACCGGTGCCTGGACGGACGCCCACCGCGAGTTCTACCGGTACCTCAACCTGACCACCCGGCAACTCGACGGACTGCTGCTCCCGGAGTCGTTCAGCGCGCGCGGATACGTCCAGCTGCTGGAGAACGTCGTGGCACGTGCGGCCGAGTTCCGGGCGACCGAGGAGGCGCTGCGCCGGGTCCCGTCGCTGGCCGAGGAGGCACGCACCAGCCTGGCCCTGGAGTTCCTGGCAGCCAAGGTGTTCGCCGCCCTGGCCTGGCCGGTCACCCCCGCACTGGCCCAGCAGGTCTGGGACTGGCTGGGCCTGCCCGGGCATCCGCTCCGCGAGGCCGACTGGTCCTTCCTGCCCTCCGGCACCCGCTGCGGGTCACCGGCGCCCGGCCCCACCACGGTCGCCGTCCCGGCCACCGGCGAACGATCGTGAGCCAGACCGGCACGACCGGGCTTCGTCCCGGAGCGGGCCCACCCGCCCGGACGGACGTCGTGGTGGTGGGCGCCGGGATCAGCGGCGCCTCCATCGCGCACCACCTGGCCCGCCAGGGGGTGTCCGTCGTCGTGATCGAGCAGGCGCCGCAGCCGGCTGCCGGCGCCACCGGCCGCTCCGGCGGCATGGTGCGCGCCTACGACCCCGACCCGGTCATCGGAGATCTGGCGCTGGCGAGCCTGGCCACCTACCGCGACCCCGGGTGCTGGGCGTCGGGGCGGGCCCCGCTGCACGCCGTCGGTGCGGTCACCGCAGCCGACCCGGCCCAGGAGCCCACCCTGCGGCAGGCCGCCGGGCAGCTCAACGACGCCCTGCGGACCTCGGCGCACGTGGTGACGGAGTGCGACCAGGTGGCCGGGATACACCTCGCCGGCGGCGTTGCCCTCGTCGAACCGGAAGCCGGCTGGGTGGCACCGGCGGAGGTCACTGCGGACTGGCTGGTGCAGGCACGCGCCGACGGTGCCGTGGTCTGCCACGGACTCCGCGTACACGCAGTGCAAGCAGATGGCGGACGCCCGCTGGTGCGTACCGACGCCGGCACGATCAGCGCCGGGGCCGTGGTCGCGGCGGTCGGCCCCTGGGCGGCCGACCCGACGCCCGGGTTACGGCCGGCTTCGCCGGTCCGATCGCGGTCGATCCAGGTGAGCGTCGTCGAGCGCCGCCCACCTGCCCCGCCCCACGCGACCTTCGTCGACCTGCGCACCGGGTGGTACGCCAAGCCGGTCGGCGCGGACCGGACGCTGATCGGCATGCCGCACCTCGTCTGGGACTCCCCGGTCGACTCGCCGCCGGACCCCACGCACGCGCAGGCCACCGTCGCCGCACTCACCGCCCACTTCCCGTGGCTCACCACAGCGGCGCACCTACACACGGTCCGCGCCGCGGACGCCTACCACCCGCCGGGCCGCGGCGGGCAGGCGTCCGAGCTGCTGGAGGGCACCGACGTGCCGCACGTGTGGTCCGTGCGGGCCTGGAACGGCGGAGGCGTCAAGACCGCACCGGAAGCGGGCCGCCGCATCGCCGATGCCTGCGTCGCCGACGCCTTCTCCGACGCCGCCTGACCACCGAACCACCACCGAACCACCGAACCACCGACCGTTCCCTGGCCTCAGCAGCCCCACCGACCCACCCGAAGAGGTACCCATGCCGGATGCCGCCGCGCCAACCCTGCTCGTCGAACGCGTGGACACGTCCACCTTCGAGGCGGTCCTGCCGCTCATCGCGGAATACCAGAGGTTCTACGGCCGGGAACCCGACGACGCCGCCAACCGGCGGTTCTTCGGCGAACTGCTGGGCGACAACCCCCACGGGCTCCAACTGGCCGCCCGCCTGGGACCGCACGTGATCGGCTTCGTCACCCTCTACTGGCTGCGCGTCTCCACCCGGGCCAGCACCGTGGCCCTGCTCAACGACCTGTACGTCCACCCGGACCACCGGGGCGGTCGGGAGACGGGCGTCGGGATGGCGCTGCTGCGCGCGGCCGCACGCGCAGCGGGCGACCGCGGCTTCTCCCAGCTCACCTGGGAGACCGCGCCCGACAACCGCGCTGCGCAGGCACTGTACGACCGCTTCCTGCGCGAGGCCGCGGACGCCGGGGAGCCCTCCACCTGGATTCACTACTCGTACCCGCTTTCCGCCTAGGGGGAACAGTGAACCGCTGTCACGACGTGCTGGGCATCGGCTTCGGTCCGGCCAACCTGGCGTTGGCCATCGCCCTCGAAGAGGAGGGCCACGACCTCGACGTGCGTTTCCTGGAAGCCAGGCCGGGGCCGTCCTGGCAGAGCGCCATGATGCTCGACGGCTCGGACATCCAGAACCATCCTGTGCGCGACCTCGTGTCGCTGCGCAACCCGCGTAGTCGTTACAGCTTCATCAACTACCTCTTCGAGAACGGGCGGCTGATCGAGCACCTCAACGTCCCGATGGAGTTCCCGCTGCGCAAGGAGTACGCGCAGTACGTCTCCTGGGTCGCCGGCCACTTCAGCCAACTGGTCGACTACGGCGTACACGTCACCGGCGTCGGCACCGGCCGCGACGCCCGGGACCGCCCGGTCTTCACCGCCACCACCGACACCGGGGAGACCCTCCAGGCCCGTGCTCTCGTGATCGGCACCGGACGTGCCCCCTTCATCCCGGAACCGTTCGACACGGTGGCCTCCCCCCGGGTGTTCCACCTGACGCACTACCTGCCGGCGCTGCGAAGGCTGGAGGAGCTTGGTGTGGCCGGACCGGGCGACCGGTCACCGCGCGCGGTGACGGTGATCGGCGGCAGCCAGAGCGCCGTCGAGCTCACCCTCGACCTCGCCCGGCGCTTTCCCCGTACCCGGGTGACCACCCTCGTCCGCTCGCTGACGCTGCGGCAGAAGGACACCAGCCCGTTCAGCGAGGAAGGGTACTTCCCCGAGTTCACCGACTACTACTACCGCGCCTCCCGCGAGCGCAAGCACGCCGTCGACGCCTTCATGCGCCTGACGAACTACTCGTCCGCGGACGGTGACGTGCTCCGCGAGCTGTACCGGCTCATCTACGAGCAGCGCCTGGACGACGACCAGCGGGTCTTCGTCAGCGGCAGCCGGCAGGTGCGGGGCATCGACATCCGGGAGGACGGCGTCCACCTCAGCGTCGAGGAGCTGAACACCGGGGAGTTCGAGGAGCAGCAGGCCGACTTCGTCGTCCTGGCCACCGGATTCCGCGACCTCGGTCCCGCCGCCCACCAGGAGCGCGTCCCGGCTCTCCTGCGCAGCATCGCCGACGACTTCGCCTACGACAGCCACGGCTATCTGGCCGTCGGCCAGGACTACGAGGTGCAGGCGCTCGCCGCCGACAGCCCCGCGCTCTTCCTCAACGGTCTGTGCGAGTCCAGCCACGGCATCGGTGACGCCGGTTCGTTCAGCCTCCTGTCACTCAGAGCCAAGATCATCGCAGAGAGCCTCCGGAAGCGTATTCCGTGATGGAGCCGGCCGGCAGCTCCGTCCCGGGCGCGGCGGTCACGCCGCACAGCCCAGGAACGGACCGGGCGCGAAGACCGGAGCGGCAGATCGCCGCCGGCGTCTCCGGTGGCGTCCTCGGCGCCGGGATGCTGATCATGCCGCCCGTCGTGGCGGCACTGGCCGGTGGGCACAGTCTCCTCGTCTGGTCGGCGCACCTCCTGCTCGGTGCGTCGGTCAGCCTCATGCTGGCCATGTCGGTCCACGCCAGGGTGGGGCCGACCTCGTTGGCGGGTGCCGTCGGGGCGCTGCTGGCCCCATGGGCGCAACGGGCGGTGGACGGCGTCTTCGCCGTCGCCTTCACCGCCGGGCAGGCGGCGATCGCCTGGTTCGCCGCGACCTGCCTGTTGGCCGCCGCCCACGGTGCGCTGCCCCGCCCGGGGACGGACGGCCTCCTGCTCGCCCTCGCCGTCCTCGCGGTGGCGGTGCTCGCGGCACTCAGCCCGTTCTCGCTGCCGGCCGTCGCGCTGCGGCTACGTCCCTGGGTCACCGGGCTGCTGGCGCTGGCCTGCGTCGCGTGGGGCTGGCCCGCCGTGCCCGCAGCGGGTGCGGACACTCCGCTCGCGCCGTCGGACCTCTCTCCCGCCGGCGGTCAGTGGTTGGCACTCGCGGCGCTGTTCTTCGCCGGTGTCGGCTGGGAGGCGGTCACCACCGTCGTCCCCGTCGCCGCTGCCAGCCGGCGACGCACCGCCGCAGGCGTGGTCCTGGGCGCGGTCGCGGTGGCCGTCGTCTACCTGGGACTGGCCGCGGTCCAACGCGTGACGGCCGGAGCGCCGGCAACGGGCGACTCGGTGCCCACGCCGCTGCGTTGGGTCCTCACCGGTGCGGTGGTCACCGTGCTGACCTCCTACTGTTTCACCAACGTACGCACCGCCGCCCGAATCGTCGGTCGGCTGCGCCCCGGCGACGAACCGCGCCCTACCGCACGAGGTGCCACCCTGCCCGTGATCGCGGCCGTCGGCGCCGCCTGCTGCGCCTTCGCCGTGCTGGGGACCCGGGACGGTGCCGTGCCCCTCCTGCTGCTGGGGCCGGCCGCAGCAGCCCTGACCGGCTACGGCCTGGCAGCCGCCGGTGCCGTGCGTCGCGGCGGACCCCTACTGCGGGTCACGGGAGTCGCGGTACTGCTCGTGCTGGCGGGCATGACGGTCCTGTCCGTGCCCCTGCTGCGTGGTGGATGAGTGATGGCGAGCGCCGACCCGGTTGCCCGGCAGATCCCACCCGCCACTGGCCATCGTGGCCTTCTCCCTTTGGTACGGCTTCCGTTTCCACCCCATCCCGAGGAGACGCCTTGACCGCCCTCACCATCGAATCTGAAGTCCGCAGCTACTGCAGGAACTGGCCGGTGGTGTTCGACCGGGCACGCGGCAGCCGCATGTTCGACCGCGACGGCCGCAGCTATCTGGACTTCTTCGCCGGCGCCAGCGCCCTGAACTACGGCCACAACCACCCCGTGCTCAAGCGGGCACTGCTCGCCCACCTCGAGCGGGACGGGGTCACCCACAGCCTGGACATGCTGACCACCGCGAAGGAGGACTTCCTCACCGAGTTCGCGACCCGGGTGCTCGGCCCCCGCCGGCTGGACTACCGGGTGCAGTTCCCCGGTCCCACCGGTACCAACAGCGTGGAGGCCGCGCTCAAACTGGCCCGCAAGGTGACCGGACGGTCCACGGTCGTCGCCTTCACCGGTGCCTTCCACGGCATGTCGCTGGGTTCCCTGGCCATCACCGGAAACGCCGCCAAGCGGGCGGGCGCCGGTGTCCCGCTCGGACACACCTGGCGCATTCCCTACGACGGGTTCGCCGGCGACCAGGTGCCCGGGCTGACGCTGCTGGACAGCATGCTCGCCGACAGCAGCAGCGGCGTGGACCTGCCCGCAGCCGTCATCGTGGAGACCGTGCAGGGTGAGGGCGGGGTCAACCCGGCCAGCCTGACCTGGCTCGCCGACCTCGCGCAGCTGTGCCGCCGTCGGGACATCCTCCTGATCGTCGACGACATCCAGATGGGCTGCGGACGTACCGGGCCCTTCTTCAGCTTCGAAGCCGCCGGGATCACCCCGGACATCGTCTGCCTGTCCAAGTCCATCAGCGGGTACGGCCTGCCGATGTCTCTCACGCTGTTCCGCAGCGAGCTGGACGTGTGGCAACCGGGGGAGCACAACGGCACGTTCCGCGGCAACAACCCGGCGTTCGTGACGGCAGCCGCTGCCCTGCGGGAGTTCTGGGCGGACAGCACCCTGGAAAAGCAGACCGAGGAACGGGGCGTGCTGTTCGAGGAGAAGCTGGGCGAGCTCGCCGACCGGTACCCGGCGCACATAACGGCGTCGCGGGGTCGTGGCCTGGTGTGGGGTCTGGCCTTCCGGGATCCGCAGACGGCCAGGCAGGTCGCTGACGCGGCGTTCGCCCGTGGGCTGCTGGTGGAGACGTCCGGCTCCTACGACGAGGTGGTGAAGCTCATGCCGCCCCTGACGTCCACGGACGAGGAACTGGCCGAGGGGCTCGGCATCCTGCGGGAGGCGGTGACGTCAGCCGTGGCCGGCTGAACGCGCGGAGGACGCTCGCCCCGGCGGGCCTGTCCCGTCGGTGGGGCCATGGGTCGGATGGCTCGTTACCGGATCTCCGGTAACGAGCCACTGCCGCCGGGTGAATCGTCCACAACAGACAAACAACCGTTAACGATATTGACACATCTACCAGGGACCGTGATACTTCGATGGCGGGAGCGCTCCCACGCCGGGGTGGGCGTCGGCTCCCTCCTGTCGTGGCCCCCACCACGAACCCTCCACCCACCAGGTCGGCTACCGGTCGCTGCGAGCCCCACCGACCACCGCGCGGCGGTGGCCGTCGTCGTGCGCGCCGCATTCCGCGTACGCCGCAGCCTGCCCGGTCACGAAAGGCGGGAACGTGCGACGGACCAAACTCGACCGGTGGAGCGAGGAACTACGCGACGTGCGTGACCCCACCGCGCTGTTCGGTGGCAGCGCCCAGGCCGGGGTACTGCGTCTGCTCACCATGGCGGGCAAGGTGCCCTTCCGCTCCGCCTTCGACAGCCTGACCCTGCGCGAGCAGGCGATCGTCCGGCACCTGCTCGGCCGACAGCAGCTCCGACTGACCGCGCCGGGCGGCGACGCACCGCCCGCCCAGTTCGTACTGTCCCACTCGGCGCTCGGCAAGCTGACCGTCCACGAACCGGCCCGTGGCGACCTGCCGGTCGAGAAGGTCGTGGCCGAGCTCGCGCTGCCCGGGTGGATGATCGAGATGATCGACGAGGAGTGCCTGCCGGCCCAGGCCGAGGAGGAACACCAGCGCCACGAACTCGATCACATGCTGCACACCTGGCACACCGACGGCAGCCTGCCCGAGCGGCTGGAGGAGGTCGTCGACTGGGTCGAGCGCGTCGAAACCGTCCTGATCTACGTGGAGCGCCGGGTCTTCTCCCGCTCCGACTCCGGCTCCAGCACCCTCATCCGCGACGGCGTGCTGCCGGCGCTGCGCGCTCGCCCACCAGCGGACTGGAGCCCGGAGGAGCGACTCTTCGTGGCCGCGATCCAGCTGCTCTTCCGCACCGGCCGCGCGGTCCGGTTCGAGGAGTTCAACGGCCGCCAGCTCAGCGCCGTCAACCTGCGGCGGGTGCTGACCACCCGCTGCGCGGCATACCTGCAGGCCCTCGGCGAGCAGACCACCGGGCAGCTGAGCACCGCGACCCTGGCCGAGCTGGCCGCGCTCGCCGGCGACCTGGTCGAACTCGTCGACGGCGGCGGTCACGTACGCTACCGGCGGGTCAACGGGCTGACCTACGCCAAGGACGAGTACCTGCTGCCGTGGGAGCCGGGCCAGCGGAGCCAGGTCGAGCTGCCCCTGACCCTGCGCACGCTGACCGGCGTTCTGCCCGAACCGGTCGACGGTGAGGACGCCTCCGCCTGGGTACGCCGCGCCACCACCGCCGCACTGCGGAGCGCCGAGGCGGGCGACGGCGAGCGCGACCTGACCCGGCTCCTGGAGGGCATCGTGCTGGGCGCGGTCGTCGACGGCCGTGCCGACTACGGCATGTCCAGTGGCATCCGGGACCTGTCCCGACTGGACGGGCCGGCCGGCGAGTACGGCGAGGACGTGGCGGGGCTGAAGAAGCCGGACTTCTTCTGCTGTGTGCTGCCCAGCCCCGAGATGGCCGTCGACCTGCCCGCCGCCACCGTCACCGACATCCTGTGGCAGGTCGCGCAGCGCATGATGTACAACCGTTGGCACTTCGTGCCCGGCAACTTCGACCGGGCCGAGGTGCCCCGCCAGCGGCACTACTTCTTCCCGCCGCTGGTGCCCGACATCGGCGAGTGGGGCGACCTGCGCCACGGCGGTCACAGCACCGCCCGCGTCCGCTACACCCTGCGGGCACCCGGCGCGGCGATGTGGAAGCAGCCGTTCACCGTCGGCGGGCGGCAGTACCGGGGCGCGTTCGACATCCGGTTGGTGCGTATGGACGGGCCGCCGTTCACCCTGGACGACCTGCGCACCGCCTGCCGGTACGCGGCACTGGTGGACGTGTTCTGGCGGGAGATCGCCGCCTACGCCGACACCCACGGCGGCTGGACCCCGACGATCACCTCGTTCACCGGTGACTGGTACGCCAAGGAGGCCTGGCGCGAACCCGTCGAGCGACTCGCCGTGGCCGAGGAGACGGTCGGGGTTCCCGCGTGAGCCCGAGCCCGCAGCACGTCGTCGTCAACGACGAGGACCAGTACTCCCTGTGGTCCACGGACCGGCCCGTGCCGGACGGCTGGACGACGGTGTTCACCGGACCGGTCGAGGCGTGCCTGGCGCACGTCGCCACGCACTGGACCGACCTGCGACCCGCGTCGCTGCGCACCGTCGGAGGCGACGGTCCCGGCCGCGACGTGCGGCCGGCACCGGCCACCGTGGACGCGGTGCGGTCGGTCGCCGCCGGGCCGCGCCGACCCGTCGACCAGGTACCGCTGCACGTCCTCGTCGACCGGGCGCTGGCGGCCGGTCCCGAACGCGTCGCGGTGCGCTGTGCGGGCGTCGAGGTCACCGCAGGGGACCTGCGGGCCCGCGTCCGGCACGCGGCGCGGGTGCTGCGGGCGCACGGCGCGGGACCGGAGACGCCGGTCGCCGTGCTGCTGCCCCGGTCGGTGGACGCGGTGGTGGCGATCCTCGCGGTGCTGGCGGCCGGCTCGGCGTACCTGCCGCTGTCCGTCCACGACCCGGCGGACCGGCGGTCCCGGATCCTGGCCGACGCCGGTGACCCGGTGCTGCTGACCGGGCCGGGGCACCGGGGGCTCGTGCCCGCCGGCTACCCGGCGACCGTGCTCGACGTGACCGCCCTGCCCGGCACACTCACCGACACCGACACCGACACCGACACCGGTGGCGACGGCGGCTGCCGGGTGGAGAACCTGGCGTTCATCATGTACACCTCCGGCACCAGCGGCGCCCCCAAGGGCGTGCTCGGCACCCACCGGCAGCTGGTCAACTACGTACGCTGGTGCGCCGAGGAGTTCGCCTTCCAACCGGGGGAGCGGGCCGTCCTGCACGCCCCGCTGTACTTCGTCGGATCGGTGATGACGCTGTTCACCGCCCTGGTCGCCGACTGGGAACTGGAGGTCGCACCGGAGCCGGTCGCGTTCGACGACCTGATCGCACTGACCGCCGCCGCGCCCTGCGGGTTCCTGAAACTCACCCCGTCGCACGTCCGGGCGATGACCGCCCTCGGCGGCGTCGACGACATCGCCCGCCAGGTCATGATCGGCAGCGAACCGCTGTACCTGACCCCCGAGTTCGACACCTGGATCACCGACAGCCCGAAGTCCGGCTTCGGCAACCACTACGGCATGAGCGAGACCGTCGGCGCGACCTGGTACTGGATCGGTACCGACCGCACCGTCGGACGGCGGCTGCCGGTCGGCGCACCCATCCCCAACGCCGAGGTGCACATCCTCGACGAACAGGGCCTGCCCGTACCGCTGGGCCAGACCGGTGAGATCTGCCTGGGCGGCGCCATCATCGGCCGGGGCTACCACGGCCAGCCGGTGCTCACCGCCCAACGGTGGATCCCCCACCCGGCGGGCGGGGGAGCACGCCTGCTGTGCACCGGGGACCTGGGCCGGATGGGACCCGACGGGGTGCTGGACGTACTCGGCCGCGCCGACCGGCAGGTGAAGATCCGGGGCCAGCGCGTCGAGCCGCCCGCCGTCGAGGACGCGCTGCGCCGCTGCCCCGGCATCGCCGAGGCGGTGGTGACCGCCGAACCCGACGGCCACGACCTGCACCTGGTGGCCTACCTGCGCGCCGAGGACGGACCGCGACCCACCGAGGCGCAACTACGCGCCCACGCCGCCGGACTGCTACCGGAGGCGTCCATCCCGAGCCGGTTCCTGTACGTGGCGCAGTACCCGCTCACCCCGAACGGCAAGGTCGACACCCGCCGGCTGCCCACCACACCGACGGTGCGGCCCGCGCTGAGCACCACGTACACGGCGCCCTCCGGTGACCTGGAGACGGCGGTCGCGGCCGTGGTCGCCGCCGTGCTGCGGGTGGACCGGCTCGGCGTCGACGACGACTTCTTCGAACTCGGCGGCGACTCCATGCAGGTCGTCGAGGTCGTCACCCGACTCGACGAGGAACTGGGCCTGCCGGTGGGCATCGCCGACATGTTCGACCGCCGCACCGTCCGCGCCCTGGTCGCCGCCCTGGACGGCCAGGAGACCCCGACCACCGTGGCCCCGGCGGTGCCCAGCGTGGACCCGGCGGCTCAACCGACCGAACCCGGCGCCGGACAGCCGACCGTCCCCGACGCGGCCATCCAGGCGCGGTTCACCGCAGCGCCCGTCGGCTCCGCCCCGCTGACCTGGGGACAGGCAGCCATGTACCGGCCCATGCAGTGGTTCGGCGAGGCCAGCAGGGACTTCAACATCAGGCGGGTACTGCGACTGACCGCCCCGGTCCCGGTCGACCGGGTCACCGCGGCCTGGTCGGCACTGGTGCTGCGGCACCAGGTGCTCCGGACCCTGATGACCGACGGCGCCGACGGCCCCCGCCAACACCTGCGCGCCGATGGGGCGTACCCGCCGCTGCTCCGCGACACCACGCCTGACGCGCTGTCGGAGACGGCCGACGCCACCGCCGCCGAACTGGCCGCCACCGCCTTCCATCTGGACCGGGAATGGCCGGTCCGGTGGGCGCTGCTGCGCGTCGACGGACTGGTCGAGGCCGTGGCCGTGGCCGCCTCGCACGTATCACTGGATGGCTGGTCACTGGAGCTGCTGCTGGCGGAGCTGCGTATCCTGGTCGACGGCGAGCGGACCCTGCCCGCCCCGGGCTGGCAGCCGCTGGACCAGGCCGGCTACGAGGCCTCGCCCGCCGGACAGCGCCGCGCCCGCCAGTCCCTGGCGTACTGGCGCGATCGGCTGCCCGCCGTACCGCAGCGGATCTTCGACGGCCCGGAGCACGACGGCGGCCCCCTGCCGGTCGTCACCTGGCGGATGGAATCCACCGCCGTGGCCGCCGCCGCCACCGCGTTGGCCCAGCAGACGGGCGCGTCGTCGTCCACCGTGGTCCTGACCGCCGCGCTGCTGGTCCAGACGGCGCTGACCGGCCGGGACCGCGCCGTGGTGAAACTGATCGCGGGCAACCGGAACACACCCCGCCAGCGGCAGCTGGCCACCGGCATCGCCCAGAACGCGCTGCTGGTCTTCGACATCGGCGACGGCGACGTCACCGACGTCGTCCGGCGCTGCTACCGCGACTCCACCGAGTCCTACTTCCACGCCATCTACCCGCCCGACGCGCTGGACACGCTGATCGCGGCCGAAGCCCCGCAGGCCGACCTGTCGGTGTACTTCAACGACTCCCGGATGGGCCGCGACTTCGACGTACCGACGGGCCCGCCCGACCGGGCCACGCTGACGGAACTCGCCACGCACACCACCGTGCGGCAGATCGCCGCCGTCGCCCGCCACGACATGACCTTCTTCCTGGCCATGCCCCACCTGGCCGGCGGCTGCGCGCTGCACCTGCTGGCCGACACCCGGCGCGTACCCGCAGCCGTCTGCGTGCGGGCGCTGCGGGGCATCGAGACGCTGCTGTGCGAGGCAGCGCTGCGCCCGGTGCCCGTACACGACGTCGCCGCACTGCTCGACCTCGCCTGACCCACCCCGATCGCCTGGAGCCCCCGATGACCGACCCCTACCCGCTGCTGCACCGGCTCGCCGCCGACGGAGACGACGCGCTCACCGCCGTCCCACTGCCCCCCGACGGCCGGTACCAGGTCGTCACCACCACCGTCGACGACGTCACCGCGCAGATCGTGCGTACCCTGCGCGACGGCTTCGCCGGCCGCAACCCGGCCGACTACCCGCTGCTGGTGCTCGGCTGGGGACGCTGCCGGGTCGGTTCGACGGCCGTGACCAACCTGTTCGGCATGGCCGGCGCGGCCGCCTACTACCAGCCCGTCAAGACCATCGGCCGGTTCGCGCTCACCGGCGGCGAGGGCTCACCGTGGAAGCTGCCCGACGGCGAGCCGGTGCTGTTCGCCAAGGAGATGGCCGGTCCGTACGTGCCGTTCGAGGCGCTGTTCAACCCGGCCCGCTGCCTCATCGAGGCCGGCTGGCCGGTCGACCGGCTGCGCCTGCTGGTGCTGGACCGGCAGCCGCGCGCCTCACTCGACTCGTGGATGGCCAAGTGGGCGGGCAAGATCGGCCGCGAACGGGTGGTGCAGAACTTCGTGCTCAGCACCCTCAACTACGCCCGGATGCGCACCTACGCCGCCGCCGAGGGACTCGCGGTGACGCACTTCCCGTACGAGTGCAGCCGCGCCCCCCAGGAGACGGTGTCGCGGCTGTTCGACCGCCTCGGCATCGGCCACCTGTACCGGCCGCAGATGCTCACCGGTTGGGGCGCGGCCGGCGACCTCAACTCCGACGAGTCGAAGATCCACCACCCGGTCGAGCCGGAGCCCTACGTCGTGCCCAACCTGCACGGCAACGCCGACGAGTACCGCTTCCGGGACCGGTCGGTGACGGTCCTGACCGAACCGGAGCTGGCCGTGGCCGACAGCCCCGAGATGGTCGAGCCGTACCGGACCTCGGTGCGTTCCTGCGCCCAGGAGCTGGACCTGCCCGTGCCCCTGCGGGACGAGATCCTCGGCTGACCGATGACCGCGTCCACCACCCGCGCCGGGCAGCTACGCGCGGCCACCGCCGCCCGGCTGCGCATCGCCCGGCAGCTGCCCGCCGCCGGACCCGGCGCCAGTGCCGTCGCGCTGGCGCTCAGCGTGTCCCGGGGCGTCCTGCCGGTCGTGTTCGCGATCGCCGTCAGCACCACCGTCGGCCGCATCGGCCCGGTCCTGCACGGCGCCGCCGACCAGGCCGAGGTGTGGTGGCCGCTGGCCGTCGCCGGCGCGGCGCTGATCGCGCTGCAACTGGCCGAGGCGGCGCAGAAGGCCATCGGCGAGCAGCTCAGCCGACGCGTCGACGGGCACATGTACCGACGGCTCATCCAGGCGTCCCTGTCGACCCGCGAGATCACCCCGCTGGAGGACCCGGCCGTACTGGACGAGCTGGGCGAGGCCGGACACGAACTGCGGTTCGCGTTCCGCACCCCCGGCGCGGCCTACGCCGGGCTGATCGCACTGGTCGGGCCGTACACGCAGGTCGCCGGGTTCACGGCGGTGGTCGCGGTGGTGCTGGGCCCGTGGGCGGCGCTGACCATGCTGGCGGTGGTACTGCTGTTCCGCCACGGCCAGCGCGGCGGACTGCGCCGCTACGCCCGCGTCATCCGCGACGTCGCGGCCGTCCGCCGGGAGAGCCGCTACCTGCGCGGACTGGCCATGGGCCCTGCCGCGGCCAAGGAACTGCGCATCTTCGGCCTGACCGGCTGGCTCACCGAACGCTACCGGCAGGTCTACCGCCGGGCCCTGGCCCCGGTGTGGGCCGAGCGCCGCCGCATCTACCTGCGGCCCTACCTGGCGTACACGGCCGTCGGGCTGGTCGGTGTCGCCGCCGTGCTCGCCCTGGCCGGCATCCGCGCCGCCGAGGGAGCCGTCGACCTGGCCGCGCTCGCGCTGGTGCTACAGGCGGTCATGGCACTGATCCGGCTGGGGGAGTTCTACCCGGACTCCGACACCCAGACCCAGTACGGCATGAACGCCGAGACCGCCATCACGGCGTTCGAGCGGGCCATGGCCCGCTACGCCGAACCCGTCGACACCGGCCGGGCCGGACCGCCCGCCACCACCGCCCCGGCGATCGACTTCACCGGTGTGCGTTTCGGCTACCCCGGCGCGACCGGGCCGGTGTTTGACGGCCTGGACCTGCACATCCCCGCCGGACGGTGCACCGCCCTGGTCGGGGTCAACGGCGCCGGCAAGACCACCCTGGTGAAACTCCTGGCCCGGCTGTACTCACCGCAGGCCGGCGCGGTACGCGCCGACGGCGTCGACCTCGCCGACCTGCCCGCCCGGGACTGGCAGCGCCGCATCGCCGTGGTGTTCCAGGACTTCGTCCGCTACGAGCTGTCCGCAGCGGCCAACATCGGCTTCGGCGCGGTCGAACACCTCGACGACCGGGCCGGCATCCGCCGCGCCGCCGACGCGGCGGGCCTGCTCGACACCCTCGACGCCCTGCCGGACGGCCTGGACACGCTGCTGTCGCGGGCCTACGACGGCGGCGTGGACCTCTCCGGCGGGCAGTGGCAGCGCATCGCCATTGCCCGGGCCCTGTTCGCGCTGTACCACGGCAGCACCGTCCTCGTGCTGGACGAACCCACCGCCGCGCTGGACGTACGCGCCGAAGCCGAGTTCTTCGCCCGGTTCGCCGAGCTGACCCGGGGCCGGACGACCATCCTCATCTCCCACCGGCTGTCCAGCGTCCGGCTGGCCGACCGGATCGTCCTGCTCGAACAGGGCCGGGTCGTCGAGCAGGGCAGCCACGACCAGCTGATGGCCGCCGGCGGCCGGTACGCCACGATGTTCACCCTCCAGGCGGAGCGCTTCGCCGCCGACGAGGCTGCCGACGAGGCCGACAGCGACGCGCTGCCGCAGAAGGTGGGATGAGGCGATGCTGACGGCGATCACCGGCCTGCTGCGGCTGTCCTGGCGGCAGGACCGGCGCAAGATGGTCGTGGCGCTGACCCTGATGGCCGGCAACGCGGTCGCGGTGCCGTCGGGCGCGGTGGCGCTCAAACACCTCACCAACGCGGCGGCGGCCGGCCACGCCGAGCCCGCCGCCTGGTCCGGCCTGGCCGTCGCGGTCGCCGCGCTCGCGGCACTGACCTGCGCCCACTTCGCCCACATCGCGTACTTCGAAGTGTCCGAACTCAACGTGCTCACCACCGACGAGCAGCTCATCGAGGTCAGCAACGGCACCCCGTACCTCGACCACCACGAACGGCCCGACCACGCCGACCGCATGGCACTGGCCCAGGACGAACTGCAACGCATCGGCGAGGGCCTCCAGGCCCTGCTCACCGGCGCGTCGCTGGCGGTCAGCCTGCTGCTGACCACCGTGCTGCTCACCCTCACCCACCCGGCGCTGGTGGCGCTGCCGCTGCTGGCCGCACTGCCCCTGCTGGCCGGCCGCCGGGCCCAGGCCGCCGCAGACCGGGCCCGCGAGGAGAGCACCGTCGACACCCGACAGGCCCGGCACCTGTTCGAACTCACCACCGACGCGGCCTCGGCCAAGGAACTGCGCCTGCTGGGCCTGGTCGCACACCTGCAACAGCGCTACGCCACCCACTGGCGGCGCGCCACCGCCCGCATCTGGCGCGGCGAACTGGCCGCCGGGCTGTGGCGCGCCGCCGGGCAGGCCGTGTTCGCCCTCGGCTACGTCGCCGCGCTGGTCCTGGTCGTCCGCGACGCGGTCCGCGGCCACGCCGACGTCGGCGACGTGGTGCTGGCCATCGTGCTCGCCTCACAGCTCAACACGCAGGTCTCCGCCGCCGTGACGATCACCCAGCAACTCGTGCGCAGCGGCCGGTCCCTGCAACGCTTGGACGAGGTACGCGCCCTGGTGCCGCAGCCGGTCCCGCCGCCCGACGCGCCCGCCACGCCCCTGGAC
>NZ_WVUH01000139.1 GCF_017614955.1 Micromonospora echinofusca
CCCCAGCGGGCCGCAGGGGGTGGCGGCCCGCTGGGGGAGTCGGCCCGGCGGGTCGCGGATACGGGACGGATCGCGCGGGGTGAGGAGCCTGTCGATGCGCCGGGCTCGTCGCAGTACAATGGCACACATCACACATCATGTAAATACTGCCAATCATCGATGTTGACAGAGGCGAAGAATCCACCCTGAACCGGACATAGTTGGTCGGATAGCGGACTCTGCTCTTGCTTCGACCCGCAGGTGCATCAGGCTTGTTCGATGACCCGTACGATCCTTCGGCTCGCCTGCGCGTTGATCGTCACCGTCCCGCTGCTGGCCGGCGTGCCGGCGCGGGCCGCCGTACCGGACGGGCTGACCGCAGTCGACATCCACCCCACCGGATGGATGTCGAGCTCGGCGTACGACGTGAACGACCGCGGTGAGGTGATCGTCACCGCGGTGAACGTGGTCGACTCCGTGATCCAGCCGCCGCTCGGATTCGTCTGGCGGGCCGGGAGGCACACCGCACTGCGCCCCCTGCCCGGTGGCACCGGCACCCTCCCGCGCGACATCAACGAGCGCGGCGAGGTCGCCGGGTTCTGCCAGTCCGTCGCCCATCCGGCGCGCCCGTGCCTGTGGCGGCACGGGCGGCCGATCGACCTCGGCACACTCGACGAGCGCGGCACGGGCACCGCGCTGGTGATCAACGACAGGGGTGAGGTCGTCGGCGAGAACCAGACGTTCATCCGTGGCGGTGAGACCCGCGCCTTCCTCTGGCGGCGCGGCACTCTCACCGATCTCGGAGGCGTCGGCCACCGCAGCGCCACCGGCATCAACAACTCCAGCCAGGTGATCGGCGTGCACTACACGGACGCCGGGCGGCGGGCCTTCCTCTGGCAGCGGGGCACCCTGACCGACCTGGGGACCCTGGGCGGAGACGAGGCGGTGCCGGCCGACATCAACGAGCACGGGCAGATCGTCGGGACGAGCACCACGGCCAGCGGCGCCCAGCACGCGTTCCTCTGGCAGGACGGCCGGATGATCGACCTGGGGGCGCCGTCGGGCGACAGTGGTGCCGTGGCGGTCAACGACCGGGGTCAGGTCCTCGGCTGGACCAGCTCGGCGGACGGAACGGGTCAGGTGTTCCGTTGGCACCGGGGCGTCCGCACCGAGTTCGCCGGCTACCCCGGCGACCTCAACGAGCGGGGCTGGATCGCCGGTACCACCACCGGGGATCCGCGACGAGCCTTCCTGTGGCGCAACGGTCGGATGGTCACCGGGGGCGCGGCGACCACCGCGACGGTCCTCAACAACCGGGGCCTGCTGGCCGGATCGGCACGTGCCTCCGGCGGTGATCGCGCGACCGTGTGGAGGTGACGACCCGCGCGGTCCTCGGGGTCACCGCGGACTCCTTGTTCAATATCGATATTTCCCGATATCATGTCGGCCTGGTGACACACCCGACGTCGGGCGGAGGTTGACCGGATGACAGCCGCAGGGACACCGGTGGCGCACCGGGCGGTCGACAGCCGCCGCTTCCTGCTCGACGGCACCCTCGACCTCACCGCACCGGCCACCTCCGTGGCCGACCTGACGATCGACGGCCGGCTGCACGAGTTCACCACCGGACCGGTCGGGCTCGCCGACGACGTGGCCCGGGCGCTCGGCGTCGACACGTTCGACGAGGAACTCACCTACCAGGGCGGCGCGCTGCTCACCGCGCGTACCCGACCCTACGACCGGCAGATCCAGCTGACCGAGGACCGGCTCGTGGCCGTCTGGCGGGGCCGACGGTACTGCTTCCTCACCGAGATGTACGGCGCGTCGACCGTCGACCTCGTCGGAGTGCTGCGGACCCTGCGCGTCGAGGAGCACGACGACGGCCTCACCCTGCACCCGGCCACGAAGGCCGGCGCCGAGTACGCCGCACCGGCCACCGTGCTCAAGGAGATCCCCGGACTCGGCCTGCTGGAGATGGCGCCGCTCACCCGGCAACGCGCCGCGCAGTTGCCGTCCTGGCGGGGCCTGCGCACACAGGCGGGTGAACTCTTCCGGGACGCCCTACCGGACGGGAAGCCCTACTTCGTCCTGGCCACCTCGGACACCTGGCTCAGCCTGGTGCCGCTCGCCGACACGGACACCGACGCGGTACCCGCCCTGGTGGACCGGCTCCGCGTCCAGACCGCCGGGTAGACCGTCGATGTCCGCACTGCTGGGCAGCGTCGCGACGTACACCGTCCTGGCCACCCTGCTCGTCGCCAGCGTCGCCCACCTGTCCCGACCGGCGGTGCTGGCCGGGGCACTGGCCACCCACCGGGTCCTCCCGGCGCCGGCCACGGTCGCGGCCCTGGTCGTCGGCACCGAGGGTCTGCTCGCCGGCACCGGGATCGTGGCCCTGTGGCAGGGCGACCGGAGCCTGCTCGGGGTGAGCCTGGCCGGCAGTGGCGTCCTGTTCGGCCTGTACGCCGGCTACGGCCGGTACCTGCTCGTTACCGGACGCACCGGACCGTGCGGCTGCTCCCGCCGGGAACTCCCGATGACCGGGTGGGTGGTGACGCGGGCACTCGCCCTCGCCGGCCTGGCCCTGACCGGACTGACCCTGGCCGGTTCGGTCCTCCCGCCGCAGCGCACCGGCACCCCGCTCGCCGTCGCGCTGCTGGCCGCCGCCACGTTCACCACCCTGCTGTGGCACCTGCCCGCCGCCATGCACCAGCCGACGGTGGCCGCCGTGCGGACCCGGACCGGCCGGCCCACCGGCGTCACCGCGGAGGAAGGGCTACCCCGATGAGCTTCCAGACCAGCGCGCTGATCCTGAGCTGGATCGCGATCCTCCTGCTCGCCCTCGTGGTGTCCGGCCTGGTACGCCAGGTCCACGCCCTGTCCACCGGTGCCGTCGCGCGTCGCCCCGGGGCGGTCGGCCTGCCACCGGGAACACCCGCCCCCGGACTCACCCGGTTGGCGCCGGCGCATCCGGCGGTACCACTGGTGCTGCTCTTCCTGGACCCCGACTGCGGGACCTGCACGGCGCTGCGGACCGAGACGACCGCCCAGGCCGACCGTCCCGGCGTGGAGTTCCGGATCCTCTACCGCAACGACCCGCCGGGGCAGCCCGACGGGCAACCGGTCACCGTGCTCGGCGGGCAGGCGGAGCTGTTCGACCGGTACGACGTCCCCGTCACCCCGTTCGCCACCGTCGTCGACCGGGGCGGACGGGTACTGCGGGCCACCCCGGTCGGCTCCCGGGCGGCGCTACGTGACCTGCTCGACGAGGTCGCCCCGGCACCCGGCCGCCCCGCCCCGGCGGTCACCACGAACCAGCAGGGAGGCCGGGCATGACCACTCTGGACGCCGTACCCTGGCTGCGCGGCGCCGACCCCGGCACCGGCCCCGCCGACCGGCGCGTGCCGGAGGAGCCGGGCGGCCGTACCCGCGGCGGCTGGGAACTGTCCCGTCGCGCCCTGCTGCGGGCGGGCACCGCGATCGGGATGGCCGCCCTCAGCGTGTTCCCGGCCGCCCGCCGGGCGTACGCCGACGGGTACAGCATCTACAACGGCTGCCCGACGTACGCCAGCGACCACAACTGCTCACCCGGGTGCGGCCCGAGCACGATCTTCGCCGACGCCTGCAACACCAGCGGCACGTACCTCGGGTTCCACAAGAACGACGGCGTCACCTGGACCCTGCGGCCCAACGAGTGCTACGCCGGCACGTACGACGGCTGGCTCTGGCTCTACCAGGGGGCGTGCGGTGCCTGCGCCTGCTCGGTCGAACGCCGCTGCCACGACGGGTACCGCAGGACCAGCTCGGGCTGGGTGAAGTCGATCTGCCGGTGGAACACCCAATGCGGCTGCCTGAGCACGGTCAGCTGGCCCACCGTCCGGCGGGGCAACACCGGGGTGAACGTCTACACCGTGCAGCACCTGCTGACCGCCCGAGGCCACGCGACCACCGTCGACGGGATCTTCGGCGCCGACACCGAGACGAAGGTGAAGAACCTCCAGACGGCGGCCGGTCTCACGGCCACCGGCGTCGTCGACGCGACCACCTGGCCGGCACTCGTGGTCACGGTCCGCTCCGGGGACACCGGCCAGGCCGTCCGGGGCGCGCAGCGCCAACTCAACCGGCACGCCTACGGGCTGGTGGTCGACGGGGTCTTCGGCGCGGGTACCGACAGCGCGACCCGGGACTTCCAACGGCAGAACGGGCTGACCGCCGACGGGGTGATCGGGCAGAACACCTGGCGGACCCTGACCGGCGGCGCGGTGTGACCGGTACGCTGCCCCCGCCGGTGAGCGCGGCCCGCCGCTGGGGCGCCGACCCGCTGGTACCCCTGCTGCTGCTCACCGTCGGCGCGCTCGCCGCCGCCGCGTACGGGCACGAACTCACCTGGGCGATGATCGGCGGGCTCGCCGGGTACACCCTCTCCGGCTCCGTGTGAACGCACAACAGCGCCCACGCGCTGGCCTCGCCCGGGTGGCGGGATTCGGATCGACAGAGCACCGTCCTGGCCCTGTTCGTCGCCGGGCTGATCGCCGGTGGCCTGCTCAGCGGGCTGAGCCTCGGGCTGCTCTCCGGGCTGTCCGCACCCCTGCCCGCCCCGTGGCGGTACGCGGGCATCGTGGCGGTGGCGGTGCTCGGGCTGGGCCGGGAACTCGGCCTGGTCCCGATCCGGCTGCCGCAGAACGCCCGGCAGGTACCGCAGGACGTCCTCCACCGCAGCCTGCGGCGCGGGGCGCTCCAGTTCGGCTTCGAACTCGGCACCGGCGTGCGCACCTACGTCTCGGCGAGCGCCCCGTACGTGCTGGCCACCGCCGTCCTGCTCGGCGGTCAACGCCTGTCCGTGGCGGTGCTCGCCGGGGTCGGTTTCGGTGTCGGCCGCGCGTTGACCCCGCTGGCCCGCCGGGCGGCCGGTACCGGTGACCGGTGGGACGCGGACCTGCGGGCGCGGCTGCGGGCGATCACCGTCACGGCGGCGGTGGTGCTGGTGGTCGCGGTCGGCCTGCTGGCCGCCCGGCAGGTGTAGCGGCCCGGCTCTCTGCGCCACGACCGGTGCCCCGCGCATGGCCCCGTTGCGGTAGCGTGCGGACCATGTCGAGCCCTGAGGCGTCCAGGGTGGGAGCTTTCGGTCACGCCGTCAGCTCCCGCCACCACTGAGTTTCCCTCCTGCTGTCCTGCCGCGCCTGCGGCGGGACGGGTGCCTCCTGGGCGCTGACCGCGGTGACGAGACGTTCCTTCTCGTTCTTCTCCTCACCTCGGAGCCGTCATGCCGCTTCCGCTCTACCTGCTCGCCGTGGCCGTCTTCGCCATGGGTACCTCGGAGTTCATGCTCGCCGGCCTCCTGCCGGACATCGCCGCCGACCTCGGTGTGACCGTCGGATCGGCCGGCCTGCTCACCTCGGCCTTCGCGGCCGGAATGGTCGTCGGCGCGCCGCTGATGGCCGGGCTGGCCCGTAACCGACCCGGACGGTCCAGCCTCGCCGCGTTCCTCCTCGTCTTCCTCGCGGCCCACGTGCTGGGCGCGGTCACCGGGAGTTTCCCGGTGCTGGTCGCGTCCCGGGTGGTCGCCGCACTGTCGAACGCGGGCTTCCTCGCGGTGGCCCTGACCACCGCCGTGCCGCTGGTCCCCGCCGACCGGCGGGGCCGTGCGCTCGCGGTGCTGTTGTCCGGTACGACCGCAGCCATGGTCGCCGGGGTGCCGGCGGGCGCGGCCCTCGGCACGATCCTCGGCTGGCGGGCCACGTTCTGGGCCGTCGTCGTGCTCTGCCTGCCGGCGGTCGTCGGCATCCTCGGCGGGATTCCGGCGCAGCCGGCACCGCGTGGTCCGGCGGGCGGGCCGGCTCTGCGCACCGAGTTGGCCCAACTGCGGCGGGTACGACTGGTCCTGGTCATGCTGCTCGGCGCGCTGGTGAACGCGGCGACCTTCGGAGGTCTCACGTTCCTCGCCCCCGTCGTGACCGGCACCGCCGGGTTGGACCAGTGGTGGGTTCCCGCCGTGCTGGTGATCTTCGGGGTCGGTTCCTTCGCCGGGGTCAGCATCGCCGGACGGCTGTCCGACCGGCGGCCGGGCCTGGTCCTGGCGGTCGGCGGCCCGGCGTTGCTCATCGGCTGGCTGGCCCTGGCGGTCCTGGCCGGGGAGCCGGTCGCGCTGCTCGTCCTGGTCTTCGTGCAGGGCCTGCTGTCGTTCGCGCTGGGCGGCACGTTGATCACCCGGGTGCTGTACGAGGCGGCCGGAGCACCCACGATGGCCGGTTCGTACGCGACGGCGGCACTCAACGTCGGCGCCGTCGTCGGACCGCTCATCGCGGCGGCCACCCTCGGCGTCGTTGCCGGACACCGGGGACCGCTCTGGGCGGGTGCGGCTCTCGTCGCCGTCGCCCTCCTGGTGGCGCTGCCCTGCCGCCAGGTCTTCGCGTCCCGGTCGGGCGTGCCGACGGGGCCGGCGCGGTGACCGTCCCGGTCGCCCGGGGCACGGATGCCCCGGGCGACCGGGGTTACCCGGGATCCGGACCTGCGGCGGGGCTGGCCCGGTCGGTCAGCGTGACCACGGCTGGTGGAGCCGGCCGGCTCAGACCCGGGTGAGGCGGACGGCGTCGGCGATGACGAGGCCACTGCCCGAACTCCACCGGCTCACCCCGACCCGGTTGGCGTCGCCGGCCGGCAGGGTGAACGTGCCGAGGCTGCGCCACTGTCCACCGTTGACACGCTGGTCGGCGTAGACGGTGCGGTTGCCGGTGGTGGTCGCGATGACGTACGGGGTGGCGCTGTTGTATCCGGCGTTCGCGGGCCACCAGGCGTCCACCCGGTAGTTGGCGGTCGCCGGCACGTTGAACTTGTACCAGGCGGCGTCGCTGGCCGCGACCGGGTCGGCGTAGCGGTAGTCGCCCCCGTACCGCTGGCCGGAGTACGACGAGACGCCCCAGTTGGCGCTGGCGGTGAACCGGCCGGCGGTGGTGTTGTCCACCACCGCGCTCCACGCCGTGCCGCCGGACATCTTGGCGGCCACGTCGGCGCGCATCACGTTCAGGTCGATGAACGACGGGTCGATCTTGCCGGTGGTGCTGGTCTCCCGGTGCCCACGGGCGTAGCTGGCGTCCCGGCCGAGGCGTTTGAGGACCGCGGCGGTGGCGGCGATCGACGCGTTGTACTGGGCGGCGGTCATCTCCTGGCTGACCCCGTTGTAGTCGATCTCCCAGCCGATCATCAGCGTGTTGCCGTCGCCGGCCGGGATGGGGCCGCTGCCGCCGCTGGTGCCGGCGTGGTTGCACCGGCCGGCGGAGATGACGTGGAAGACCCCGTGGTAGTCGACGAGGGCCTGGCAGAGCGGGCCGGGCAGGTCGGAGCGGCCGTTGATGCAGACATTCAGCGCCGGGTGCGGGTTGGTGGCGCTGGAGGTCGCGGCGGTGTGGTGCCACAGCACGCCGATCGGGTTGAAGTCGCCGGGGCGCATCCGGTTGAGCCAGTCGCCCTCGACGACGACCTGGACGCCGGCGGCCCGCAGCACGTCCACCAGCCAGGGGATGGTGGCCATCACGCGGCTCCGAACAGGTCGGCGAGGCACTCGACCTTCGGCGCGGCGGCTGCCGGGGCGGGTTTGGCGGCGACGGTCAGCGCGGCGGCGGTCAGCGCCGCCGGAATGCTGAGCACCCGTCGGCGACGCAGACGGACGGGACGTGGTGTTGTCATGGTGTTCCTCCAGCGACCAGGCCAAAGAAAGATCGACGTATTGCGATGGCGGCAGGCTATCTCGCGGCGGCCGTCGATGTCGATACCCTTTACCGCGATCGTCGTGACTGAAAGATTTTGACGGCCGGCCGGTGAGTGGGGTGGCCGGCCGGCGGCCCGACGGCCCCGGTGGGTCAGTGTGGGAACGACCGGGCGGTGCGGCAGGCGACGCCGTTGCGGAACTGCGCGATGCGGGCAGCGACCTGCCGCATGCCGTACGTGTCCTCGATCCGGTCGAGGTAGAGCGAGCGTCGGGCCAACCCGTCCAGATCGAAGCTGAAGTAGACGGCCATCAGCGGATTGACGAACAGGACACTGCCCCGGGTCCGGCGGGTGCCGTGGACGTCCCCCACGTCGCCCCGGGTGGCGGCGGCGATCTGGGTGTGCACGATGCTCGGCCGCAGCGGCGTCACGGCCTGGGCGTCCGCCACCGCCTCCCGGTACAGCACCGCCTCCCGGCTGCTGCCGGGAATCGACAGCGCGCCGAGATAGCAGCCGTCCCGCTCCAGCGTGGCAATGTTCTCCAGCACCTGCGTGTGGTTGACGCCATGGTAGGCGTCGATGCCGAACCCGAGGCAGGTCACCAGCTTGACCGGCACGTCCAGGCCCGCGACGGCGGCAAGGCTGGTCATGTCCTCCTCCGGGGTGCCCAGACCCGTCTCGTCGCCGCGCATCAGGATGTCGGTGCCACCGTCGACGAGGACGACGGCATCGACGCCCAGGTGGTCCCGGAGCGACCGGTAGGCGGCCCGCAGCGGCTGGACGCCGGTACGCGGGAAGGCGTACACCGTGGACGGCAGCTCCCGGGTGGCGAGCCAGCGGGCCAGGGTCCGCTCGGGGAAGTAGTCGTCGGGGCCGGCCGTGTCCGGATTCACCGCCGCCACGTTCTCGGCCAGCCACACGTCGAGGTCGAGGAGTTCGAGGTGGGCGAACGACAGGTTCGCCAGGTGCACCCGTCGGCCCGTACCCTGCAACGCCAGCGCCAGCGGCAGCCCGGCGTACACGTCGAAACCGCCGCCCGCCCCGGCGATCAGCACCGTGCGGGCGTCCTTCAGCGCGGCGAACAACGGTGGTACCGCGAGCGAGAACACCGACCGCCACCTCCCTCCACCGCTCGACCGTCCATCACGGCGTGGGCTGGTCGACCCCCATCGTCGCACCGTGGTAAGTGCTCTCGTCCGGCCGAGGTGGTGGCGGACCGGTGACCGTCGGCCTGATCACCGTTGACATGGCGGCGAAGTTGTTCTCATAATGAGTTGTACTCAAATTGAGGAGGACTTCGGTGTCGGAGGAGCAGTTTCTGCGGGCGTACGACCCGCGCGACTACCCGGCGGTCGCGGTGACCGTCGACGTGGTGGCGCTGACCATCCGCGACGGCGCCCTCCACCTCCTGCTCATCCAGCGCGCCGAACCGCCCTTCGAGGGCTGCTGGGCACTGCCCGGCGGATTCGTCCGCCCCGACGAGGACCTCGGCGCCGCCGCCCGCCGCGAGTTCGCCGAGGAGACCGGCCTCGGCGGCGAACAGCTCCGCCGCGTCCACTTCGAACAACTTGCCAGCTACGGCACCCCGGACCGCGACCCCCGGATGCGCATCGTCTCCGTCGCGCACCTGGCCTTCGCCCCGGACCTGCCCGAACCGCAGGCCGGCAGCGACGCCAGCGCCGCGCAGTGGCTCCCGGTGTCCGCGCTCGCCAGCCGGCAACTCGCCTTCGACCACGAGCGCATCGTCGCCGACGGTCTCGAACGCGCCCGCTCCAAACTGGAGTACACGCCGCTGGCCACCCGCTTCGTCGGCGACGAGTTCACCATCGCCGAACTGCGCGCCGTCTACGAGACGGTCTGGGGTCACCCGCTGCACCCCGGCAACTTCCACCGCAAGGTGCTCTCCGTACCCGGGCTGGTCGAGAGCACCGGCCAGACCACCGCGCACGGCGGCGCCAAGGGCGGCCCCCGGGCCAAGCTCTACCGGGCCGGGGACGCCCGACTGCTGCACCCGGCGCTGCTGCGCCCCGGCCGGGAGGAAACCGTCCGATGAGACTCGCCGACGCGATCCACCTCGTCACCCGGGCCGCCGACGACGAACTCTTCGGCCGCGCCGACCCGCACCGCCGGTACCGGCAACTCGCCGCCGTGCTCCACCCGGACCGGACCGGCCACGTCGACGAGACGCAGCGCGCGGCGGCCACCGCCGCGTTCGTCACCCTCACCACCCGCTGGCAGGCGTACGGCAGCACCACCGTCAACGGGTACACCCTCGGCTCACCCGCCTACTCCGGCGACCTCGCCGACCTGTACCGACTCGACGACGACCGGCTGCTCAAACTGCCCCGCGACCCGGCGAACAACGACCTGATGCTGCGCGAACAGGTCGCCCTGCGCCGCATCGAACGTGACGGCGACCCCCGCTACCTGCCCTACGTACCCCGGCTCGTCGAGTCGTTCCGGCACCGCGACGACAGCACCGGCGCGGAGCACCGGGTGAGCGTGCTCGCCGCCGTACCCGGACTGCACAGCCTCGCCGAGGTGCGGCGCCGCAGGCCCGACGGCCTGGACCCGCGCGACGCCGCCTGGATGTGGCGGCGGCTGCTCGTCGCGCTCGGCCTCGCCCACCGGGCCGGCGTCGTGCACGGCGCCGTCCTGCCCGACCACGTGCTGATCGAACCCGACGCGCACGGCGTGGTGCTCGTCGACTGGTGCTACTCCGTCGCCGACCCCGGTGACACCGTGCCGGCCGTCGTCCCCGCCTACGCCGACTGGTACCCCGTCGAGGTGCGCGACCGGCGCCCACCCGGCCCGGGCACGGACCTCGCGATGGCCGCGACGTGCATGGTCACGCTGATGGGCGACCGGGCACCTGCGGCGCTGCGGTCCTTCGCGGACGGCTGCCGCACCACCCGACCCGAATCCCGACCCGACGACGCCTGGCGCCTGCTCGGCGAACTCGACGACGTCCTCGAACGGCTCTACGGCCCCCGTACCTTCCGACCCTTCCACCTGTGATCCCACCCTGGAGGTAAACCATGGGAAGCGGCATCTGGTCCACCGACGTCTACGACGCCGCCGACCGCTACCGGCGGTCCACCGGCACCAGCGCCTTCGCCTACAGCGACAGCGGCGCCCGCACCGTGCACCCGGCCCTCGACCCGCGTGACGCCCACCGGGAGAGCCGCGACTCGGCCGAACACCCCGAGTCGCTGGCCATCGCGGTCCTGTTCGACGTCACCGGCTCGATGCGCAACGTACCGAAGGTGCTGCAACAGAAACTGCCGAAGCTGCTCGGCCTGCTCCAGCGCAAGGGCTACGCCCGGGACCCGCAGATCATGTTCGGCGCGATCGGCGACGCCACCTGCGACCGGGTGCCGTTGCAGATCGGTCAGTTCGAGTCGGACAACCGGATGGACGACGACCTCGGCCGGATCGTGCTGGAGGGCGGCGGCGGGGGACAGCAGACCGAGTCCTACGAACTGGCCCTCTACTTCATGGCCCACCACACCTCCATCGACTGTTACGAGAAGCGGGGCCGGCGCGGCTACCTGTTCATCATCGGCGACGAACTGGCCTACCAGCGGGTCAAGGCCCGCGAGGTCGGCCAGGTGATCGGCGACCGGCTCGCCGACGACCTGCCGCTGCGGCAGGTCGTCGCACAGGCGCAACGGTTGTACGACGTGTACTACCTGCTGCCCGCCGGGTCAAGCTACGCCGGCAGCCGTACCGTGCTCGACTTCTGGCGGGACCTGCTCGGCCAGAACACCGTCGAGGTCGACGACCTCGACGCGGTCTGCGAGACGATCGCGCTGACCGTGGGGCTCGGCGAGGGCACCGTCGACCTCGACACCGGGCTGCGCGACCTGGCCGACGTCGGTTCGGCCGCGACCCGTACCGTCTCGAAGGCCCTCGCGAAGGTCGACGCCGCCGGGCGGACCGTCACCGGCGGACGCCTGCCCGCACC
This sequence comes from Micromonospora echinofusca, assembly GCF_017614955.1. Lineage (GTDB taxonomy): Bacteria > Actinomycetota > Actinomycetes > Mycobacteriales > Micromonosporaceae > Micromonospora > Micromonospora echinofusca_A. The sequence goes on from NZ_WVUH01000139.1 coordinate 11,651, forward strand.
GCGCGGCACCGACCGGATCACCCGACTGTGACCCACGTGATCGTGGCCGACCTCGGGTACGGCGACGCCGGCAAGGGCACCATCGTCGACTGGCTCTGCGCCCGGGGCGTCGGCGGTCGGGCGGTGACGGCGGTGGTGCGGTACAACGGGGGAGCCCAGGCCGCGCACACCGTCGTCCTGCCCGACGGCCGGCGGCACACCTTCGCCCAGTTCGGGGCCGGTACCTTCCGGCCCGGTGTGCGCACCCACCTGTCCCGGTTCACGGTGGTCGACCCGCTGGCGCTGGTGGTCGAGGCCGACCACCTGGCGTCGGTGGGCGTCACCGACGCGTTCGACCGGCTGACCGTCGACGCGGCGGCCCTGCTGGCCACCCCCTGGCACCGGGCGGCCAACCAGGCCCGGGAGACCGCCCGAGGCGCGGACCGGCACGGCTCCTGCGGCCGGGGCGTGGGCGAGACCATGGCCTACGCCCTGGCTCACCCGGGCGACGCACCCCGGGTGGCCGACTGCCGCACCCCGGCGGTACTCGCCGACAAGCTCGCGTTGCTGCGCGACCGGCTCACCGCCGAACTGGGCCCGCTCGACGGCCCCGGCAGCGCCGGGGTGCCGCCGGTGCGGGCCTGCGTGGACGCCTTCACCGCCTTCGCCGCCCGGGTGCCGGTCGTCGACGGTGGGTACCTGCCGGCGCTGCTGCGGGCCGGACCGGTGGTGTTCGAGGGCGCGCAGGGCGTCCTGCTCGACGAGTGGCACGGCTTCCACCCGTACACGACCTGGAGTACCACCACCTTCGCCAACGCGCAGACCCTGCTGGCGGAGGCCGGTCAGGCCGGTGACGTGGTCCGGCTCGGGGTGCTGCGCGCCTTCACCACCCGGCACGGCGCCGGACCGTTGGTGACCGAGGACCCGACGCTGCCGTTGACCGACCCGCACAACCCGGCCAACGAGTGGCAGGGCGCGATGCGGTTCGGGCACTTCGACGCCGTCGCCCACCGGTACGCGTTGGAGGTGGCCGGCGGGGTCGACGGGATCGCGTTGACCCACCTCGACGCGGTGCCGCCGCAGGTGCGGCTCTGCCAGGCGTACGACTGGACCGAACGGCTGGTACCCGGGCCAGCCGGTGACCTGGACCGGCAGGCGGCGCTGACCCGCCGGCTGGCCCACACGGTGCCCCGCTACGACGCTCCGCCACCCGTCGACCGGGTGGGGGCGGTCACCGACGCGCTCGGGGTGCCGGTGGCGGTGACGTCGTACGGGCCGACGGCCGCCGACAAGTCGCTCACCGCGCACGCCCCGGGGGCGCTGGCCGCCCTGTCGCCGGCCGGCGTCACCTGATCACGGCGCGGGTTGTTCCGGTACGGGGAGGGCCGGCCCGCTGGCCGGTCCTGGCGCCTCCGGTTCGGTGGTGTCGGGTCCCGGGGTGTCCGGTCCGCCGGTCTCCGACCAGGGGACGGGCTCGCTGAGCTGCTCGCGCAGGTAGTTCCACCCGACGGCGATCAGGGCGGCGGCCGGTACGGCGAGCAGGCTGCCCACGATGCCCGCCAGGCTGCCGCCGAGGGTCACCGCGAGCAGCACCACCGCCGCGTGCAGACCGAGGCCACGGCTCTGCACCATGGGCTGGAACACGTTCCCCTCCAACTGCTGCACCGCGATGATGATCGCGAGCACGATCAGCGCGTCCGTGGGGCCGTTGGACACCAGCGCGATGAGGACCGCGACGAACCCGGCGAACAGGGCGCCCACGATGGGCACGAACGCCGACACGAAGGTCAGCACCGCCAGTGGGAGCACCAGCGGCACACCCACGATCCACAGCCCGAGGCCGATGAAGACCGCGTCCAGCAGGCCGACGAAGGCCTGCGACCGGACGAACGCACCGAGGGTGTCCCAGGAGCGGGCGGCCACGACCGGGACGTCGGTGGCGAGGCGCCCGGGGAGCTGACGGGTCAGCCAGGGCAGGAACCGTGGGCCGTCCTTGAGGAAGAAGAACATGAGGAAGAGCGCGAGGAAGGCGGTGACCACGCCGTTGACGACCGTGCCCACCCCCGTCACGGCGGCGGTGATGATGCTGCCGACGCTGTCCTGTACCCGGGCGACCGCCGTGTCGAGCCCCTTGCTGACCTCGTCGTCACCGATGTTCAGCGGCGGCCCGGAGGCCCACTCGCGGAGCTGCTGGATGCCCTTGACCACGCCGTCGGCCAGTTCGCCGGACTGCGACGCCACGGGCACCGCGATCAACACGACCGTGCCGGCGGCAGCGAGCAGGAACAGTACGGTCACGGTCGACGCGGCCAGTGCGGGTGGCCACCCGTGCCGGCGCAGGAACCGGGCGGAGGGCCAGGTCAGGGTGGTGAGGAGCAGGGCGATCACGAGCGGCCAGACGACCGACCACATCCGCCCGAGGATCCACAGGGCCACTGCGGTCGTCAGCAGGACCAGCAGCGTCTCCAGGGAGATCCGCGCCGACGTGCGGAGCGCGGCCCGGGTCTTGGCGGCATTCACTCTGGTGGACACGGGATCACCCTAGGCGTCGTCGGGAACGGAGCCCTGCTCCGGTACCGGGCGGTCGGTTCCTGGTCCGGTCCTCGTCGCCCGGCCGGGAGCCAGTATGCACGCTCGTGGACGCCGTGCATCCGGCCCCCGGCCGACGTGATCGTGATTCCGCCGGGTGGGCGGTCGTCACGCCCGGTAGCAGGTCGTCAGGCCCGGTAGCAGGCGGCCAGTGTGGTGAAGGCGGCCTTCGGTTCCCAGGGCATGTCGGGGTACGTCTCACCGGTACCCTCGTCCAGGATCTTGACCACGCCCCAACTGGCCATGTCGAGGTCCTCCCGGGGGTTGCGGCGATGGGGTAGGCCGTAGCAGACGAAGGTGCACGCGAAGGCCGCGTCGACGCCCTCGGCGGTGAAGATGTCCAACAGTTCGCGCAGGTAGGTGGCCTGTTCCTGCTCGTCGCGGACGTAGTCGCCGTTGAGTCGCACCGGGATGCCCCCGTCGTACTCGACGATCTCTCCGCTGAGGGCGCCGTGGTCGGCGGCGCCACGGTGGGTGGTGCATCCGAACTCCGTGATGGCGACCGGTTTGCCCTGCGCCACCAGCGCGCGGATGCCCTGCTGGTAGACGTGGGCGACCTCCTTCGAGCGGTGGGCGTCGACCGAGACGATGTCGAACGGCGTCCAGTCGACGCGTTCGAGCGGCACCGACGCGTAGGTGACCCGGCCGGCGAAGCGTTCCCGGACCACGGCGACCGCCCGGCCGAGGAAGTCGTTGACGCGGTCGGGCACCAGAGCCATCGCTCTGATCATGTCGGGGTCGCGTCGTAGCAGACTGTCGAGCCGTTCGCGGAGGCTGCCGCCGGGCAGGAAGCCGTTGTTGAACAGGCTCAACTCCGCGCCGGTGACGAACACGACCTCGGCACCCCGACGGCGGATCCGCTCGGCGCGGCCGGCGCCGTCGGCGAGCAGGTCCAGCATCTGTTCCGGGTCGAGTCCGTGGGTGAAGGGCGAGAACCACACCTCCAGGCCCAGGTCGGCGGCGTGGCTCGCGGCGAATTCCAGTTGGTCGAGGTTGCTGCCGAACACGCGCACCGCGGTGCAGTGCAGGTCGGCACGGATGATCTCCAGTTCGCGCCGGACGACGGCGGGGTCGAACGGACGGCTGGTGGTGCCGTCGAAGCTGAATCCGGCGTCGTAGCCGATGCCCTTGGCGCGCATGGCGGGTCTCCTTCACCATTAGGGTACGGTACGTACCGTACCCTAATGGTGGGGTCGGGTCCACTGTGGGTACGGCGCCCGCAGCCGTGCCATGTACCGTGAGCAGGTGAGGATGGTGGACGAACCGTCCGCCCACTCGGAGCCGCCGACGCAGCCCGCCCGGGGTCGGCGCCGGGGCGCCGAGCTGGAGCGGGCGATCCTGCGGGCTGCGGCGGAGGAGCTGACCGAGTCCGGGTACGCCGGGCTCACCATGGACCGGGTGGCCCAACGCGCCGGTACCAACAAGAACGCGATCTACCGCCGGTGGCCCAACCGGGCAGCACTCGGTATCGCCGCCTACCAGCAGATGGCTGCGGAGACCGCAGAGCTACCCGACACCGGGGAACTGCGTGGCGACGTGCTGGAACTGCTGCGTCGCGCCAACAGCACCTGGTCGTCGCCCATCGGCGGGATCCTGCGCGCCCTGTTGGCCGGCGCGCGCGACGATCCGCAACTGCTCGCGCAGATCCAGGAGAACTCCGCCGACGCCGGCAGTGCGGCCTGGCTCGCGCTACTGGCCCGCGCGGTGGACCGGGGTGAGGCGTCACCCGAGGCCCTGCACCCGCGCGTCGCCACCGTGGCGGTCGTCCTGCTGCGCAACGAGTTCATCGCCCGTGGCTACCCGACCGTGCCCGACAGCGTCCTGGTCGAGATCGTCGACGAGGTCTACCTGCCGCTGATCAGCGGACGCGGCGGCACCGGACCGGCCCTCCCGGACCCGTGAACCGGAGCCCCGGGTCAGCCCAGGTGGGGATCAGGCGTCCAGGGTGCGTACCGCAGTCGACGAGACCGCCGTCAGCTCGGGCAGCGCCGGCAGGAACAGGGTACGGACACCGAGCGCCTCGTTCATCGCGGCGAGCCGGTACTCGTCCTGAAGATCCGAGGTGTTGCGGACACCCCGGACGATGAGGTCCACCCCGTGCCGGCGGCACCAACTCGCGGTCAGCCCGCTCCACCCGGCGACGGTCACGGTGCTCCAGTCAGCCGGCAGCCGGGCCCGCACCGCCGTGGCCCGCTCCTGCGGGGTCCTACCCGGACCCTTGGCGGCGTTGACCGCGACGAGGACGGTGACCTCGTCGAAGAGCCGGCGGGCCCGGTCCACGATGCTCAGGTGCCCGGGGGTGAAGGGATCGAAGGTGCCCGGGTAGACCGCGCGTACGACCACCGGTCACTCCTCCCTTCCCCGCGGGACCTGCTGCCACGACTCTAGGCACGCGGAGGTCAGCCGGCCGACCGGGAACCCGCGCCGTCCGTCACACCGGAAGGTCGACGGTGCGGCGCGGGTTCCGGGTGCTGCCGTGATCAGCCGGTGTACGGCAGGGTGACGGTGGACTGGTTGCCGACGCCGATCCGGGTGGCCGCGCCGCCGATGGCGTTCCAGACCTCGACCCGGACGGTGCCGTTGGCCAGGTCACCCAGCGTCCCGGTGGCCGACGACAGGCCCCGGGCCTCGGTGTACGACTCCCAGGTGTCGACGACCGGATCGGTGGCGAAGTAGTGGTACGTCTCCACCCGGTCGAAGCTGCCGTCACCGGTCAGGTCGTACGACACCCGCACCTGGGTACCGTTGCCCACCCCGCTGCCGGCGTCGAGCAGCAGGCGGAACTGGGTCGGGCCGCCCGCGTACCGCGCGGTGACGTTGTGCGCGGTGTAGACCAGCGGGTGGTGCGGGGTACCGACCCAGGTGCCGTCCGCTGCGCTGATCGTCGCGGTCGACGGGCTGATCGCCGGCCGGACCCAGAGCAGGTTGTCCTGGTGCAGGTAGTGGACCGGTCCGAACGGGCTCATCGTCGGAGTGGGGG